>NZ_JBUZVP010000017.1:0-163344 GCF_055409485.1 Pseudomonas sp. A125
GTAGCCGCTGCTCGCAAGCTGGTCACCATGCTTAACGCAAGAATGCGCGAAGCCTTGAAGGCTGCCGCGCATTTGGCTTGAGAACACAGTTGCTACGTACTCATGGCAATACGTAAATGAGGGGCAGGAAAATGAGCGGTTTGAGCGATGTGCGGTTGGCGCTACACAGTCAGGAGCTGGAAGCTGGGCAGGAGCGGCGCATGGGGGCGCGTATGACGGCCCCTGTACTGGGTTCATGGGCGATGTTCTGGCGCCGCATGCACACGCGCAAGACCTTGCTGGGACTGACCCCGGAGCAGCTGCGTGACGTGGGCCTGAGTGCCGAACAGGCGCGCCGGGAGGGCGTAAAACCCTTCTGGCGCGGTTGATTCAGGCCAGTTCTTTCAACCGATGCCAGAGCATTCCCAGCGCCAACAGCGGCGAGCGCAAATGCTTGCCGCCGGGGAAGGTGATGTGTGGCACTTTGGCAAACAGGTCGAACCGCCCGCTTTGCTGGCCGCTGATGGCTTCGCCCAGCAGTTTGCCCGCCAAGTGGGTGGCATTGAGGCCGTGGCCGGCATAGGCCTGGGCGAAATACACGTTGGGTTGGTCGGCCAGCCGGCCGATTTGCGGCAGGCGGTTGGCGCCGATGCCGATCATGCCGCCCCACTGGTAATCGATTTTCACGTTGGCCAATTGCGGGAACACCTGCAGCATCTTCGGACGCATGTAGGCGCCGATGTCCTGTGGGTCGCGTCCGGAATAATGGCAGGCGCCGCCGAACAGCAAGCGTCGGTCAGCGGACAGCCGGAAGTAGTCCACTGTCACCCGTTGGTCACACACCGCCATGTTTTGTGGGAGCAATTCGCCCGCCTGGGCTTCGCTCAATGGCTCGGTGGCGATGATGTAGCTGCCGGCGGGCAGCACCTTGCCGCTCAGGTGCGGGTTGAGACCGTTTAAATAGGCGTTGCAGCCCAGCACCAAGGTCTTGGCGCGTACGTTGCCAAAGGCTGTGTGAACGTTGACCTCTGGGCCGTAGTCGATGCGCACCGCCTCGGAATGCTCGAACAACTGCACACCCAGTTGCTGCGCGGCAGCCGCTTCGCCGAGGGCCAGGTTCAGCGGGTGCAGGTGGCCGGAGCCCATGTCGATCATGCCGCCCACATAGCGGTTGGAACCGATCACGCTGGGCATTTCGCCCGCTTGCAGCAGGCGCACTTCGTGGCGGTAACCGAGGCTTCGCAGCTCTTCGGCATCGGCGGCCAGGTGTTCCAGGTCGCGGGGTTTGTTGGCCAGGTCGCAGTAGCCCCAGGTCAGGTCGCAGGCGATCTGCGAACGTTCGACCCGCTGGCGCACGATTTCCACGGCTTCCAGTCCCATCAGTTTCATCTGGCGCACACCCTCGGTGCCGATGACGTTGGTGAACTGATCCAGGCCATGACCGACGCCACGAATCAGTTGCCCGCCATTGCGCCCGCTGGCGCCCCAGGCAATTTTGCGGGCCTCCAGCAGGACCACGCTGAAACCACGCTCGGCCAGTTCCAGGGCGGTATTCAGCCCTGAAAAGCCGCCGCCGACCACGCACACATCGGCCACGATTTCACCTTTCAGCACCGGATAATCAGGCTGCGGGAAACTGCTGGCGGCGTAGTAGGAATTGGCGTGCCGGGCGCTGGCGGTCATGGGGAGCATCCCTGTTTGGAAAATTTGACGCAGGATACAGCGGTCGGACGAAGCTGTCTCACCGCGGGCTTTTAGGGCAGAATCCACGCCTATTTGCCGTTCGGTCCGTGTGTCAATGAGTTGCAACAGTCAGAAAGTCAACGCGCTGCGCCGGCAGATTCCCTCGTTCGAGTGCGTCCCGGGTTGCCACGACTGCTGCGGGCCGGTGACCACGTCCACCGAGGAAATGTCGCGCCTGCCGCGCAAGACTGCCGCCGAGCAGGAAGCGGCGATGGACGAACTCAACTGCGTGCACCTGGGGCCCAACGGCTGCACCGTGTACGACGAGCGTCCACTGATTTGCCGCCTGTTCGGCACCACGCCGACCTTGCCTTGCCCCAACGACCGCCGCCCGGTGGAGTTGATCCACCCGAGGGTGGAAAAGCAGATTCACGCGTACATGGCGAGCACGCGGCAAGTGCTGGTCTAGGGGCCCTGGTCCAACCGTGTGGGGCCGGCTTGCTCGCTCCCACATTGAGTCGTGGTGCTGGCTCAATCGGGGATCGGCAGGCTCAAGCTCTCCTTTACCTCTTCCATCACGATATAGCTCTTGGACTCCCGTACGTGGGGCAGCTTGAGCAGGATATCGCCGAGTAATTTGCGGTACGACGCCATTTCCGAGATCCGCGCCTTCACCAGGTAATCGAAATCCCCTGACACCAGATGGCACTCCAGCACGTGGGGCAGCTTCAATACGGCGCGTCGGAATTCTTCAAAGGTGTCGCCAGACTTGTAGTCCAGGCTGATCTCGACAAACACCAGCAAACTGCCCTTCAAATGCTGCGGATTGAGCCGGGCGTTATAGCCCATGATGATCCCTTCGCGCTCCAGGCGCCGGACGCGCTCAGTGCACGGCGTGGTCGACAGGCCGACCTTTTCCCCCAGCTCAGTAAACGAAATTCGCCCGTCGGCCTGCAGGATACGCAGGATGTTGCGGTCGATCTTGTCCAGTTCCCGCTTGGTCTGAGTGTTGGTCCGCATAGGGGATGCTCCTCCGTGAAAAGGGTTTTTGCCGAGAATTGTCGCCAAATATAGGCAGTTATATAGTGAAATGCACTGGTGATTGCTTTTTATACTGCCCACATCTTTGTGCTGAACAACAAACGTCAGCGGTCTGGCCGTGATGAGGGAATAAAAATGCGCGTTCTGGTCTTGGGTAGCGGTGTCATTGGCGTGGCCAGTGCCTACTATTTGGCACGAGCTGGTTTTGAAGTGGTCGTGGTCGACCGTCAGCCGGCCGTGGCCATGGAGACCAGTTTTGCCAACGCCGGGCAAATCTCGCCGGGCTACGCCTCGCCATGGGCTGCACCAGGTGTGCCGCTCAAGGCCATCAAATGGCTGCTGGAGCGCCATGCGCCGCTGGCGATCAAGGCCACCGCCGATATCGACCAATACCTGTGGATGGCGCAGATGCTGCGCAATTGCACCGCCAGCCGTTATGCGGTGAACAAGGAGCGCATGGTGCGCCTGTCCGAGTACAGCCGCGATTGCATGGACGAACTGCGCGCCGAGACTGGCATTGCCTACGAAGGCCGTACCCTGGGGACTACGCAACTGTTCCGCACCCAGGCCCAGCTTGATAGTGCCGCCAAGGACATCGCGGTATTGAAAGAATCCGGTGTGCCTTACGAACTGCTGGACCGCGCCGGCATTGCCCGCGTCGAGCCGGCCCTGGCCAGCGTCACCGACATTCTCGCCGGTGCCCTGCGCCTGCCGAACGACCAGACCGGCGACTGCCAGATGTTTACCACCCGCCTTGCCGAGATGTGCAAGCAACTGGGTGTCGAATTCCGCTTCGAGCAAGATATCCAGCGCCTGGACTACGCGGGTGACCGGATCAACGGCGTGTGGGTCGACGGCAAGCTGGAAACTGCCGACCGCTACGTGCTGGCCCTCGGCAGCTACTCGCCGAAACTGCTCAAGCCACTGGGAATCAAGGCGCCGGTGTACCCGCTCAAGGGTTACTCGATGACCGTGCCGATCACCAACCCGGCGATGGCCCCGACCTCGACCATTCTCGATGAGACCTACAAGGTCGCGATCACCCGTTTCGACAACCGCATTCGCGTCGGTGGCATGGCTGAAATAGCCGGTTTTGACCTGTCGCTGAACCCGCGTCGGCGGGAAACCCTGGAGATGATCGTCAACGACCTTTATCCTCAGGGCGGTGACTTGAGCCAGGCCAGTTTCTGGACCGGCCTGCGCCCGACCACCCCGGACGGCACGCCGATCGTGGGTGCGACCCCGTTCAAAAACCTGTTCCTGAACACCGGCCACGGCACCCTCGGCTGGACCATGGCCTGTGGCTCTGGTCGTTTGCTGGCGGACTTGATCGCGAAGAAAACCCCGCAGATCAGCGCTGCAGGCCTCGATATTTCCCGTTACGGCAACCACCAGGAGTCCGCAAAACATGTCAATCCAGCGCCAGCTCACCAATGAGCGCATGAGCCAGATCGTTGTTCACAGCGGTACCGTGTATCTGGCAGGGCAAGTCGGCGACGACATGAGTGCCGGGATCGAGCAGCAGACCCGCGAAACCCTCGTCAATATCGAGCGTTTGCTGGACCTGGCCGGCACCGACAAGAGCAAGTTGCTGTCGGTGACCATCTACCTGAAAGACATCGACGCCGATTTCGCCGGGATGAACGCGGTATGGGACAAGTGGCTGCCAAAAGGCGTCGCGCCGGCCCGTGCCACGGTTGAAGCGAAGCTCTGCGAACCGCAAATCCTGGTCGAGCTGTCGGTTGTGGCTGCTCTGCCTTAAGCAAAACTCCTCTCCCGGTGCCCGCGTTGTCAGCAGGTGCCGGTTTTTTCTTCTCACCGCCGCCTAGAAGCCTGCCGCCATGCGTCCTGCCCGTGCCCTGATCGACCTCCAAGCCCTGCGCCATAACTACCAACTGGCCCGTGAAGTCACGGGTGGGGCCAAGGCCCTCGCCGTGATCAAGGCGGACGCCTACGGCCACGGTGCCGTGCGCGTGGCCCAGGCGCTGGAAGCCGAGGCGGACGGGTTTGCCGTGGCGTGCATCGAGGAAGCGCTGGAGCTGCGGGCCGCCGGGATTCGCGGGCCGGTGTTGTTGCTCGAAGGCTTTTTTGAAGCCGACGAGCTGCCGCTGATCATCGAGCATGATTTGTGGTGCGTGGTGCATTCGCTGTGGCAGCTGGACGCGATTGAACAGGCGCAACTCAGCAAGCCGCTGACCGTGTGGCTCAAGCTCGATTCGGGCATGCACCGTGTTGGCTTGCACCCCAAGGACTACCACGACGCCTACCAGCGCCTGCTGGCCAGCGGCAAAGTCGCGAAGATCGTGCTGATGAGCCACTTCGCCCGCGCCGATGAGCTGGACAGCACCAGCAGCGAAGAGCAAGTAGCGGTGTTTGAAGCGGCGCGCCAGGGCTTGTCGGCCCAGGTCAGCCTGCGCAATTCGCCGTCGGTGCTGGGCTGGCCGAGCGTTGCCAGCGACTGGGTACGCCCTGGCATCATGCTCTACGGCGCCACGCCGTTTGGCGAAGACCAGGCCATCGCCGCGCGTTTGCAGCCGGTGATGACCCTTGAATCGAAAGTCATCTGCGTACGTGAACTGCCGGCCGGCGAACCTGTGGGCTACGGCGCCAGGTTCATCACCCCCAAACCAATGCGCATCGGGGTAGTTGCCATGGGCTACGCCGACGGCTACCCGCGCCACGCGCCGACCGGCACCCCGGTGCTCGTGGCCGGCCAGCGCAGCCAGTTGCTGGGCCGTGTGTCGATGGACATGCTGTGTATCGACCTGACCGATGTGCCCCAGGCTGGGCTCGGTTCCACCGTCGAGTTGTGGGGCAAAAACATCCTCGCCAGTGACGTTGCCACCGCCGCCGACACTATTCCCTACCAGATCTTCTGCAACCTGCGCCGAGTGCCACGGCTCTATTCCGGCGCTTGAGCGGCACCCACGAATGGCAGATCCCGGGATTTAGGCCAAAGTGTTGTAAATACTGAACGCTGTCGCCATGATAACGCTCAATTACAACAACGCCTGAATCCTAGGAGGCTCCTGCATTGGACGTCGGCGAACGACTGCAATCCATCCGTAAACTGAAAGGTCTTTCCCAGCGTGAGCTTGCCAAGCGCGCGGGCGTCACCAACAGCACCATTTCGATGATCGAAAAAAATAGTGTCAGCCCCTCCATCAGCTCCTTGCGCAAGGTGCTGGGCGGCATTCCCATGTCGATGGTGGAGTTCTTTTCCGAGGAGATCCTCCAGGAAAAACCGACCCAGATCGTCTATAAAGCCAATGAGCTGATCGACATCTCAGACGGCGCCGTCACCATGAAACTGGTGGGCCGCGCGCACCCGAGCCGGGCGATTGCGTTCCTCAACGAGATCTACCCGCCAGGTGCTGATACCGGCGAAGAGATGCTCACCCATGAGGGCGAGGAAACCGGGATCCTGGTGGAAGGTCGCCTGGAGCTGGTAGTGGGCCTTGAAACTTTTGTGCTCGAAGCCGGCGATAGCTACTACTTTGAAAGCACCAAGCCGCA
Source organism: Pseudomonas sp. A125 (assembly GCF_055409485.1). Classification (NCBI taxonomy): domain Bacteria; kingdom Pseudomonadati; phylum Pseudomonadota; class Gammaproteobacteria; order Pseudomonadales; family Pseudomonadaceae; genus Pseudomonas; species Pseudomonas sp. A125. The sequence goes on from NZ_JBUZVP010000017.1 coordinate 6,220, forward strand.
CCGTTTTCGCAATCCGTTCGAAGTGCCGGCGCGACTAATCAGCGCAGCCACACCCGCGAACTTTTAAGAAAAGAGGCGTCCTGCCTATGTCGCAGAGACACCCGTAGCTGCATTCCGCCCTGCTGAATCTCCCTTTGGTTAATAGGGTTGTTTCGGCGGGACGGGCTAACCGTTATACTTTCGCCGCCTGCGAAACCGTGGCCGCAGGCGTGAATAGCCACCATTGAGGGTGAACGCGTGAACCTAATTATGAAAATGCTGGCTGCACCAGCAACCGTACTGGCCCTATGGGCTGTCAGCGCTCAAGCTGCGACCAATGATGAAATTGCCAAACGCCTGGAGCCGGTCGGCCAAGTCTGCGTCCAGGGCCAAGAGTGCAAGGGGATGGAAGTGGCAGTGGCTGCGGGCGGCGGCGGTGGCGCGAAATCGCCGGATGATGTGATCGCCAAACACTGCAACGCTTGCCACGGTACCGGCCTGTTGGGCGCGCCGAAAATTGGCGACACCGCCGCCTGGAAAGACCGCGCAGACCACCAGGGTGGCCTCGACGGCCTGCTGGCCAAGGCCATTACCGGCCTGAACGCCATGCCGCCAAAAGGCACCTGTGCCGACTGCTCGGATGCCGAGCTGAAAGGCGCGATCGAGAAGATGTCGGGTCTGAAATAAACCGATCTTCGCCAAAAAAGCCGCTGACCAGCGGCTTTTTTGTGCCTGCGATTTGCCTTTTGAGGCTGTTCTTTGCAGCAAAGACCCGGCAAGCTCGGTCCAACCCCAATTCATGGAATGTTCGGGAGAAGTCGGATGGTGCAGTTGTGTTCAATCGAGCAAGCGGTCGACGACGTACTGGCACGGTTGCCGGCGCATATTCACATGGGCTTGCCCCTGGGCCTGGGTAAACCCAACCTGTTCGTCAATGCGCTGTACCGGCGCATCGCCAAGTTGCCGGACCGGGCGCTCACGATCTACACCGCCTTGGCGCTGGGCCGTCCCACCTTGGGCGATGGTTTGCAGAAGCGCTTTCTCGAACCCTTTATCGAACGGGTTTTTGGTGACTATCCCGAGCTGGATTTCCTCGCTGCGCTGCGCAAGGACAACCTGCCCGCCAACATCCGTGTGCAGCAGTTCTTCATGCAGCCCGGCAGTTTGCTCCACAGCCTTTCGGCGCAGCAGGATTACGTCAGCAGCAACTACAGCCACGCCGCCCGGGACATCAACGCCGCTGGCCTGAACCTGGTGGCACAACTGGTCGCCAGCAGCGCCGAACACCCGGACCGCCTGAGCCTGAGCTGCAACCCCGACATTACCCTCGACCTGTTGCCGATGATCGCCAAGCGCCGCGAGGCCGGTGAGACCATTCTGGTGGTGGGCCAGGTGCACAGTGATTTGCCCTACATGCCCGGCGACGCCGAACTGGGCATGGACGAATTCGACTTCCTGATCGACGAGAAGGACAGCACCACGCTGTTCTCCACCCCGAACATGCCGGTGGGTTTCCAGGACCACTTTATCGGTCTGCACGCCAGCACCCTGGTACGCGACGGCGGCACCTTGCAGATCGGCATCGGCTCCATGGGCGATGCGCTGACCGCGGCCTTGCTGGCGCGCCAGGCGGATAACGAGGCGTATCGCCTGTTGCTCACCGACCTGGATGTGTACCAATGGGCGCCGCTGATCAGCCATGAAGGCGGCGTCGCGCCGTTCGCCCGTGGCCTGTACGGTTGCAGCGAAATGTTCGTCAACGGCCTGCTGGTGCTGGCTGATGCCGGGATTTTACGGCGCAAGGTGTACCCGGACGTGGCGACTCAGGAGCGGGCCAACGCCGGCACCCTGGACGAAGCGGCGCAGACCGACGGGATTTCTGTGCATGGCGGCTTTTTTCTCGGGCCGCGCAGTTTCTACGAGCGCTTGCGGGACTTGCCACAGAGCAAGCGCCTGGAATTCAACATGACCCGCATCAGCTACATCAACGAGCTGTACGGGCAGGAAGAACTCAAGCGTTTGCAGCGCCTGGATGCGCGGTTTATCAACAGCGCGTTTACCGTGACCCTGATGGGCGCGGGCGTCGCCGACCAGTTGGAAGACGGTCGCGTGCTCAGTGGCGTTGGCGGGCAATACAACTTCGTCGCCCAAGGCCATGCGCTGGAAGGCGCGCGCTCGATCCTGATCCTGCGCAGCTGGCGTGAATCGGGTGGTGACGTCAGTTCCAATATTGTCTGGGAGTACGGGCACTGCACCATTCCTCGGCACCTGCGGGACATCGTCATCACCGAATACGGCATTGCGGATTTGCGCGGGCAGACCGATGCCAAGGTGATCGAGGCGTTGCTGAATATCACCGACTCACGGTTCCAGGAGGACCTGATCGAACAGGCGCAAAAGGCCGGGAAATTACCGAAGGACTTCCAGCTGGATCCGCGGTTTGCCGACAACACGCCGCAGCGGTTGCAGGCGATTCAGGCGCGGCACCCACGGTTGTTCCCGGAGTATCCGTTGGGGTGTGATTTCACCGAGCAAGAGCGGGATTTGTTGCGGGCGTTGAACTGGCTCAAGAGCAAATTCAAGCTGACGGAGATTCTGGAGCTGGGCAAGGCGGCGCTGGATGCACCGCAGCCGGAGGCGTTTCCCGAGCATTTGGTGCGGATGCGGCTGGATAAGCCGGAGGGGTTGAAGGAGGACTTGTATCAGCGCCTGCTGCTCGCCGGCCTACAGGCCACTGCACACTAACAAACACCACAAATCAAATGTGGGAGCTGGCTTTTGTGGGAGCTGGCTTGCCTGCGATAGCATCAACTCGGTATGAATGAAGTACCGAGGTGCCTGCATCGCAGGCAAGCCAGCTCCCACATTTTGAATTGTGTTCACTCGGGATTTGCAGCGCTGCAAATTACTCGATGAAGGTCACCACACCACCCGCCAGCGACTGAACCCGCGCCAGCGACTCAACCCGATAACCCTGCGCATCCAGCTCCGCACGGCCACCCTGGAATGACTTCTCGATCACAATCCCCAGGCCTGCGACGGTTGCGCCGGCCTGCTTGATGATCGAAATAAGCGCCTGGGACGCCTTACCATTGGCCAAAAAGTCATCGATGATCAGCACGCGGTCGCTGCTGGTCAGGTGGCGCGGGGAAATTGCCACGGTGCTTTCGGTTTTCTTGGTGAAGGAATACACCGTCGCCGACAGCAGGTTTTCGGTCAGGGTCAGGGACTGCTGCTTACGCGCGAAGATCACCGGCACGCCCAGGTTCAGGCCGGTCATGATCGCCGGCGCAATGCCCGAGGCTTCAATGGTGACGATCTTGGTAATGCCCGAATCCTTGAACAACGCAGCGAATTCGTCACCGATCAGTTTCATCAGCGCCGGGTCGATCTGGTGGTTCAGAAAGGCGTCGACCTTGAGTACCTGATCGGAAAGCACGATGCCTTCTTCGCGAATTTTCTTGTGCAGTGCTTCCACGAAAGCTTCCTCTGTTGGCGCAACACGCGCCGAAAGTAGATTAAAAAGTAGTCGATTCTAGCGCTTTAACATCGCGCGTATATCCGCCAGGGCGGTGTTGCCGCGAACGGCTTTGACTTCGGTCGGTGTGTCGTCGTTGCCTTCCCACGCCAGGTCGTCCGGCGGCAGTTCGTCGAGGAACCGGCTCGGGGCACAATCGATGATCTCGCCGTACTGCTTGCGCTTGGCGGCAAAGGTAAAGGCCAACGTCTGACGCGCGCGGGTAATGCCCACGTAGGCCAGACGCCGTTCTTCCTCGATGGTGTCGGCTTCGATGCTGGAGCGGTGTGGCAGGATTTCTTCTTCCATGCCCATGATGAACACGTAGGGAAATTCCAGCCCCTTGGAGGCATGCAAGGTCATCATCTGCACGCCTTCGGCGCCGTCTTCTTCTTCCTGCTGGCGTTCAAGCATGTCGCGCAAAACCAGCTTGCCGATGGCGTCTTCGACGGTCATCTCGCCTTCTTCGTCCTTCTCCAGGGTGTTTTTCAACGCCTCGATCAGGAACCACACGTTGCCCATGCGGTAATCGGCAGCCTTGTCGCTGGAGCTGTTGGTGCGCAGCCAGTTCTCGTAGTCGATGTCCATGACCATGCTGCGCAAGGCGCTGATCGGGTCTTCGCCGGAACACTGCTCGCGCACCTTGTCCATGAAGCGTTTGAAGCGCGCCAGGCGATCGGTGAAGCGGGTATCGAGGTGCTCGCCCAGGCCGATTTCATCGGTGGCGGCGTACATCGAGATCTTGCGTTCGGTGGCGTAGTTACCGAGCTTTTCCAAGGTAGTCGAACCGATTTCCCGGCGTGGGACGTTGATCACCCGCAGGAAGGCGTTGTCGTCATCCGGGTTCACGATCAACCGGAAGTAGGCCATCAGGTCTTTCACTTCCTGGCGTCCGAAAAAGCTGTTGCCGCCCGACAGGCGATACGGAATCTGGTGGTGCTGCAGCTTCAGCTCGATCAGCTTGGCCTGGTAGTTGCCGCGGTACAAAATCGCAAAGTCGCTGTAGGGCCGGTCGGTGCGCAGGTGCAGGGTCAGCAGTTCGACGGCCACGCGTTCGGCTTCGGCGTCTTCGTTGCGGCAGCGGATCACGCGGATCTCGTCGCCGTGGCCCATCTCGCTCCACAGCTGTTTTTCAAACTCGTGGGGGTTGTTGGAGATCAGCACGTTGGCGCAACGCAGGATGCGGCTGGTGGAGCGGTAGTTCTGCTCCAGCATCACCACTTTAAGGGACGGGTAATCGTCCTTGAGCAGCATCAGGTTTTCCGGGCGGGCACCGCGCCAGGCGTAGATCGACTGGTCGTCATCGCCCACGACGGTGAACTGGTTGCGCGTGCCGATCAACAGCTTCACCAGCAGGTATTGGCTGGCGTTGGTGTCCTGGTATTCGTCCACCAGCAGGTAGCGGACTTTGTTCTGCCACTTTTCGAGGATGTCGGCGTGTTCCTGGAACAGCTTTACCGGCAGCAGGATCAGGTCGTCGAAGTCCACCGCGTTGAACGCCTTGAGCGTGCGCTGGTAGTGGGTGTAGACGATGGCGGCAGTCTGTTCCTTGGGGTTGCGCGCGGCTTCCAGGGCTTCGGCGGGCAGGATCAGGTCGTTTTTCCACGAGCCGATCATGTTCTTGATCTCGTCGACGCCGTCGTCGCCCGCGTATTCCTTTTGCATGATGTCGGTCATCAAGGCCTTGACGTCTGTCTCGTCAAAGATCGAGAAGCCCGGCTTGTAGCCCAGGCGCACATGCTCCTTGCGGATGATGTTCAGCCCCAGGTTGTGGAAGGTACACACGGTGAGGCCACGGCCTTCGCCACCCTTGAGCAGGGTGCCGACACGCTCTTTCATTTCCCGCGCCGCCTTGTTGGTAAAGGTCATGGCGACGATGTACTGGGCGCGGATGCCACAGCTCTGGATCAGGTGCGCGATCTTGCGGGTGATCACGCTGGTCTTGCCGGAACCGGCACCGGCGAGCACCAATAGAGGGCCGCCGACGTAGTTCACGGCTTCTTGCTGCCGGGGATTGAGTCGGGACATACGAAATTTTGGAAGTCATTGATCAAAAGGGCGGGCATTTTAACAGGCTGGCAAGATTCTGCTGCCTCTGAACGACAGTGTGACGTACCGCTCGATCTAAATTTGCCGGTTTTGTTACTTTGCCGCAGGATGTACAGGGTATTTAGGACTATTGTTCGCTCTAGAGCCGCACAGTGCGTATTTGATAACCCATATCATTGGTCATTATCTGGCCGCACGTCATAATGCCCGCCGCCAACGAAATTTTGCAGAGTCTAGGGAGCTAGCTTGTCTACGCCTGTCGAACCCTTGCGTTTGCTGCTACTGGCCGATACGCCGGCGTGGGCAGCGTTATTGCGCGAGTGCCTGGCGCCGATGGGCGACGGTGCTGTGCTGATCAGCGCACCAAACTGGGAGTCTGTGAGCAATCTGTTCGATGACAATCACAGTGCGGTGTTGTTGACCACAGCCAACCTTCAGCCCGGCCCCGGTCGTTGCAGCTTGCCCACCGTATTGCTGTTGGAAGAGGAACCGTTGGTTTCTCCCCTGGGCGTCAGCGACTGGCTGATCCTGAATGTATTGGATGCGGATACATTGCGCCGCTGTCTGCGGCATGTGCGTGAGCGCGGTGTGTTGGAAAACACCCTGCAACGCCTGGCCGAGCAAGACCCGCTGACCGGCATCGCCAACCGTCAGGGTTTCCAGACCCTGTTGACCGCCCGCCTGGCGGAAAACGAAGGCCGTGGCGTGGCCCTCGGTCACCTCGACCTGGACAACTTCCGCCATGCCAATGATGCCCTCGGCCACCAGGCTGGCGACCGGCTGATCCTGCAAGTGGTGTCGCGGCTCAAGAGCCAATTGGAAGCCGGCGATCAACTGGCACGCCTGGGCAGCGATGAATTCGCCCTGCTGATCGATACCCGCCGTGCGCCCCAGCGCGCCGAATGGATGGCCGAGCGCATCGTCGAGGCGATGGCCGAACCGTATTGGGTGGATGGCGAAAGCCTGCTGATCGGTTGCAGCCTCGGCGTGGCCCATGCCCGCGCCAAGGCTGGCGCCGACCCGCTGATGTGGCACGCCCACATCGCCATGCAGCAAGCCAAGAGCACCCAGGGCTGCACCTTTCATATCTTCAACGAACGCATCAACCGCAATGCCCGCAGCCTCGCCGACCTTGAAAGCGAACTGCGCCGGGCCTTGCGCCGTGACGAACTGGAACTGCATTACCAGCCCCGGCTGGACCTGGACGATGGGCATATCGTCGGCCTCGAAGCGCTGGTGCGTTGGCGCCACGGTGAGCGCGGCCTATTGCCTCCGAGTGAATTCGTGCCACTGGCCGAGCAGAGCGGCTTGATCGTGCCGCTGGGCTACTGGGTGATCTCCCGGGCCCTGCGCGACATGCAGGACCTGCGCGCGCGCGGGATTGCGCCGTTGCACATGGCGGTCAACCTGTCGTTCCGCCAGTTCCAGGACAGCCAATTACTCAGCACCCTCAGCCGGCTGATTGCCGAGCGCGGCGTGGAAGCCCAGTGGCTGGAGTTTGAACTGACGGAAACCGCCGTGATGCGCCGCAGCGACCTGGTCAAGCAGACCATGGACGCCCTTGGCCGGCTGGGCGTGCGCTTTTCCCTGGATGACTTCGGCACCGGCTTCTCGTCGTTCGTGCACCTGAACAGCCTGCCGATTGCCTTGCTGAAGATCGACAAGAGCTTTGTTGGTGGCATGGAAGAGCGTGAAGAAAACCGCAAGTTGGTCCACGCCATGATCAACCTGGCGCACAACCTGAACCTGGAGGTAGTGGCTGAGGGCGTGGAAACCGCAGAGCAACTGGCGTTGTTGCGGCTGTTCGGCTGTGATCAGGCCCAGGGCTACCTGATCAGCAAGCCGTTGCCGTTGGCCGAACTGGTGGAATACCTGACGTTTGGTGACAGCCAGGAGTTGGTGGGCGGCGTGATCTGACTGTGTAAACCCGATCAAACTGTGGGAGCCCGCTTTTGTGGGAGCTGGCTTGCCTGCGATAGTATCACCGCGGTGTGTCTGACCTACCGAGGTGCCTGCATCGCGGGCAAGCCCGGCTCCCACATAAGCCAACTCCTACACTGACCGAGTACAGTCGTTACTCAGGCTGTGCGGCTTGAAACCCACGTTGGGTTTCAGGCTCCTGGCGAATCATCCGCTTCATCTTGCGTTCAAACGCCCAGGTCAGGCTCACTGCCGCGCATGCCAGGCCCAGGGCCAGGCCCCACCACACGCCGGTTGGCCCGCCGCTGAGGTTAAACGCCATCAGCCACGCGGCCGGTGCGCCGATCAGCCAGTAGCAACCCAACCCGACCAAAAATGTGGTCTTGGCATCCTTGAGCCCGCGAATGCAGCCCATGGCGATGGTCTGCACGCCGTCGAACAGCTCAAACCACGCAGCCACCGCCAGCAGGCTGACCGCCAGGTTGATCACATCGCGAAACGCCGGGTCATGCTGGTCGAGGAACAAGCTGATCAGTTGATGCGAGAACAACCACAGCACCGCGGCAAAGCCCAGCATCACCAGCCCGCCAAAGCCGATGCCAACCCGCCCGGCCAGGCGCGCTTGCAACAGGTTGCCGGCACCGAAATGCTGGCCGATGCGCATGGTGATCGCGTAGGACATGCCCGCCGGCACCATGAACGCCACCGACACAATCTGCAGGGCAATCTGGTGCGCAGCCAATTGCGTGCTGCCCATGGTGCCCATGCACAACGCCGCGAACGCAAACAGCCCGACCTCCACCGCGTAGGTGCCGCCAATCGGCAGGCCCAGGCGCCACAGTTCCCGCAGGTAATGCAGGTTGGGCCGCAGCAGGCCTTTACGCAGCGGGTACGCGTCGTAGGCGCGGTTGTATTTGATGTACCACATCAACGCCAGGGCCATGCAGTTGGCGACAATGGCTGTGACCAGGCCAATGCCCACCAGCCCGAGTTTCGGCAGCCCGAACATGCCTTCGATCAAGGCGTGGTTGAGCAGGTAGTTGATCACCGTGCCGCACAGGCTGATGACCATTACCGGCGTAGCCTTGCCGATTGCACTGGTGAAGCCGCGCAAAGCCATGAACGTCAGGTAGCCGGGCAGGGCGAACGGCAGGATGGTCAGGAACTGCCCGGCGGACGCGACGTTGGTTTCGGTCTGGCCGAACATCAGCAACACCGGCTTGAGGTTCCACAACAGCAGGCCGGCCACCAGCGCCATCAACCAGGCCAGCCACAGCCCGGCCTGGGTCAGCCGGGTAGCGCCTTCGATGTCGCCCGCACCCTGGCGGATAGCTACCAATGTGCCCACGGCCGCGATCACGCCGATGCAGAAAATCGACACGAACGAATAGCTCGCTGCACCCAGGCCGCCGCCGGCCAGGGCCTCGGGGCTCAGGCGGGCCATCATCAGGGTGTCGGTCAGCACCATCAGCATGTGGGCCAACTGTGAGGCAATCAGCGGCCCTGACAGCCGCAGAATGGCCCAGAGTTCGGTACGTGCCGGATGCTGCATGATCATCACGCTCAAAAATTCAGGGAAGGGTGGAAGGGTTGATTCTCGGCGCTCGCAGCGCATTGCACAAAGGGATAAATCCGATGGCTCGCATGATTAAAACTCATGCTTGAGTGATTCTGGTAGGGTTCCAGGATTGCGCCGTCGGAGCTTTCAGCATGTCTCGTCGTCTTCCTCCTCTTTACGCCTTGCGCGCGTTTGAAGCTGCCTCTCGCTACAACTCGTTCACCCGGGCGGCGGAAGAGTTGTCGATCACGCAAAGTGCGGTGAGCCGGCACATTCGTACCCTGGAGGAGCATTTTGCCTGCCGCCTGTTCCAGCGCAGCGGCCGCATCTTGCAGCTCACCGAGGCGGCGCGCCTGTTGTTGCCGGGCGTGCGTGAAGGGTTTGCGGCGCTGGAGCGCGCTTGCCATACGCTGAATACGGAGGACGACATCCTGCGGATGAAGGCGCCGTCCACCCTGACCATGCGCTGGCTGCTGGCGCGGCTCAGTCGCTTCCGGCATTTGCAGCCGGGCAATGAAGTGCAACTGACCAGCGCCTGGATGAGCGTCGACGAGGTGGACTTCAACCAGGAGCCGTTCGATTGTGCGGTGTTGTTGAGCAATGGCCATTTTCCGCCGGACTGGGAAGCCAGCTACCTGTTCCCGGAGCTGCTGATTCCGGTGGGCGCACCCAACTTGTTGAGTGACGGCCCCTGGGACGTTGCACGGCTGGCAACTGCCGAATTGCTGCACCCGACGCCCGACCGGCGCGACTGGCGCTATTGGCTGGAGCGCATGGAACTGTCATCCCAGGTGTCGCTCAAGGGCGGCCAGGTGTTCGACACATTGGAGTTGGGCATGATCGCCGCCGCCCGGGGCTACGGCGTGTCCATGGGCGACTTGTTGATGGTGGCCGAAGACGTGGCCCAGGGCCGCCTTAGCCTGCCGTGGCCAACCGCTGTGGCCAGTGGGGAAAATTACTATTTGGTGTGGCCGAAAACCCGGCCCGGTGGTGAACGTCTGCGAAGGCTGGCGGACTTCCTCCAGGGTGAGGTGCAGGCGATGGAATTGCCTCGGGTGCAGCGCCTGGATTGAGCTGAGGGTGCGCTGGGGGGGCAATCGTTTGCGTGATACCCCTGTGAATCGCTCAAGTATTGAGCCTGCCCGCCGAAGTAGGGTTGTTGGAACTACCGTTCTACAACGTTTCCCCTATTAGAATTATGCCGAGCAGCGCTATGAGATCAGGATGATCCTGGCCTCGGCCAGGAGCCTTCATGTCTCAACCTCGCGCCCGGATCGCCTCCCAATTGGGCCTTGCCCTCGCCGTGATACTGGCTGTCGTCATCAGCGGCAGCACGGTGTTCGCCCTGCGTTCACTGGACTCCGCCAACCTCGACACCCGCGAGGAGCACCTGGCCAGCGAGGCCCGGTTGCTGGCAGACCAACTCAACACCTTCCACAGCACCCTGCGCGAAAGTACCCAGCGTTTGAGCGGGCTGTTTGAAAAGCGCTTCAGCGCCGGCTTGAGTGTGCGCCCAGAGCAACCGGTGACGGTGGCGGGTGTGCGGACGCCAGGGCTGTACCTGGGCGAGGAAGTGCTGAACAACAACTTCGCTGAAGTGGATGAGTTCAAGCAGATGTCCGGCGGCGTGGCGACCTTGTTCGTGCGCAGCGGCGAAGACTTTATTCGCGTCAGCACGTCCCTGACCAAACAAGACGGCAGCCGCGCCATCGGCACGGCGCTGGATCATCAGCATCCGGCGTATCAACGTCTGCTCGGCGGGCAGGGTTACGTCGGCCGTGCGGTGTTGTTCGATCGCTCCTACATGACCCAATACAGCCCGGTGCGTGATGCCAGCGGCAAAGTGATTGCGGTGCTGTTTGTCGGTTTCGATTACACCGACGCGCAGAACGCCCAGTTCGACAACCTCAAGCGCTTCCGCATCGGCCAGACTGGTTCCCTGGCGCTGCTGGATGAACAGAAACATTGGCTGGTGCCGCCGGCTGGTGTGCAGGCGCTGGATCAATCGATTCCGGTGATGCTCGACCTGGCCGCCAAACCCGGCAATGGCCGTTTCTGGAGCGACAAAAACGAAGACTTCTACAGCGTTGCGGTGCCCTTTGAAGGCGGCCCGTGGTCGGTGGTGGCGAGCATGCCAAAAGCCGAAATTCGCGCGGTGACCTGGTCGGTGGGTATTCGCCTGGTGATCGGCAGCTTGCTTGCGATGCTGCTGGCGGTGGGCGCGGCGGTCTGGTTGCTGCGCAGCAAGTTGCAGCCTTTGGGCGATCTGGTGCGTCAGGCCGAAGCCCTGGGCGCCGGTGATTTGAGTGCGCGCCTGAACGTTTCCAGCCATGACGAAATCGGCCAGTTGGCCCGCAGTTTCAACCAGATGGGCGAAGCGCTGTCGACCATGGTGTCGCACATTCGCAAGGCGGCTGAAGACGTCAACAGCCGCGCCCAGGCGCTGTCGGGTTTGTCTGGCGGCGCGTATGAGGGCATGGAGCAGCAGTCTGGCGAGATCACCAGCATGGCCGGCGCGGTGGAAGAGTTCAGCGCCACCTCGCTGAACATTGCCGACAACATGGGCAACACCGAGCGCCTGGCGCAGGACAATGCCCAGCAAACCAAGATCGGCCGCACCTCGATGCAAGAAGCGTCGTCGTCCCTGGAGCACATCGCCACTGCGCTGAACAGCACGGCCACGGTGATCAACACCCTGGGCCAGCGCTCCCAGGAAATCGGCGGGATCGTCGGGGTGATCACCGCGATTGCCGAACAGACCAACCTGCTGGCGCTCAACGCCGCCATCGAGGCGGCGCGGGCCGGTGAGCAGGGGCGTGGGTTCGCGGTGGTCGCCGATGAGGTGCGCAACCTTGCCTCGCGTACCCGTCAGGCTACCGATGAGATTTCCGTGATGATCCAGAGTATCCAGCAGGAAACCGGCAACGCCATCAGCACCATGGAGCAAGGCAACGTGCTGATGCAGGAAGGCCTGGCGCGCAATGCTGATGTGGCATCGGCGCTGGCGCGGATTGATGAGCAAAGCCGCTCGGCGGGCCAGCAGTTCGCCGCGATTACCACCGCCACCCAGGAACAGAGCAGCACCGCGACCTTGTTGAGCAGCAACCTGCAGAGCATTGCCCTGGCCAACAGCGAACAGCGTGAAGTGGTGTCGAACCTGGCGATTACCGCCAAGGAACTGGAAACCCTGGCGGCAGGCTTGCGGCATGAGGTTGACCGGTTTCGTTGATTGACTGTTCGGGCCTCATCGCGGGCAAGCCCGCTCCCACAGTTGACCACGTTGTTCTGGAGTACACGGTCGACTGTGGGAGCCGGGCTTGCCCGCGATGACGGCCGACCCGACGCCTCAAACTTCGGATCGGTCGCCCAGCCCCGGGTCCACACGCTTGCCAATGTCCTTGAGGCGCGCCAGTTGGTCGACCATCCCTGGCGCCTCATCCAGGCTGCTGACAAAGGTCCACAGGTAAGTCATCACCGCATACACGTGGCCGGCCTTGACCGCCGGCGACAGCGCCAACTGGCTGATCGCAACCACAAACAGCAGTGCCGCCAGCGTGCCGATAAACAGGAACGCTGCGGCCTCGCGGTCCGATAGCCAGATGCGCAGGCGTGACAGCACCTGGTAGTGCCGCTGCAAGGTCTGCGCACCGACCTTTTCCACCAGGCCGATTTCCTTTTCCAGGCGGTCATTCAGGCGCTCATGCAACTCCTGATTGCGCCGGGCAAAGCGTGGCAGCAGGGTGGTGCACAGCACCAGCGCACTCAGGCACGCGAGGCCGATCCACGGCTCGATCACCAACAACATCACCGCCGCACCAACGATGGACACCAGCGCCGTCGCGATGGTTGGCACGTGTTTTTCGAAGAAGTCCACAAAGTCCCGCGCCAGCACCACCCGCGCCGCGGCCCGTGATGTGCTGTGGTTTTGCAGGCGCTGGTTGAGAATCACCGGCACTGCGAGGTCGGCGTAGATACGGGTGAAGGTGCGCGTATCCAGCGCCCGTCGCGCCGCCCCGACTACCCAGAACGCCAGCACCACGGCGGCGTAGAACAGCGCACTGCCGGCGTCGCCACGGATAATTGAGTCCACCGCGAACCCGGCAAACAGCGGGTAGGCCAGCAGCAGTGCGTTCTCCAGCGCCACCAGCGACAAGGTGCAGAACAGCTTGCCGGGATACGCCTTGGCAATCGCCTTGAGGGTTTGGCTGGCGGATTGTTGCCCGATCTTTTTGCTTTGTTCGATCAGGATTTGCGGTGTTACGGATGACATGGGGTGCACCAAGGGTGAGATAAGCGCTAGTATTGAGCGACTGCTCAAGTATCCTTGAGCGACCGCTCAAAAAGCAAGCGCCGCCGATCTGCCGGTGCCTGAAGGAAAGGCCTCATGTTGCGTATCGACCGTAAAGACCAGATCATCGCCGCCGCCCTGGAGCTGTTTCGCAGCAAGGGGTTTGCCGATGTTTCCACCCGTGACCTGGCGGAGCACGCCGGGCTGTCTCGCAGCCATGTCTATCACTACTTCAGCGATTGGAAAGAACTGCGCCGCGAAGCGTTCGTGCGGTTTGCCAATGAGCAACTGGACGAAGTGCGCGCACCACTGGTGGATCTACCGCCGCTGCAAGCACTCGAAGGTTTTTTGCGTGACTGCTTGCCCTCCACGGCAGACGCCGGTTGGGCGCTGTGGCTGGATGCCTGGGACGAAGCCATGCACGACGAGCCATTGGCCCAGGCTTACCTGGTGATCAACGCCCAGTGGCAAGCCATGCTCGCCGAGATCATCGAGCAAGGTGTAGCGGCCAAGGTGTTTCGCTGTGAGTCGCCCAAGCGCGCTGCGCGACAATTGTTCGCCGTAGCCATGGGCTATGCCGATGACCTGTTGCTCAAACCCTCCATTGAGTCGGCTGAAGCGGTGATGGATGAGGTGATGGAAGTGGCGGGGTTGCTCCTGGCGTTGCCTAGGAAGAGCTAGCGGGCCGGTACTGCAAGGCTTCCGCCAGATGATGGCGGGCAATGGCTTCCACCTGTTCCAGGTCGGCCAGGGTGCGCGCGACCTTGAGCAAGCGATGGGCTGCCCGCAGCGACAGCGTCAGCCGTTCGCACGCGCTCTCCAGCCAGCCTTCGTCGGTTTTTTCCAGCTTGCAGTGCTGGCGTAGCCCCGGCAGGTCGAGAAACGCATTGGCGCAGCCCTGGCGCCGTTGTTGCCGCTCCCGAGCCTCGGCGACGAGCATGGCCGCGCTGGCGGTGTCATCGCCGGACTGTTTGGCCGGGTTCAGCGCGGTGCTTTCCCGGGCGACGGTCACGTGCAGGTCGATCCGGTCCAGCAGCGGCCCCGAGAGTTTGTTGCGATAACGCTGGATCTGCTCCGGTGTGCAGCGACAACGCCCGCTCGGCTCACCCACGTAGCCGCAGGGGCAGGGGTTCATTGCCGCCACCAACTGAAAGCGCGCCGGGAAACTCACCCGGTCGCGGGCGCGGGAAATCACGATATGCCCGGATTCCAGCGGCTCACGCAGCACCTCCAGGACCTTGCGATCGAACTCCGGCAACTCGTCGAGAAATAACACGCCGTGATGGGCGAGGGTAATTTCCCCCGGCTGCGGTTTCGAGCCGCCGCCCACCAGCGCCGGGCCTGATGCTGAATGGTGCGGCTGGCGAAACGGGCGGTGCGGCCAATGGCTCAGTGGCGCCAGGCTGACCACCGACTGAATCGCCGCCACCTCCAGCGCTTCCTGTTCACTCAAGGGTGGCAACAACCCCGGCAGACGGCTGGCGAGCAAGGTCTTGCCGGTGCCTGGCGGCCCACTGAGCAGCAGGTTGTGAGCGCCCGCCGCGGCGATCAATAACGCACGCTTCGCCGCCAGTTGGCCTTGCACTTCACTGAGGTCGGGGTAGGGCTTGTTCAGGTACATCAGGCCACTGGAAACGAAGGGTTCGATTGGTACATGACCGTTCAGGTGCGCCACCACTTGCAGCAGATGATCCACCGCAATCACCTTCAACCCCGAGGCCAGGCACGCCTCTTCGGCATTCGCCCGAGGCACGATCAAGGTGCGCCCGGCCTTGCGCGCCGCCAGCGCAGCGGGCAACACCCCTTTTACTGCGCGCACCTCGCCGGACAACGCCAACTCGCCCAGGCATTCCACATTATCGAGGGTCAGCGCTGGCACCTGCACACTGGCGGCAAGAATCCCCAGGGCAATCGCCAAGTCAAAACGCCCGCCGTCCTTGGGCAGGTCGGCGGGCGCGAGGTTGAGGGTGATGCGGCGGGACGGGTATTGCAGCGCAGAGTTGAGAATGGCGCTGCGCACGCGGTCTTTGCTTTCCTTGACGGCGGTTTCCGGCAGGCCCACCAGCGTCAGCGACGGCAAGCCGTTGGCCATGTGCACCTCGACGGTGACGGCGGGCGCTTCGACGCCTATCTGGGCGCGACTGTGGACGATGGCGAGGGACATGCTCGATCCTTGAAATGAGTGGCCGCTTCCTGCGGTTTTTCAAGGGTAGTTGAGCGTTGGCCGAGCGCGGCAGCGAGGTTTTACAGAACGTATCGTGCTACTGGTCACATGGCGCCACGCACAAAAACTCCTTCGCCAACGTCAACCACGCCTGCGCCGCAAACGACAGCTTGCACTGCCTGCGCCACGCCAGCATCAGCCGCCAGTTCAGGGCCGGCGATTGTATTTGCGCAATGCTGAATTGGCTGGCGTCCAGGGTGTCGCAGAACGTCCGGGGCAGCAGGGTGATGCCCACACCCAGCCGCACCAGGGAGGCGATAAAGTCCCACTGGCTGCTGCGGCCGCTGATGCGCGGCACAAAACCGGCTTGGGCGCACGCATCGAGTACAAATTGGTTAAGGGTGAAGGTGTCATCGTAAAAGATGAATTCGCAGGCTTGCAGCTCGCTCAGTTCTACTGAGCTACGTCCTTGCCAGGGCGAGTCATGGGGCGCGAGCAGGCACAGCGGCGATTCAAACAAAGGCATGGATTCGAATTCGGACCAGATGTCCGCCACCCGCGGCGAGTCCAGGATGGTGCCGAACTCCAGCGTGCCCTGGCGCAGGTCCTGGATGGTGGTGTTGCCGCCGATTTCGAAAAGCTTCAGTTCGATCTTCGGGTAGCGGGCGTGATACGCCGCGAAGATGGGTGCCAATGCCAGGTGGGTGGAGGGCGAAAGCCCCATGCGCAAAGCGCCGCGCTCTACCTGCTGGAGGTCTTGCAGCTCCACGGTCATTTCATCGTGCAGCGCGATCATTTCCTTGGCGCGCTTGAGCACAATCTGCCCGGCGTCCGTCAGGATGAAGCGTTTTCCCATGCGGTCGAGCAGCTTCAGGCCAAGGCTTGACTCCAGCTGCTGCACCATTTTGCTTACCGTCGGCTGGGTGAGGTGCAGTCTCACGGCGGCTTTGGTGAAGCTCTGCTGGTCCACGACTTCCACGAAATAACGCAGTGCCCTGATGTCCATGTTGCATTCCAATTTCGCATGGTTTTCATAAGATTAATTCATTATATCTTTAAAAATTGGCTGGATAAGATTTGTTACATCTGTTCCCAGCCAGCGTTCCCCGTGAGGCCAACAGGGCTTTGCCAGACGCTTCCATGGCCAGATTTCTCGCAGTGTATGAATCAAAGGCAACGCTATTTCTGGAGAGCAATTGTGCTTAACAAAACGCGTCATTCTTTTTCCGGTTCTGATGAGATGTCTCAGGGGGCGCGCTTCGTAAGGGAGTTGCTGGCGCAGGCGCAGATTGAGGTCAACGGGTCGTCGGCGGCGGATATGCAGCTGCACCACAGTGACACGTTCGACCTGGCACTGGCCAAAGGCAACCTTGGCCTTGGCGAGAACTACATGGATGACGGCTGGGACGTCGAGGCGCTGGATGAGTTTTTCTACCGGCTCATGCGTTCCGGGGTGATTGACCAGGCCAACCCGGCCACCTTGTTGTTTCATGCATTCAGCTCCCGATGGCTGAACCTGCAAAACAAAAAGCGCGCCTGGCAAGTCGGCGAGGCGCATTACGACCTCGGCAACGACTTCTACGCGAGCATGCTCGACTCGCGTATGACTTACACCTGTGGCTACTGGAAGGACGCCACCACCCTGGAACAGGCGCAGTTCGCCAAACTGGACCTGATCTGCAGAAAACTGGGCCTCAAGCCGGGCTTGCGCGTGCTGGATATCGGCTGTGGCTGGGGGAGTTTCATGAGCCATGCCGCCGAGCATTACGGTGTGGAGTGTGTCGGCGTGACGATCTCCAAAGAGCAGGCAGAGTGGGGCCGCGCCAAGTACGCCCATCTGCCGATCGAGTTTCGTCTGCAGGACTATCGGGATATCGACGAGCAATTCGACCACATTGCCAGCGTCGGCATGTTTGAGCATGTGGGCCGCAAGAACCATCGGACGTATATGGAGGTGGCCAACCGCTGCCTGAAAGACGATGGGCTGTTCCTGTTGCACACCATCGGCAAGAACCAGCGCAACAGCACGCCCGACCCATGGATCGACAAATACATCTTCCCCAACGGGGATTTGCCCTCGATCGGGCAGATTGGCGACGCTGTGGACGGTTTATTTGTTGTCGAGGATCTGCACAACTTTGGCGCTGATTACGACAAGACGCTGATGGCCTGGTGCGAGAACTTCGAACGGGCTTGGCCGGATTTTGCAGAAACCTTCGGCCGGCGCTTCTACCGGATGTGGCGCTATTACCTGCTGTCGTGTGCCGGTGCGTTTCGCGCGCGGGATATCCAGTTGTGGCAGTGGGTATTGTCGAAGAAGGGGGTTGTCGGCGGGTATCAGCGGGTAAGTTGATGGTTACAACGGCTTAATGGGGCAGGCGAAACCTGCCCCGGTTGGCCGGTTTATTCGGCGGCCGGCGTCAATCGCGCTTCCAGCTCCGCCACCTTGGCCTCAAGGCTCTCCAACCGCGCCCGAGTGCGCGCCAACACCACCATCTGGCTATCAAACTCTTCCCGGCTGACCAGGTCCAGCTTGCTGAAACCGCTTTGCAGCAATGCCTTGAACTGGCTTTCAATTTCGTTGCGCGGCAGCGGCGTGTCGCTGCTGAACAGGCGGGAGGCGTGGCCGCTCAGGGCGTCGAGGAGGTCTTTGGGCGCGAGCATGGGAAATAGTCCGGAAAATCTGTTGGCCGCCAGTGTATCACGCAGCGTCTATAGTCTTTTCCAGCGGCTGCGGCGCACGCTTTTCGCGCATCGGGCCGGGCGGTCACGCACCGTTTTCGTGCGTATCTTCGCCGCCGTGGCGCCCGGCAGGTGTGTGCAAGCGAACAAAGGACTGATTTCAGTGATTTTTACGGAGCTGGCAAGCTTTCTGCTTAGACGATCATGACCCATGCACTGATGCAGTCGCTGTGACGATGCAGTGCGCCGACGGAGCGGGGTAGGTTTCGTCACCAGTGGTTAGCGAGCGTTGCAATGGCAAATGCCAAGGCGACGAAGCGTTACAAAGCCAGGCACTGCGCTTAGACTTGAGACGGGTTTGTTTTCCTGGGGCAAGTCCACCAATTCGGGAGAGAGTTTTCATGAAGCTAGTCACTGCCATCATCAAGCCGTTCAAGTTGGACGATGTACGCGAGTCACTGTCCGAGATCGGCGTGCAGGGCATTACCGTTACTGAGGTCAAAGGCTTCGGTCGGCAGAAGGGTCACACCGAGCTGTATCGCGGCGCGGAATACGTGGTCGATTTCCTGCCAAAGGTGAAGATTGATGTCGCCATTGACGACAAGGATCTTGACCGGGTTATCGAGGCGATAACCAAGGCTGCCAACACCGGCAAAATCGGTGACGGCAAGATCTTCGTGGTCAATCTGGAACAGGCTATTCGCATCCGTACCGGCGAAACCGATACCGACGCAATCTAAGCCGCCAAACCCCCAACGCCCCAGGAGAAAACAATATGACTCTGCGTAAATTCGCAGGGCTAGGAGCCCTGTTGTCCCTCGTAATGCCGGCCCTGGCCATGGCGGCGGACCCAGTACCTGCTCCAGTCCTCAATTCCGGCGACACCGCGTGGATGCTCACGTCCACCGCGCTGGTACTGTTTATGACCATTCCAGGCCTCGCGCTGTTCTACGGCGGCATGGTTCGCTCCAAAAACATTCTTTCCGTGATGATGCAGTGCTTCGCCATCACCGGCCTGATCTCCATTCTGTGGTTCGTCTACGGCTATAGCCTGGCGTTCGACACAACCGGTATGGAAGCAGGCGTCGTCAACCTCAACTCGTTTGTGGGCGGCCTGTCCAAATTGTTCCTCTCGGGTGTGACCCCGGCCAGCATCACCGGCCCGGCGGCGTTGTTCCCTGAGTCGGTGTTCGTGACCTTCCAGATGACCTTCGCGATCATCACTCCGGCGCTGATCGTCGGTGCGTTCGCCGAGCGTATGAAGTTCTCCGCGATGCTGATCTTCATGGGCGTCTGGTTCACCCTGGTCTACGCACCGATTGCCCACATGGTGTGGGGCGGTCCGGGTTCGTTGCTGGGCGACTGGGGCGTGCTGGACTTCGCAGGCGGCACCGTGGTGCACATCAACGCCGGTGTTGCCGGCCTGGTAGCGTGCCTGGTACTGGGCAAGCGTAAAGGCTTCCCAACCACCCCAATGGCACCGCACAACCTGGGTTACACCCTGGTGGGCGCGGCCATGCTGTGGGTAGGCTGGTTCGGCTTCAACGCCGGCTCCGCGGCTGCGGCCAACGGCACCGCCGGCATGGCGATGCTGGTGACCCAGATCGCTACCGCTGCTGCGGCGCTGGGCTGGATGTTCGCCGAGTGGGTCACCCACGGTAAGCCAAGTGCCCTGGGCATCGCCTCGGGTGTTGTCGCTGGCCTGGTGGCAATCACTCCAGCCGCTGGCACTGTGGGCCCGATGGGCGCCCTGGTGATCGGCCTGGCTGCCGGTGTGGTGTGCTTCTTCTGCGCCACTACCCTGAAACGCAAGCTGGGCTACGACGACTCCCTGGACGCCTTTGGCGTGCACGGTATTGGCGGTATCCTCGGCGCGATCCTGACCGGCGTATTCGCGGCACCAGCGATGGGCGGCTTCAACGCCACCACCACTGACATCGCGGCACAAGTCTGGATCCAGTGCAAAGGCGTCGGCTTCACCGTCATCTACACGGCTATCGTGACCTTCATCATCCTCAAGGTGCTGGACGTGGTGATGGGCCTGCGGGTGACCGAAGAAGAAGAGGCTGTGGGCCTCGACCTGGCGCAACACAACGAACGCGGCTACAACTTGTAAGTACGCGAAAAAAAGATGCCCGGCTTGCCGGGCATTTTTTTGCCTGGGGTTTGTCTGTGGCTAAAGGTGTATGGGTTTTTTCACGACTTTGTGATGGGATCCGCACTGCACTTTTCGGTGTGCGAATGTCTTACAGGCATGTAGGCGTATTCGGCACTTTGTTTTTTCCCAGAGCGCGCTAGAATGCGCGCCGATGTGCGGAGAACTGTATGTGGCAACAGACCCTGATAACCCTGCGGGCCAAGCCCCGGGGCTTTCATCTGGTGACGGACGAGTTGCTCGCCGGCCTGCCTGAATTGAAGGCCTGTCGGGTGGGACTGTTGCATTTGTGGCTGCAGCACACCTCGGCCTCGTTGACGGTCAACGAGAATGCCGACCCGGCGGTTCGCCGTGACTTCGAGCGTTTCTTCAATGCGCTGGTGCCGCAAGGTACGGCGGGATATGAACACAACGACGAAGGTCCGGATGATCTGCCGGCGCACTTCAAGGCCAGTCTCCTGGGCTGCCAGCTGAGTTTGCCGGTAAGGGCCGGCCGCTTGGCGATGGGGACCTGGCAAGGTGTTTATCTGGGCGAGCACCGTGATCATGGCGGTGCTCGTAAAGTCCTCGCCACCTTGCACGGTGATGGGGCATAAGCCACTGGTTATCCTGTGGATGTTGATTTTTTTCCGGCGGCCGTCGACAGGTGGCGAAGCTGGGCTATAACTAATCTGCTTTTCGCAAGTCATGAGGTAGAACATGAGCGACGATGATCTGGAAAACGACGACCTCGAAGTAGGCGACGACGACGAAACCGAGGAAGGTCTTGAGGCGGCTGCCGAAGACGTGGCTGACGACGACGGTGGCGAAGATGCACCGGCCCCGGCAGCCAAGGGCAAGGCCAAGGCTGCGGTGTCGGTTGACGAACTGCCGAGCGTAGAAGCCAAGAACAAAGAGCGCGATGCGCTGGCCCGTGCGATGGAAGAATTCCTCGCTAAAGGCGGCAAAGTGCAGGAAGTCGAGGCTAACGTGGTGGCAGATCCACCGAAGAAGCCGGATAACAAGTACGGCAGCCGGCCTATCTAAGGCCTGTTGTCTGCTTGCTGAAAAAGCCCGCCGTCGCTGCGGGCTTTTTCATGGGCGCTACAAAACGGAATTGCGCCCGTTCTCGTAGCAGCTGTCGAGCCTTGGCGAGGCTGCGTCGGCGGCCTGCCTGACACACCGCAAACGCAGCCTCGCCAAGGCTCTGCAGCTGCTACGGTAAGTTCGGGGTCACTTCCAGCGGGTCAGGATTGCTGGCAACTCGGTCAGGCTGCGAATCTCGGCATCCGGCAATTTCTCGGCTTCCCAGGCTTTGCCCGCCGGGTTGAACCACACCGCCCGCAGTCCCGCCTGTTGCGCCCCGGCGATGTCGTCCCCGGGATGGTCCCCGACGTGCACCGCTGCGTCCGGCTCAACGCCGCCGCGCTGCAAGGCCTCCTGGAATAACCGTGCATCCGGCTTGGCGATACCAATGTCTTCGGCCCGCAATGCAAAGTGAAAGTAGTCCGCCAGGCCCACACGCTGTACGTCGGCATTACCGTTGGTGATTACCCCCAGCAAATAGTGCTGGCGCAGCGCCTGGAGCATCGGCTCGGCCTCGGGAAATACCGTGAGCTGGTGGCGAGCATGGATAAATGCTTCAAAGCACACGTCGGCCATCTGCGCCGCTTCCGGTAGCGGGTACCCAGCCTCTTCGAAGGCGTACTGCAGCACCTTGTGACGCAACACGCTGATGCGATATTTGAGCTCCGGATGGCGTTGCAGCACCTGCTGGCGAAGGCTGGCGAACTTCTCCAGAGGCAAGTCACCGACCTTGGTGGCATGGGTGGCCAGCCACTCGCGCATCGACGCCTCGGCGCTGACGATGACCGGCACGTTATCCCAGAGCGTATCGTCCAGGTCGAAGGTGATCAGCTTGATGCTCATGAGTCACTGCCCTTAATGCGTTTGGCCCGTGGATGGGCGCTGTCGTACACCGTCGCCAGGTGCTGGAAGTCCAGGTGGGTGTAGATCTGGGTGGTCTTGATATCGGAGTGGCCCAGCAGTTCCTGCACCGCGCGCAGGTCCTGGGACGACTCCAGCAAATGGCTGGCAAAGGAGTGCCGGAGCATGTGCGGGTGCAGGTTTTGCCCCAGCTCGCGCTCACCCGCCGCCTTGACCCGCACTTGAATGGCCCGCGGCCCGAGGCGACGGCCTTGCTGGCTGATAAACACCGCGTCGTCCGCCGGGTTGGCCAGCGCACGCAGTGGCAACCACAGCAGCAAGGCTTCGCGGGCCTTTTTGCCCACTGGTAATACGCGGGTCTTGCTGCCTTTGCCGAGCACTTGCACCAGGCCATCGGCGAGGTCCAGTTGCTCAAGGTTAAGCCCGGTCAGCTCTGACAGGCGCAGGCCCGAGGAATAGAACAGTTCAAGGATCGCCTGGTCGCGGTGGGCCAGGAAGTCATCTTCCACGGCGCCATCGAGCAATTGCAGGGCACGATCCGCGTCGAGAGTCTTGGGCAGGCGTCGTTCGCCCTTGGGCGGCGCCAGGCCGTTGGCCGGGTCGTGGTCGCACAGGCCTTCGCGGTTCAGGTAGTGATAGAGGCCGCGCACCGCCGACAGCAGGCGCGCCAGGCTGCGGGAAGATTGGCCTTGCTGGTGCAGACGGGCGATCAGGCTGCGCAAGCCCTGGATATCCAGAGCGTTCCAACTACCGATGTGGTGTTTTTCGCAAAACGCCAGGACCTTGTTCAAGTCCCGCCGGTAGGCTTCCAGGGTATGCGGCGACACCTGGCGCTCGCTGCGCAGGTGAGCGCAGTAGGCGTCCAGTTGTCGTTCCATGGCTAGCGCACCGCGCGCAATGCAGTGGTGAAGCGTGGCAGCACGCGGCCCAGCACTTCGGCGATGTAGCTCAGGAACAGCGTGCCCACCGAGCTTTTGTAGTGCTGCGGATCACGGCTGGCGATGGCCAGCACGCCATGCAGCCCTTGATGACTCAGGGCGACCACGGCCGTGGAGCCGATCTGCTGGCGCTGCTCGGCGCCAAACAGGAAGTCCAGCTCATGCTCACGCAAGGTGCCGCTGATGGTCTTGCCTTCGCAGAGCAGGCCGCCGATGGCGGTCTGGGCATCGCTGCCACTGACCCAGCGGCCCACCGGCATCGGGTTGTCGCTGAACAGGATCAGGCTGACAAAAGGCACTTGGAAGTCCTGGCGCAGGCTGTCTTCGGCGGCAATCACTGCCTCTTCCAGGCTGGCGGCGTCCATCAGGGTCAGCACCAGGCGGCGGGTCTTTTCTAACAAGCGGTCGTTGTCGCGGGCCACGTCCATCAGCTGCGAGAGCCGATGGCGCATCTCGATATTGCGCTCGCGCAGGATCTTCATCTGCCGTTCCACCAGCGACACGGTATCGCCGCGCTGGTGGGGAATACGCAGGGCCGGCAGCAGTTCCTCGTGTTCGACGAAGAAGTCCGGATTAGCCTCCAGATACGCCGCAACAGCTGCGGCCTCCAGACTTTCGCTTGGGGATGCTTTCGCGGGTACTTGAGGCTTATCAGTCATTGGATTGGCTCACTCATAGACGGACCTGTCCTTCGTAGACGCGGGTGGCCGGGCCGGTCATTTTCACCGGTTGGCCAGGGCCTGCCCATTCGATGGACAGACGTCCGCCGGGCAGGTCGATTAGCAGCGGCGAATCCATCCACCCCTGGCTGATCGCGGCTACGGCAGCGGCGCATGCACCGGTACCGCAGGCCTGGGTTTCGCCGGCACCGCGTTCCCAGACGCGCAACTGCGCACGAGAACGGTCGATGACCTGCAGGAAACCCACATTAACCCGCGCCGGAAAGCGCGGGTGGTTTTCGATCTTCGGTCCCAGTTCGTGAACCGGTGCGCTGTTGATGTCATCCACCCGCAGCACGGCATGGGGGTTGCCCATCGACACAGCGGCCAGGTTGACGGTCTTGCCGTCCACGTCAACGGCGTAACTCAGCGCTTGCTCGGCGGCCTGGAACGGAATGTCCGCCGGCACCAGCCGTGGAGCGCCCATGTTGACGCCGATCTGGCCGTCGCTGCGAATATCCAGCTCAATGATGCCGCTCTTGGTCTCGACGCGAATCTGCCGCTTGGCGGTCAGGCGCTTGTCCAGCACAAAGCGGGCGAAACAGCGGGCACCATTGCCGCACTGTTCCACTTCGGAGCCGTCGGAGTTGAAGATCCGGTAACGGAAATCCACTTCCGGGTTGCTCGGTGCTTCCACCAGCAGCAACTGGTCGAAGCCGACACCGGTGTGGCGGTCGCCCCACAGTTTTGCGTGCTTGGGCAGGATGTGCGCGTGCTGGCTGACCAGGTCCAGGACCATGAAGTCATTGCCCAGCCCGTGCATCTTGGTAAAACGCAGCAACATGACCTTACTCCGGCAGCAGGCTTTCGCCAGCAAACAACTCGGCTACCGTCTCGCGGCGACGCACTTCAAACGCTTGATCACCGTCCACCAGCACCTCGGCGGTACGCCCGCGGGTGTTGTAGTTGGAGCTCATGACAAACCCATAGGCACCAGCCGAATGCACGGCCAGCAGGTCGCCTTCTTCCAGGGCCAGCTGACGTTCCTTGGCCAGGAAGTCGCCGGTCTCACAGATCGGGCCGACTACGTCGTAGCTGCGGCCTTCTCCCGCGCGAGGCTTGACGGCCGTCACGTCCATCCAGGCCTGGTACAGCGCAGGGCGGATCAGGTCGTTCATCGCCGCGTCGACGATGGCGAAATCCTTGTGCTCGGTGTGCTTGAGGTACTCGACCTGGGTCAGCAGCACGCCGGCGTTGGCGACGATATAGCGGCCCGGCTCGAACATCAGCGTCAGGTCGCGGCCTTCGGTGCGCTCACGCACAGCCTTGATGTAGTCGCTGACCAGCGGCGGCTCTTCATCGCGATAACGCACGCCCACGCCGCCACCGAGGTCGATGTGGTGCAGGTAGATGCCGCACTCGCCGAGGCGGTCGATCAGCGCCAGCAGGCGGTCGAGGGCATCCAGGAACGGTGGCAGGCTGGTCAGTTGCGAGCCGATATGGCAGTCAACGCCCAATACTTCCAGGTTCGGCAACTGCGCGGCGCGGATGTACACGTCTTCGGCGTCGGCGATGGCGATGCCGAACTTGTTCTCTTTGAGACCGGTGGAAATGTACGGATGAGTGCCGGCGTCGACGTCCGGGTTGACCCGCAGGGAGATCGGCGCACGAACGCCCATCTCGGCGGCCACCACTTGCAGGCGCTCCAGCTCGTCGGTGGACTCGACGTTGAAGCAATGCACGCCCACTTCCAGGGCGCGGCGCATGTCTTCGCGGCTCTTGCCGACACCGGAGAACACAATTTTGTCAGCCGTGCCGCCGGCGGCCAGCACACGCTCAAGCTCGCCACGGGACACAATGTCGAAACCGGCGCCAAGGCGCGCCAGGACATTCAGTACGCCCAGGTTGGAGTTGGCTTTTACGGCGAAGCACACCAGGCTTGGCGTGCCTTCCAGCGCGTCGGCGAAGGAGCGGTATTGGGCTTCGATGTGAGCACGGGAGTACACGTAGGTCGGGGTGCCAAAGCGCTCGGCAATGGCGGACAGCGCGACACCTTCCGCGAACAGCTCGCCGTCACGGTAGTTAAAAGCGTCCATGATGTTCCCTTAGTAGGAGTCGTGCTTATGCGCTTTGGTTTGCGACGATTGCGCCTGTTCATTCGGGTCTTTGCTGTCATCGGGCAGATACAGCGGGCCTTTTTGACCACAGGCACTAACGAGGCAAGCGACCGCGACGAGCGCAGCAAGGGAAGAGATCAGGCGCTTCATGGCGAAATCCTTGAATATGCATTAATTGCGCCCGAGTATACCGACCACCCGCCAGATTGCCTATGCGCCGAAATACCCGTCCGGCGGGGCTTTGCCGAGTTTGTCGCGATTGTACTTACATCAACCGAGGATAATTCACACGGCTGCGGGTAATGAAATCGGTATCCTTTGCAATCATGATGGTGCGTCCGTATTGTGCGGCGCTTGAGCGAGACCAGACACTTTTCGAGGTTCCCACAATGAGTTTGACCGAAGCCCGTTTTCACGACCTGGTGGATGCGACCCAGCAAGCGCTGGAGGATATTTTCGACGACAGCGGTCTGGATGTGGACCTGGAGAACTCGGCCGGTGTGCTGACCGTCAAGTTTGAAAATGGCACCCAACTGATTTTCAGCCGCCAGGAACCTCTGCGTCAGCTCTGGCTGGCGGCGCGCTCCGGTGGTTTTCACTTTGACTACGATGAAGAAGAAAATCGCTGGACCCACGACACCACCGATGAGCTCTTGAGCGAAATGCTTGCACGCCTCACCCAGGAACAAGCCGGCGTCGAGCTGGACTTCGACGAGATCTGATCGTGACGCAGCCCGCACCCGCACGCCCGCCCAAGCCGCTGTTCAGCAATGTCAGCCCGGCGGTGCCGTCACCTTGTATCAGCTTATGTCGATTGGATGAGCACAAAGTCTGCCTCGGTTGCTTCCGGCACGTGGAAGACATCCGCGAATGGCGCTCTGCCGATGATGCGCGCCGGCGCGTGATTGTCGACCAGGCCGAGCAGCGCAAAGCCGACGCCTGACCCTCAAGTCAGGCCGTCTTGTTTATTTATTGTGCTGTGGTAGTGTCCGGGTACACCTCAACTCATCGAGGTCCGTGAGAACCCCGCCTTTTCCTGGCGGGGTTTTGCTTTTTTGTGCAGAAAAAAGGAGTCTGCCTGAATCATGACCGCACCTTCCATCATCCTCACCCGTCTTGACGTGCAGCGTCTTGAGCAACTGATCGACCGTGTAGGCGAGTCGTCGCCGGGCGTTGAGGCCCTGCAACACGAACTCGACCGCGCCGAAGAAGTGGTTGGCCACGATGAAGTGCCTGCAACGGTCGTGACCATGAACTCCAGCGTGCATTGCCGTGAACAAGGCAGTGGCAAGGACTATCACCTGACCCTGGTCTACCCCAAGGATGCGAACGCCGACGAGGGCAAAATCTCGATCCTGGCGCCGGTGGGCAGTGCGTTGCTGGGCCTGCAAGTCGGCCAGCACATCGATTGGCCAGCACCGGGTGGCAAGACCCTCAAGCTTGAACTGCTGGGCGTCAAAGACCAGCCGAAAGACGGTGGCGCCTTTCCCCTCTAAACCTGGCCCAGCGCCTCGTTGAGCGCCAGTTCCAGATCAGCCTTGTAGCGCAGGTACAGATTGCTCGGGCTTTGAACATCACCGAGCAGGCCAGACAGGTCCAGATCGGTGATGTAGCAGCGGTAACGTTCGGCCTCCCGGCGTTGCCCGACGATTTCATGGGCGACCACCGCAAACAGTTGGTCGCCAAATTCCAGCTCGGAAAACTCCCGTTGATTGCAGTACAAGGTGATGCCCACCTGGCCCGGTGCGGCCTTGCCGATAATCGCCTGCACGTCGTAGAACGGCTTGTTGGCCGGGGTTTGCGGCGCCGGGCGTGGTTCGGCCCGGCGCGCGCGGCCACTGCCCGACGGCAACAGCTGGTAATACAGGATTTGCACCGCGCCAAGCGGCTGCTGCGGGTCCAGCGGCAGCAGCGCGTCGCGGCGATAAATGATCGACTGCAAGAAGCGCTGCAATGGCACCAACAGGCTTTGCTCGTCGTGAAACGGCAAGCGCTGCTGCCACAGCGCGTTGAATTCATCCAGCACGTACAGCTCGGCAATCCCCTCGTTGATCCGGTAGAACACTTGCACGCAGTCGGGCAGGCCCATGGGCAGCAACAGCGCCAGGTCGTGGTCTTCCAGGGCCATGGTGTCCAGGTGCAACGGGCTGTAGCTGGCCAGTTCTTCGCTGAGGTAGGTGATCAGCGCGTCCTGGGTTGCCAGTGACACGTGGTTGGCCTGGCCGGGCGTCAGTTCCATCACGTGATAGTGCTGTTGCACCTGCACCAGGTAGCGGTGGTTTTCCTGGCCCAGCAGCAGGTTTTGCGCGGTGTCGAAGATCTCTTCCACGCGCTGGGCAATGAATTGCGCGCGGTTGTGGCAGAAGCAACGCACGCGCAACCGCGGCAAGTGATTGGCCGGCAATTGATTGAGGTAATCGCGCAGGCAGTCGAGCAGCGCGTGCGGGCCGTCGTAGCGGCTGACCATCACCTCGTTCCAGCTGTTGACGGTGACCTGGTCCAGGGTCAGCACCAGGTTTTCCCGCACGCCCGCGTAACTCAGGGAGTCGGTGCGCTCGGTGGTCATCAGGATGTTCAGGTCGCGGTGGTGCTTGAGCGGGTCGACGCCGACGTTGATCAGCAACAGCACTTCCTCGGGCACCGCCGAGCGCAGCAGGCGTTCCTCATCCACGCTGGCCAAGGGCAGGACGACGGTCTGTTGCAGGCTGCCCAGCAGGTTGAACAGCTCGAATTCGGTCATGTCACTGGTGCCAGGATGCAAGGCCAGGCGGGTGCTGCTGTCGATCACGCCATTGCGGTGGCACCAGGTGAGCATTTCCAGCAGGTCGCGGCTGCGCTTGATCGGCGCAAAGTGCTCCCATTCCAGGGCAGTCAGGCTGCCGTTGTAGAGGCCCCAATGGTGCTGGCCCGGCTCTTTGCGGTTGGGCGACTGCACCAGGGTCAGGGTGTCTTCGGCCAAGTCCGGGGCGATGCCGGGGTTGATGAACTCGACCTTGCCGGCCTTGCGCTCGAACGCGGCATACAGGCGGCGGCCAAGCACATTGAGGTCGCGTTTGTTGATCAGGCTGACGGTCTGTTCGGTACGCGCAAACTGGGTCAGGAAGCGATAGCTGTAGTTAAGCTCGTTGACCAGTGCGCGGCGCTCGGAGGCCACTTGCCGGACCTTCCATTGGCTGCGGCTATCCAGCAAGGCCAGTTGGCGCTGATCCCAACCCCACTCATTGGCCAGGCGCTCCAGCAGCAAACGTTGCCAGCCGGATGAGCGCTGGCCGGCACTGAGCTTGCGGTTGACCTTCAGGTACAGGCTGCGCCGGACCAGTTCCAGGCGCTCGGGCTCGTTGCGGGTTTTGAGGTATTCCTCGATGCGGCGGTAGACCACGATGTACGGGTCGAGCTCGTCCAGGTCCATCTGGTTGGCAAACACCGCGCGCTTGAAGCGCAGGCTCAGGCACTGCACCTTCGGGTGCTCGCTGGCGTACACCTCGGTCAGCAGGAGTTTGAGTACCGATTTGTAGGGCGATTCGATGCCCTTGAACAGCTGCCACAGGCCGGCGCCGATAAATTCGCCCGGCGGAATGTGCGCCAGGTGGCCCAGGTCGAGGGTCTCGTCGGCGCGGATAAAGCGCTTGGAGATCAGCGCATGGGTGAATTCGGCGTAGCGCGTTTCTTCGTACACCGGCACCAGCCACCAGATCGGTGTGCGCCCGGCCAGCCAGATCGCGGTGCGATAGAACTCGTCCAGTAGCAGGTAATGCTGGCTGGTCCCGCAGTCTTCGGAGCTCAGTTGCGTGTCGCGCTCGCCCTGGATAAACCGCGTCGGCTCGATCAGGAAGAAGTGCGCCTCGGCGCCCATGCTCAGGGCCCAGGTTTCCAGCAGCTGGCATTTCTTGCGCAACTCGGCCAGTTCGTTCTCGCTGAGGTCGGCAGCGTGGCAGACCCACACGTCCATATCGCTTTGATCGGCCTGGGCCAGCGTGCCCAGGCTGCCCATCAGGTACAGCCCGTGAATCGGTCGCGGCGGGTTGCCGTGACGGGGCTTGTAGGAAAACGTGCGGGTCAGGCGCTGGGCCTCGGCCAAGGCTTGGGCGTCGGGCTCAAAGTTCGACAGGCCGGCCGGCGTGCTGCCCGACACATAGCCCGGCAGCAGCGGGTGATTGACGTGGAAAAACAGCGGCAGCAGCGTCAGTACGCTTTGCTGGCGTGGCGTCAGCCCTTCAATGGCCCGGGCCATGCGCCCGTCGTTCAGTGCCAGAAACCGCGCGCGCAACTGGGCCAGCACCTTGCGGTCGATGCCTTCGTCCAGGTCGGGGCGGATTTCGTGGGTGCGGGTCATGTCGAACTCGGTGGCTCGCAGGGCCCGACGTGGGCGGCCGTGTGGGAGTTTACAGCCAGTAGCGTAGGAGGTTTAGAGGGATTTTGTTTTTGGCGTCAGAATTTTATCGCGGGCACAGGAATGCCCGCGGAATCCATGAAAAGAGGACTCCGTGGGCGATACGAGGTGTCAGGCGGCTTCTTTGCTGGTTGTCAGAATAGTCAGCAGGCTTTGTGCGTGTTCAGCAGCATCCCGGCCAAGGCTGGTGAGGTAACCACCGTCTGGCTGGTCGATCAGGTCTTTATCAAACAGGCGCCGGACAGCGGCAATGGCAGTGGGAGCGGCAGTCTGATGAACTTTCAGACCTTCCTGGGAGCTGCCCAGGTTGAAGAGTGCAAGGATTTCCAGTTCGGCAACCAACTCAGGGGTATACGACATAAGGACTCCAGACTTTCTAGGAATTTTTAGACGTTAGCAGCCATAAGGTGAACGCACTTTGGCGAGCTGTCCAGTGTGTAGGAGCGAGCTTGCTCGCGAAGGGCGTTAACGATAACGCTGGCATCCTGAATACGCGCGGTGTAATGGCGTTTTTCGCGAGCAAGCTCGCTCCTACAAAGGCCGGTGCTATTGCTTCTCCGGCGGCAGGTCAGGCAGGGCGCGCAAGGCAGTTTCATACCATTCGGTATTGAAGGCGCGGTCTTCTTCGAGCAGGGCGTCGATTTCGATGGCGAGTACGTGGGCCATCATTTGCAGGATATCTTCGCGCTCGTAGCCCACCAGGGTCAGCTTGTTGAACGTGGCTTTGGCGGCGGGCGGGTTGTCGCTTTCGAGCTGGTTTTCGATCGCTTCAATCAGGGTGGTCTCGGCGAACTCTTCTTCGTCGTTGTCGATATCGGTTGGCTCGCTCATGGCAGGCTCCTAGAGGAAAGGGCGCCAGTCTACCCCCATTCACTCGGGTGATGCTGCTGGTCAGGCGCGGCATCCCGATCTATAACCACTGCTGCCAACCCCGTACACGGCCTGGAGGCTTTGTGATGCTCAAGCTTTATGGATTTTCGGTCAGCAACTACTACAACATGGTCAAACTGGCGCTGCTGGAGAAAGGGCTGCCCTTCGAAGAGGTGCCTTTCTATGCGGGCCAGACCCCTGAGGCGCTGGCAGTAAGTCCGCGAGGCAAGGTGCCGGTGCTGGGCGTCGAGCAAGGCTTCATCAACGAAACCAGCGTGATCCTCGAATACATCGAACAGACCCAGGGCGGGCGGTCGCTGTTGCCAAGCGATGCGTTTCAGCGGGCCCAAGTGCTGGCGTTGTGCAGGGAAATCGAGCTGTATATCGAACTGCCGGCCCGCGCGTGTTTTGCCGAGGCGTTTTTTGGCATGCCGGTGCCGGAGGCGATCAAGGAGAAGTCCAGGGCTGAGTTGTTGCTGGGGATTGGCTCGTTGGGGCGGCACGGGAAGTTCGCGCCGTATGTGGCGGGGGACAGCTTCACGATTGCGGATTTGTATTTTGTGTACAGCGTGGACCTGGCGTGTGCAGTGGCCGGGAAGCTGTTCGGGCTGGATCTGTTGGCTGAGATGCCGAAGGCCAAGGATTTGCTGGCGCGCTTGCAGGCGCTGCCGAATGCCCAGCGGGTAGCGGCGGACAAGGAGGCGGCGATGCCGGCGTTTATGGCGATGGTTGCGGCGAAGAAGTAGATAGCTGGCGTCTGTGAGGGCGCCATCGCGGGCAAGCCCGGCTCCCACAGGTGACCGAGTTGTTCTGAAGAACTCGATCTACTGTGGGAGCTGGCTTGCCTGCGATGCTTTTAGCGGCTTGCGAGCAACGCCTGGCCGCGAACCACGGCAGCCTTCACCTGCGCCGGTGCAGTCCCGCCGACATGGTCACGGGCATTCACCGACCCTTCGAGGGTCAGTACCGCAAACACGTCCTGTTCGATCTGGTCGCTGAATTTGCGCAGTTCTTCCAGGCTCATTTCTGCCAGGTCTTTGCCACTCTCCACACCATATTTCACGGCATGCCCAACGATTTCGTGGCAGTCGCGGAACGGCAGGCCACGGCGAACGAGGTAGTCCGCCAGGTCGGTGGCGGTGGAGAAGCCGCGCAGGGCCGCTTCACGCATGATGGCGTGCTTGGGCTTGATCGCTGGGATCATGTCGGCAAAGGCCCGCAGCGAGTCGCGCAAGGTGTCGGCGGCGTCGAACAGCGGTTCCTTGTCTTCCTGGTTGTCCTTGTTGTAGGCCAGCGGCTGGCCCTTCATCAGGGTCAACAGGCCCATCAGCGCGCCGAAGACACGGCCGCTTTTGCCGCGCACCAGTTCCGGCACGTCGGGGTTTTTCTTTTGCGGCATGATCGAGCTGCCGGTGCAGAAGCGATCTGGCAGGTCGATGAACTGGAATTGCGCACTGGTCCACAGCACCAGCTCTTCGGAGAAGCGCGACAAGTGCATCATCGCAATGCTGGCCGCGGCGCAGAATTCGATGGCGAAATCACGGTCCGACACGCCGTCCAGCGAGTTGCCGCCCACGGCGTCGAAGCCCAGCAGTTGCGCGGTGTATTCGCGGTCGATCGGGTAGGTGGTGCCGGCCAGTGCGGCGCTGCCCAGAGGCATGCGGTTGGCGCGCTTGCGGCAGTCGACCAGGCGCTCGTAGTCGCGACTGAGCATTTCGAACCAGGCCAACAGGTGGTGACCAAACGTCACAGGCTGTGCGGTTTGCAGGTGGGTGAAGCCGGGCATGATAGTGCCGGACTCACGCTCTGCCTGCTCCAGCAGGCCTTTTTGCAGGCGGGTGATCTCTGCCAGGATCAGGTCGATCTCGTCCCGCAGCCACAGGCGTATATCGGTGGCCACCTGATCGTTACGGCTGCGCCCGGTGTGCAGTTTCTTGCCGGTCACACCGATGCGGTCGGTGAGGCGAGCCTCGATGTTCATGTGCACGTCTTCCAGGTCGACGCGCCAGTCGAAGGTGCCGGCTTCGATCTCACCACGGATGGTGGTCAGGCCGTCGATGATGCTGTCGCGTTCGGCATCGGTCAGCACACCGACCTTGGCCAGCATCGTGGCATGGGCGATCGAGCCCATGATGTCGTGGCGGTAGAGGCGCTGGTCGAAAGTGACGGAGGCGGTGAAGCGCGCGACGAAGGCGTCGACGGGTTCACTGAAGCGGCCGCCCCAGGACTGGTTGGTCTTGTCGGTGCTCATGGATTCGCTCGTGATCTGCTGGAAAGAGGGCATGAAAGTGTGGCGCCGATAATAACAGGGTTGCCCCCGGAGGCGACGATGCCTGGGCGCGGCATTTTTATTTGTTTCCAAGATGGCTAAGTGCCTTGCCGCCGACCTCGCGCAGGACGAGACTGGAGGCGGAACTGAATGTGATGTTTATTGAAACGATATTTGACGATTGAGCAATATCGTCGCTGCGAGCGTCTACAGTTGCACTGATAGGGAAGGTGCAGTGCACCAATGCCAGGCGATGAGGTCGAACGCCTGGCTATCCATTTAGAAAGGGGGTGTTCGTATTGTGTATCAGCAAACCCTACGACGATGCCCGAAGGCAGCAGACTTTGGGCGCGATTGAACAGGTCCGGGTAAATATTGGTGCCACTCTCGGGGCACTTTTTGCCGCTCGCGCTAGTCTTAGCGTGGATCGCCGTGACGGAAGTCACCGCACCTGTCTACGCTATCCTTGTGCGAGACTCACGCAGGAATCCAGCGCAATATGAATGTCCTGATCGTTGATGACGAACCCCAAGCCCGCGAGCGACTGAGCCGTTTGGTCAGTGAACTCGAGGGTTACAACGTCCTTGAGCCGAGCGCCACCAGTGGCGAGGAAGCCTTGGCCCTTATTGACAGCCTCAAGCCGGACGTCGTGTTACTCGATATCCGCATGCCGGGCCTTGATGGCTTGCAGGTGGCCGCCCGCCTGAGCGAGCGAGAGTCGCCGCCTTCGGTGGTGCTGTGCGCCTCCCAGGACGAGTTCTCTTCCGAGGCCCTGGATGCCAGCGGTGCCAGTTTCCTGGTCAAGCCGATCAATGCCGATGCATTGCTTCGTGCCTTGAAAAAAGCCGAGCGTCCCAATCGCGTCCAACTGGCTGCCTTGACCCAGCCCGCAGCCCAGGGCGGCAGCGGGCCGCGCAGCCATATCAGCGCCCGCACCCGCAAGGGCATCGAACTGATTCCCCTGGACCAGGTGGTGTATTTCATTGCCGATCACAAGTACGTGACCTTGCGTCACGAGGCCGGTGAGGTGCTGCTCGATGAGCCGCTCAAGGCGTTGGAAGACGAATTTGGCGACCGCTTTGTGCGTATCCACCGCAATGCACTGGTGGCACGCGAGCGCATCGAGCGCCTGCAGCGCACGCCGCTTGGGCACTTTCAGTTGTTCCTGAAGGGCCTCAACGGCGACGCCTTGATTGTCAGCCGGCGCCACGTCGCTGGTGTGCGCAAGATGATGCAGCAGCTTTAGCCCGAGGGCTGACGCGCGCTTCACCGCCCATATCCCGGTGCGACGCGGCCAGGGAGGCCCCGCACTTGCTGATTCAAATCAAAGCGCATTTGCCTGAGCTGTTATTATCTGCCGTATCTATTCAGTACGGATTGATCCATGTCCTCTCGCGAAATCCGCATCGCCACCCGTAAAAGCGCCCTGGCCTTATGGCAGGCCGAGTACGTCAAAGCACGTCTTGAACAGGCCCATCCCGGCCTCACGGTGTCCCTGGTGCCCATGGTCAGTCGCGGCGACAAGCTGCTTGATTCGCCACTGTCGAAAATCGGCGGCAAGGGCCTGTTCGTCAAGGAACTGGAAACCGCGCTGCTGGAGCACGAAGCCGACATCGCCGTGCATTCGATGAAAGACGTGCCCATGGACTTCCCTGAAGGCCTGGGCCTGTTTTGCATCTGCGAGCGCGAAGACCCGCGCGACGCCTTCGTGTCCAATACCTACGCGTCACTGGATGAACTGCCGCTGGGCAGCGTCGTCGGTACCTCCAGCCTGCGTCGCCAGTCGCAGTTGCTGACCCGCCGCCCAGACCTGCAAATCCGCTTCTTGCGAGGCAACGTCAACACCCGCCTGGCCAAGCTGGACGCCGGTGAGTATGACGCGATTATTCTCGCGGCAGCCGGCCTGATCCGCCTGGGTTTTGAAGACCGCATTACCTCGGCCATCAGCGTCGAAGACAGCTTGCCGGCGGGCGGGCAGGGCGCTGTGGGCATCGAATGCCGCACCGCCGACAGCGAAATTCACGCACTGCTCAAACCCCTGGATCACCACGAAACCGAAATTCGCGTCACCGCCGAACGCGCCCTGAACAAGCACCTCAACGGTGGCTGCCAGGTGCCAATCGCCTGCTATGCCGTGCTTGAAGGCGAGAACCTCTGGCTGCGTGGGCTGGTGGGCGACCCGAGTGGTGGTTTGCTGCTCACCGCCGAGATTCGCGGGCCGCAAAGCGAGGCCAACAGCCTGGGTATCCAGGTTGCCGAGGCGCTGCTGGAAAAAGGCGCCGGAGCCATTCTGCAAGCGGTGTACGGCGAGGCCGGCCCGCAGTGACGCAATGGCGTGTGCTGCTGACGCGGCCTGCCAAGGAGTCGGCAGCCCTGGCGGCGACGTTATCCGAAGAAGGGTTTTTCAGCAGCACCCTGCCGCTGCTGGAGATCGAAGCGCTGCCCGTCACGCCGGAACAGCAAGCAGCTTTTCGCGAGCTCGATCGCTATTGCGCAGTGATTGTGGTGAGCAAACCAGCGGCGCGCCTGGGCTTGCAGTTATTGGCTCAACACTGGCCACAGCCACCAGACTTGCCCTGGTTCAGTGTGGGCGCCGCTACGGCGCAGGTATTGGCCGACTACGGCCTCGGCGTCAGTTATCCCCAGGACGGCGACGACAGTGAAGCCTTGCTACAGCTGGCGACCTTGCGCAAGGCTATCGCACGGCCTGGTGCACGGGTGCTGATCCTGCGGGGCGAGGGCGGGCGCGAGCTGCTGACTGAGCGTTTACGCGAGCAAGGTGCTAGTGTCGACTATCTTGAGTTGTATCGCCGTTTCCTGCCGGACTACGACGGTGCAACCCTGACCCAACGCATAAACGTGGAACGCTTGAACGGCGTGGTGGTCAGCAGTGGGCAGGGTTTTTTACACCTGCAAGCCCTGGCCGGCATAGATTGGCCCCAGGTGGCACAGCTGCCGTTGTTCGTGCCCAGCCCGCGAGTCGCCGAGATGGCGCGTGCTGCTGGCGCGCAAAAAGTTGTGGATTGTCGTGGCGCGAGTGCCGCGGCTTTGTTAGTGGCGTTACGGAGCTTTTCCGTTCCCACTCTCTAATACGCAAAGGATGGATACGTGAGCGAAACAGCCTTGCCTAAAGATGAAGCTCAACCCGCGCTTGATGCGCCTGTTGAGGCACCGGTTACCACCGCCCCGCGCCGTGGCAACGGCCTGGCCATCGTCGCCTTGTTGCTCGGCGCCGCCGGCGTTGCCGCCGGTGGCTGGGGGATCTGGCAGGTCCGCGCACTGCAGGCGAGCAGCCAGCAACAGCTGGGCCAGGTGCAAACCCTGGACGACCAATCCCAGAGCCTCAAGCAGAGCCAGCAGCAGCTGTCGGCACGCCTGGGGCAACTGCCGGGCGCTGAGGAGCTGGAAGAGCGCCGTCGTCTGGTGGCGCAATTGCAGGGCGACCAACAGCGCTTGAGCCAACGCCTGGAAACCGTGCTGGGTGCCAGCCGCCAGGACTGGCGCCTGGCCGAAGCCGAACACCTGATCCGCCTGGCCAGCCTGCGTCTTTCTGCCTTGCAGGACATCAACAGCGCTCAAGCGCTGGTCCAGGGCGCTGACGAAATCCTTCGCGAACAGAGTGACCCGGGCTCCTACGCCGCCCGTGAGCAATTGGCCAAGAGCCTCGCCGCGTTGCGCAGTGTGGAACAACCGGACCGTACCGGGTTGTACCTGCAGCTGGCCGCACTGCGCGATCAGGTTGTGCAACTGGCAGCCATCGCTCCGGAATACCAACTCCCGGAAGCCGCCAGCGAGGGCCGTCCGACTACTGATACGGATAACCGCTGGAGTCAGTGGTGGGAACAGATCTCGCGGTACTTCCGCATCGACTTCAACCCGGATGACAACATTCGTCCGTTGCTGGCAGGGCAAGGTTTGAACCAGGTGCGCCTGGCCCTGAGCCTGGCGCTGGAGCAAGCGCAATGGGCGGCGCTCAACGGTGAGCCGGCAGTGTACGCCCGGTCGCTGGGCGAGGCTCGCAGCGTGTTGCAGGACAACTTCAATCAAGACAACCCGCAAAGCAAAAACATGCTGGCCCGTATTGCCGAGCTTGAGCCCAAGGCCGTCTCGGTGGTGACGCCGGACCTGGCCGCGAGTCTGGCCGCCGTGCAGGCTTACCTTGACCGTCGCCACCTGTCTGCCGAGGAAGCCAAGGCTTCTGCTGGCAAACCGGCGACCCAGGAGTAAAGCCGATGAAGCGTTTCTATGTGATCCTGGTGCTGGCGATTGCGATCGCCTTGGCACTGGCTGTGGGCATTTCGAAACACACCGGTTACGTACTGATTACCTATCCCCATGTGCTGCATTACGAGTCCGGGCTGTGGTCGACGCTGGTGGCGTTGTTTGCCATTGGCCTGGTGATCTACCTGGTCAGGGCGCTCTTGGGCCTGGTGCTGACCTCGGGTGGGGTGGTCAACCCGTGGTCGCGGCGCAATCGCAGCCGGCGGGTTCAGGTCGCCATCGAGCAAGGTCAGATGGACCTCGCCGAAGGGCGCTGGGCCAGTGCCGAGCGTCATCTGCACCGGGCTGCCGAAGCAGAGCGCCAGCCATTGCTGTACTACCTCGGCGCGGCCCGCGCGGCCAATGAGCAGGGGCGTTACGAGGAGGCGGACAGCCTGCTGGAGCGCGCGCTTGAGCGTCAGCCCCAGGCCGAGCTGGCGGTGGCCTTGAGTCATGCGCAGTTGCAGATGGACCGTGGCGACACGGACGGTGCCCTGGTTACGTTGCAAGCCATGCATGAGCGCCATCCCCATAACGTCCAGGTGCTGCGCCAACTACAGCGCCTGTATCAGCAACGCGGTGATTGGTCTTCGGTGATCCGGCTGCTGCCGGAACTGCGCAAGGACAAGGTACTGCCGCCTGCGGAGCTGGCCGACCTGGAGCGTCGCGCATGGGGCGAGAACCTGACCCTGGCCGCCCAGCGTGAAGAGCAAGGCGAGGCGGGCCAGCAATCCCTTGAGCGGGCGTGGCAACAATTGACCTCGGCCCAGCGCCAGGAACCACAACTGGTACTGGCTTACGCCGAGCAACTGCGTCAATTGGGCGCGGATGCCAAGGCTGAAGAGGTGCTGCGCACGGCGCTCAAGCGCGAGTACGACAGCCACTTGATCAGGCTCTACGGCCTGCTGCGAGGCAGCGACCCGGCGAAGCAGTTGAAGTTTGCCGAAGGCTGGCTCAAGGACCATCCGGGCGATGCCAGCCTGTTGCTGACACTTGGCCGCCTGTGCCTGCAAAACAGCTTGTGGGGCAAGGCGCGGGACTACCTGGAAAGCAGCTTGCAGGTGCAACGCAACCCCGAAGCATGCGCCGAGCTGGCGCGCCTGCTCGCGCAGCTGGGCGACACCGAGCGCAGCAACCAGTTGTTCCAGGAAGGCCTGGGCCTGCTCGACAAGCGATTGTTGGCCTCACCGCTGCCGGTACCGGCCCGGGTTTGACGTAGGATGCAGCACCGGGGTTGGCTGAGAAATGTCTGCCGGCCAACCCTCCAACGTCGCCCGATAGCTGTAGTTAATACGGCTTGTAGTAAACTCCTACGCAGACGCGCGTTTAATCGCTCATCTTCTGATGGGATATCCCTACGTTCTCGCGGAATCGTCTGCTCCGGCGCGTATTGAAAGGGGTAAGGCCTTTCCTCTACCGTAACTACCTATCTCTTGCGTTGCGGATAAACAATGTCTTTGGCCCCCTCACGCTCCCTGTTCCTCCTGGCGTTTTTGGCCGGTGCGCTGACGCTGGGCGCGTCCTTTTACCTGGAATACGCCGCAGTTTTGCGTCCTTGCTTCCTGTGCCAGGTGCAACGAATTCTTGTGGCTGCCTTCACCCTGATC
Organism: Pseudomonas sp. A125; assembly: GCF_055409485.1. Taxonomy (NCBI): domain Bacteria; kingdom Pseudomonadati; phylum Pseudomonadota; class Gammaproteobacteria; order Pseudomonadales; family Pseudomonadaceae; genus Pseudomonas; species Pseudomonas sp. A125. The sequence continues at coordinate 45,568 of NZ_JBUZVP010000017.1, forward strand.
AATCTGGTGGCGGCGATTCATGGGCCCAGGCGGTCCGGGATCTACTTGTATTGGCTGGCGAGCATGGCCTGTGCGGTGCTCGGCGCCACTACGGCAATACGTCAGGTGCTGCTGCAAAATACGCCGCCGGAACAGTTGCCCGCTTGTTGGCCCGGCCTTCAGCCCATGATCGAGAGCCTGTCGTTGCGGGAGGCGTTGGCGCTGATCTTCAAGGGCTCCGTCGACTGCGTCGAAATCAACTGGACGCTGTTCGACTTGAGTATTCCCGAGTGGAGCCTGCTGTTCTTCGTGGCCATGCTGATCCTTGGCATAGCGCAGTTCTCGAGGTTGCTGTTAAGCCAGCGTTTTGGCCTTGCACGGCACTGACAGGTGCCCGCAGGTTGTAGGAAGGGATTAAACACTTGTATGAACTTTCTCTCCTGCGTAACTTGATGCCATAGTCGTGCGGGCATAATCTGGCCCGCACGCGTTATTGAAACAGACTGTTCGATGCACCTTTGCCCGGTTGCCGCTTTAACCTTGAAGTGTTGCGCGGGCAGCAGGCGGCACCCCTATAGGGAAGAGAGATCATCATGCTGGAAAGTTGTCAGAATGCTCAGGAACGCTGGGGTGGGGTGCATAAACTGATCGATGGTTGGTTGAAGGCGCGTCACGAACTGGTTCGGGCCTTTGATGCTCTCGGTGCAAAGCCCGAAGCATTAGGGGAGAACCGCAAGCCGTTGCAGGAGTTCTGTGGCGTATTGGTTGATTACGTTTCGGCGGGGCACTTTGGTGTCTACGAGCAGTTGACCAAGGAGGCCGAGGCCTTCGACGATCAGCGTGGCCTGGACTTGGCCGAGACGATTTACCCACGCATCGACGTCATCACCGAGAAGCTGCTGGCCTTCAACGACCTGTGTGATGCCGGCAAGTGTGTTGCAGAAAAATTCAAAGAGTTGGGTGGCTTGCTGCATGAGCGATTCGAGCTGGAAGACTGCCTGATCGAAGTGCTGCACAATGCCCACAAGGAAGAGTTGACGGCTAAAGCCTGACTCGCCGCAACATACAAAAACGGTGCGCATTGCGCACCGTTTTTCGTTTGGGTTCAGGCGCCCGCGCCGAGCAATTCGATCTCAAATACCAGTGGCGTGTAAGGCGGGATCAACTCGCCGGCGCCATCAGCGCCATAGGCTTGGTTGGATGGAATCACCAGTCGCCATTTTGCGCCTACCGGCATCTGTTGCAACGCGCTTCGCCAGCCACTGATCACACTGTCCAGGCGAAACCACTGGGGCTGTGTGCTCTTGTCGAAGACCGTCCCGTCGGGTAGCTGCCCAACGTAATTCACTTGTACGCGATCATCGGCCGCAGGCTTTTTCCCGCTGCCGGGGGCCAACTCGGTCAACAAGATTCCGTCTGCCAATTCGCGTACCCCACTTTTGGATTTCTCGGTGGCTAAAAATTGTTGCTCGGCCGCGAGCGCCTTTTCACTTTGTGGTGCTCGATTGTCTGGTGCGTTCTGCGCCTCGTGCTGGGCAAGGACCTGTTCGATGCGCGTGTCGTCCAGGGCCAGTGGCTTGCCTTGGTAGGCCTGTTTGAGGCCGTCGATCAGTGCCTCGATCTGCAGGGCAGGCATCTCCTGGCGCAGGCGTTCACCCAGGCTCGCGCCCAGGCTGTAGGCCAGGTCGTGGTCATCTTTGGAGGGGGACTTCTCGCTCGCATTGGCCACTGACAGCACCACGCTCAACACTAAAAAAACGTAACGCGACATGGGCGTTCTCCAGCCGAAAGTGCGATGGATTATGCCAGTGTGAATGCTTAAAAAGTGGCGAGGTTTTTCGTTATATCGATAAGAATTTTCGTGTGGTGCAACGCAAGCCAATCGATACTGTCAACATGCCCTAGCGGCGGTAAGAGCAGAGGGCTAGTATGAGCCGCACCCACGTCAGCCAGGAGGTAAACCATGTCGGCCAAACAGAAGCCTGTAAATACCCCGTTGCATTTGCTCCAACAACTTTCGGGCAGCCTGCTCGAACATTTGGAAAGCGCCTGTTCACAAGCCTTGGCTGATGCTGAGAAGTTGCTCGCCAAGCTTGAAAAGCAACGCGGCAAAGCTCAGGAAAAACTGCACAAGTCCCGTACCAAACTGCAAGGCGCAGCGACCGCTGGCAAAGCCAAGGCACAAGCCAAGGCCAAGGACGCCGTCAAAGAACTTGAGGACTTGCTCGATGCCCTCAAGGATCGTCAATCCGAAACCCGCACCTATATTTCCCAACTCAAGCGTGATGCTTCCGAGAGCCTGAAACTGGCTCAGGGCATTGGCCGTGTGAAGGAAGCTGTAGGCAAAGCACTGAGCACCCGTGCACCGGCTAAAGCCGTTGCAGCCAGCGCGGCGAAAAAGCCAGCCAGCAAAGCAGTCGCTGCCAAGGCACCTGCAAAAGCTGCGGCCAAGCCTGCGGCAAAAGCACCGGCTAAACCGGCTGCCAAACCTGCTGCAAAAAAAGTAGCTGCCAGCGCTGCCAAACCAGCGGCTAAAACCGCTGCTGCAAAACCAGCTGCCAAGCCAGCCGCTAAAACTGCTGCTGCAAAACCAGCCGCCAAGCCAGCTGCTAAAACTGCTGCTGCAAAACCGGCCGCCAAGCCAGCCGGTAAAACTGCTGCTGCAAAACCGGTCGCCAAGCCAGCCGCTAAAACTGCTGCTGCAAAACCGGCCGCCAAGCCAGCCGCTAAAACTGCTGCTGCAAAACCAGCTGCCAAGCCAGCCGCTAAACCAGCTGCTGCAAAACCAGCCGTCAAGCCAGCTACTAAAACTGCTGCTGCAAAACCAGCTGCCAAGCCAGCCGCTAAAACTGCTGCTGCAAAACCAGCTGCCAAGCCAGCCGCTAAACCAGCTGCTGCGAAACCAGCTGCCAAGCCAGCTGCTAAACAAGCTGCTGCAAAACCAGCTGCCAAGCCAGCCGCTAAACCAGCTGCTGCGAAACCAGTTGCCAAGCCAGCCGCTAAACCTGCTGCCGCAAAACCGGCCGCTACCAAACCAGCCGCCAAGCCTGCACCGGCCAAGCCAGCTACTTCAGCTGCAAAGCCTGCGACCCCAGCCGCACCGGCTGCCAGCACCGCAGCGCCAACCGCTCCGGCCAGCAGCACGGCTGCACCGGCAGCACCAAGCGTCACCCCAACCAGCGCTTCCTAAGTGCCGGTGACCGCGGCGCGCAGCTGATGCAGCGCGTCGTGGTCAAGGTTGGCGGCTCCGGTCGCCAGTCCTTCAAGCCATGCTTGATTGTTCACCTCGGCCATCGGCCAACCCTGCGCCACGTCTTCCAGGCGCGATAACAACAGCCGTTCGGCTTCCAGCTCCAGCGCCTTGACCCTTTCCCGTAACGCTCCCAGTTCAGCATCGTGTTGCGCCGTAGCCCGCCATTGCATGCGGATTTTGCGCAGCGGTTCAACCACGTCGGCCTGCCACGGGCCGCAGGCGTCTTGCAGTGCCTGCACACGCGACGGCTGCGGCGCCACACCGCGCTGCTCCAGCCACAGCCCGCACAACACCAGGCACACATCAGCCCCTTGCGCCTGCAAGCGCAGGCACGCGTCCTCGGCGCCCGGGCGGGCGTAGGTCGAGAGGGCAAAGCTCCACAGGTCAGCGCACATATTCACACCCAAGCCAGCGGGCAACGAAGCTGGTAGACTCCGCCGCCATTATGATCCGACTTCAAAGCCTAACATTACAGCGTGGCCCGCAACGTCTTCTTGAAGACGCCGAGCTGACCCTGCACGCCGGTCACAAAGCCGGCCTGATCGGTGCCAACGGCGCCGGCAAATCCACGTTGTTCGCCCTGTTGCTGGGTGAGCTGACGCCTGACTCCGGGGATTGCCTGCTGCCGGCCGACTGGCGCATCGCCCATATGCGCCAGGAGATCGACACCCTCGACCGCATTGCGATCGACTACGTGCTCGATGGCGACCTGCGCCTGCGCCAGGTGCAACACGACCTCGCCGAGGCCGAGAACGCCCAGGACGGTGCCGCACAGGCCCGCCTGCACTCGGAACTGGACAGCGCCGACGGCTACACCGCCGATGCCCGCGCCCGCAAGATGCTCGCCGGCCTTGGCTTTACCAACGAACAGATGGATCGCCCGGTTGCCGACTTCTCCGGCGGCTGGCGCATGCGCCTTAACCTGGCGCAGGCACTGATGTGCCCCTCTGACCTGTTGCTGCTCGATGAACCGACCAACCACTTGGACCTCGATGCGATCCTGTGGCTGGAAGACTTCCTGAAGGCGTACCCGGGCACCCTGCTGCTGATTTCCCACGACCGGGATTTCCTCGATGCCGTAGTGGACAACATTGCCCACGTCGACCAGAAGAAAATCACCCTGTACCGCGGTGGCTACAGCGCCTTCGAGCGCGCCCGTGCCGAACGCCTGGCCCAGCAGCAGCAGGCCTACGAGAAGCAACAGGCGCAACGCGCGCACATGGAAAGCTACATCGCCCGGTTCAAGGCCCAGGCCACCAAGGCCCGTCAGGCCCAGAGCCGGATCAAGGCGCTGGAGCGCATGGAAGAACTGTCGGCGGCCCACGTCGACTCACCGTTCGACTTTGTGTTTCGCGAGTCGGTGAAAATCTCCAGCCCGCTGCTGGACCTGTCCGATGCCCGCCTGGGTTATGGCGACAAGACCATCCTCGAGAAGGTCAAGTTGCAGCTCACCCCCGGCGCGCGGATCGGCTTGCTTGGCCCCAACGGCGCGGGCAAGTCGACACTGATCAAGAACCTTTCGGGCGAACTGCAGCCCCTGGCCGGTCGCCTGGTGCGCGGTGAGAACCTGGTGGTGGGCTACTTCGCCCAGCACCAGTTGGACTCCCTCGACGCCAAGGCCAGCCCGTTGCTGCACCTGCAACGCCTGGCACCGACCGAACGCGAGCAGACCCTGCGCGACTTCCTCGGTGGTTTCGACTTCCGTGGTGCGCGCATCGACGAGCCGGTGCTGAATTTCTCCGGTGGCGAAAAGGCCCGCCTGGCCCTGGCGTTGATCGCCTGGGACCGGCCCAACCTGTTGCTGCTCGACGAACCGACCAACCACCTCGACCTGGAAATGCGCCTGGCGCTGACCATGGCCCTGCAGGAATTCAGCGGTGCGGTGTTGGTGGTGTCTCACGATCGCCACTTGCTCAAGAGCACCACCGATAACTTCCTGCTGGTGGCTGACGGCAAGGTCGAGGAGTTCGACGGCGACCTGGAAGACTACGCCCGTTGGCTGTCTGACTACCGCCTGCGCAACGCGCCGGTCAGCAACACGCCGGTCAACCCGGACAAGACCGACAAGAAGGCCCAGCGCCAGGCCGCGGCGGCATTGCGTCAGCAACTGGCCCCGCACAAGCGTGAAGCCGACAAGCTGGAAGCCGAACTGGGCAAGATCCACGAGAAGCTGGCGAAGATCGAAACCAGCCTTGGCGACAGCGCCGTGTACGAGCCGGCCCGCAAGGATGAATTGCGCGACCTGTTGGCCGAACAGGCCAAGCTCAAGGTGCGTGAAGCCCAGTTGGAGGAGACCTGGATGGAAGCCCTCGAACTGCTGGAATCCTTGCAAGCGGAGCTGGAGGCGCTGTCCTGATGGAAGCGTTGCAACTGCCGCTGCCAGCGCAATGGATCGCGCCGATCTGGGTCGCCGTACAAATTCTGCTGATCCTGCTGGCCGGCTACTTCGCCCAGCGTTTTGTCGCCAAATGCCTGAACCGCCTGGGGGAACGTTACCCGTTCCCGCCGCAGTTGCTGATGCCGCTGCGCGGCGGCCTGCGCTGGCTGATCATGGGCAGTGCGCTGATATTCGTGCTGGAGCGCCTGGGCGTGTCCGCCACGGTGCTGTGGACGGCGCTGTCGGGCTTTGTGGCGGTGGCGGCGGTGGCATTTTTTGCCATGTGGTCGGTGTTGTCGAACTTGCTGTGCGCGATCCTGATCTTCACCGTGGGGCCGTTCCGCCTTGGCGATGTGGTCGAGCTGGTGGACACCGTCGACAAACCCGGGGTCAAAGGCCGGGTGGTGGCGATCAACCTGCTCTACACCACGCTGATCGAAGTGGAAGAGGCCGGCACGGGCAGCGTTATGGTGCAAGTGCCCAACAGCCTGTTCTTCCAGCGCTCGGTGCGCCGTTGGCGCGGCAGTGACGTGCTGCCTTAACCTGTGGCGAGGGAGCTTGCTCCCGCTGGGCTGCATAGCAGGCCCAAAAAAGCCGGGAGCGCTACGCACTCCAGCGGGAGCAAGCTCCCTCGCCACAGCAAGCTCCCTCACCACAAAGGCGCAGCCTAAAATTTTTGTAGCCATTTCTCGGCCGGCAGCGTTAGTTTAGAAACATTCAGCAAACTAAGCTCTGAGGTGTGGAATGGCGCTCGACACATGGCTGGCCTTTTTCCTGGCCAGTTGGATCATCAGTCTCTCTCCTGGCGCTGGCGCCATTGCGTCGATGTCCAGCGGCCTGCAATACGGGTTCTTGCGCGGCTACTGGAATGCCTTGGGCTTGCAACTGGGCCTGGCAATGCAAATCGCTGTTGTCGCCGGCGGCCTGGGCGCGATTCTCGCGGCATCCTCCACGGCGTTCTACGCGATCAAATGGTTTGGCGTGGCGTACCTGGTGTACCTGGCGATCAAGCAATGGCGCGCACTGCCTACCGACCTTAGCGATGACGCGGCGATTCGCCCGATCGGCAAGCCGATGGCGATGATGTTCCGCGGGTTCCTGGTCAACGCCAGCAACCCCAAGGCGTTGGTCTTCATGCTGGCGGTACTGCCGCAGTTCGTGAACCCACAGGCCCCGCTGCTGAACCAATACCTGATCCTGGGCGCGACAATGATCTGCGTGGACATGATCGTGATGGCCGGCTACACCGGGCTGGCCTCGAAAGTGTTGCGCCTGTTGCGCACACCGAAGCAGCAGAAGCGCATGAACCGCACGTTTGCTGGCTTGTTCGTTGGGGCGGCGGGGTTCCTGGCCAGCTTGCATCGCGCAACGGCGTAACTGACGGAACCGGATCAAAAATGTGGGAGCTGGCTTGCCTGCGATAGCATCACCCTGGTGTAACTGATACACCGAGGCGTCTGCATCGCAGGCAAGCCAGCTCCCACATTTGTTTTGTGTTGCCCGTGCGTTTGGTGATCAGCGCAGGATCTTCGGCGCTTCATCCCGTGGCAGGTTATTGCGCAACGCAGGCTGCCCCGGGCGGTCCTGATAACCCCCGCCAAGTTGCTCGGCCAATTGCCGCGCAACATCCTCGCCCAGCGCCTTCGACACTTCCCGCACCACGCGAGGCCGGTTCAGGCTCACGCGCACATCGCGGTTGTTCACAAGCTTGGTGTCCTGGCCTTCGCCCATGGCGGTAAACGCCGAGGTGATTTCAAAGGTGCGGGTGTTGATCAGGCTGAAATCCGCCACCAGCGTCAGGCCCAACACCGCGGAATAACTGTTGGTGTGGTCCAGCGCATTCACGTCCTGGGTAAAGTCGATGTCCGACAAGGTGCCAAACAGCACGTAGTCCGCACCCTTGAAATTACCGGCCTTGATCCGCTTGATCACGTCATACACATCGCCCTTGGCGTCAGCGGTGTAAGGCGTGCCCTGCACCAGTTGGAACTGCCGCGACTTGAGGATTTCACCCTTGATGTCGCCGCTGAACTTGCGCAGCTCGGTTTGCTCGATGTAGCTGGTACGGCTCTCGTACTCGCTGTAGCTCGACCCGCCGCTGGCGTTGTAGGCGTTGGCCTGGAAGTTGTTGCTGGCCGCGACCTGGTGGATGTACTCCTCCACCCGGGCCTCGTAGGCCAGGTCGGTCACTGCGATCTTCGGTGCGGCCGAGGCGCCAAAGGCGCACAGCAGGCCGATCATGCCGATCCATGCACGCATTGTTCAGCGCTCCGTGGTCTTGCGGATTTCTTTTTCGTCCATCCATTCGGCCAGGCCGCTTTCGACGTCGACCAGTTGCAGGCTGAATTTGTAGAACACGTCCTTGTAGTCCGAGCTGCGTTTGACGATGGAACTGATGGAGCCTTCAAGGCGGTACTTGGCGGCGACCATGTTGCCGGTCTTGCTGACGGTCGACTTCTTGTACAGGCCGCTCTGGTTCTGCAACTTCAGCTGGTCGACCTGGCTTTGCATGTCGGTGTTGTCGCTGGCGAAGCGGGCGGTGCCGGTTTTCATCAGTTGGGTCTTGATCGAGGTGGTGATCTCGCGGGTATCGATGTACTCGCTGGTCTTGTTCTTCACCTCATACACCTGGACCACCGGGCGGCCCTGGAGGATGCCGGACTGGGCCAGGGAGCGGGTCATGGTTTCGGCGATCATCTGCAGGTCAGTGGAGCCGAACTCGTTGGTCACCAGTTCCACGGCCTTCGTGTCGCCATAGCTGATGTTTTTACCGCCCAGTACCGGCGAAGTGTTGGCGCAGCCGCTGGCCAGGACGGCCAGCACGGCGAGGAGCGAAAAGCGTGCAAACATGGGGGAATCTCTCAAAAAGGCTGGACGGCTCAAGGGGTTTTGACTTCAAGGCGGAAGTCGGCGGCCTGGGGCAGGTTGGCGATGGCCGGCAGGAAGGTTGCCTGGTTCGCGTAGAGGTTCAGTACCTTCCAGGTCTCCTCATCGCCCACCGGGAAGCCGTCGGCGCCCAGCCAGGCGAAGCGGTAATACATCATCTGGTTGCTGCTGGTGATGTTGCTCAATTGCACCTTGGCGGTCAGAAAGCCGTTCTCGCGGGCCACCCGGATGGCACCGACGGCGACGCCCTTGAACTTGCCCATCACCACGACTTTGCTCGCGGCGCTGCCGGGCTCCGGCGGTGGCGGGGTGGCGCAGCCGGCCAGCAGGATCAGCGCCAGGGCGCCGAGGATGAAATGACGCATAGCGTGCTCCTTAAGGTTGTTTGAGAGTGGCGATGGCTTGCGGTGGGTTGCTTCGCACCACGTGGGCCGCAAGACCGCCGGCGAATACCTGGTTGCCAACCACCCGCAGGGTGATCACCTGGTAGCGCTGGTCGGCCTTGACCGTTACCAGCGTGCCGCCCAGCGCGTTGGGCAGGCTGACCTGGTGCTCGCCGTGCTTGAGGCGCAGGCGTGTCACCTGGGTCATGTCTGGCAGGGTGCGCCAGGTGCGGGTGTCGGCGCCTTCGGTGACGGCCGAGGCGATGCCGAGTACCAGGCCCGCCATCGGGCTGGTTTTGTTCAGGTTGTTCTGGGTAATACCGCGAGTGACTGCGCGCACGGTGGTGCGCAGGATGATCCCCGGCATGTCATCACGCAGGGCGCGGCGGGACATGGCGGTAGTGCTATTCAGGGCAGTGAGATTTTGCTGTTGGCCGTCGACACCGATCTGGGCGAAGGTCGCGGTGGAGGTGTCGGGCTTGATCACCGGGAACGACAGCGGGGTGATCACCAGATGGCCGTCGATGGGGATCGGCAGGGGCAGGCGAATCGAGTCGCGGGCTGGCGCCAGGCCGCTTTGCACCACGATCAGCACGTCGGTCTCGTCGGCGCCGACCCTGGACTTATCCAGGTCGAGCAGGGCCTGCTCCAGCAGCGGAGTGTTGGGGCGCAGTTCGGCGGCCTTGCGATAGCCTGGCGCGGCCAGGTCTTTTTCGCCCAGGGCTTCGTAGACGAAACCGGCCAGGTAATGGCTGAACGCGCTCTGGTAGCTGTTCTTCAGGCCCACCACCTCCGGTGCATTGAGGCTTTCGACCGGGTAGCCACGCAGGTCTTTGAACTGGGTCTCGATGCCTTGGCGCTCGGCTTCGTTTTCGCGCTTGAGGTATTCCTTGTCCCGCAGGTCGGCGATCACCGCTTCGCGCTCGTGGGTCTTCTTGATCTCGGTACGGGCACCGTCGAAATCATTCAGCGCCAGCAGGTTCAGGGCCATTTGCGTGGTGAGCATGACTTTTTCGTAGTCGTAGCCTTCATAGCGGCGGACCTTGTCATTGACCAGAAAGGCGCCGAACTGCGCGAGGTACTTGTCGGTGTCGAACTTGACCGACTCTTCCCATTTGTAGACTTGCAGGTCGGCACTGCGCCAGGCGTTCTGGCTGCCAGTCAGGTCGCCTTTGGCGCGCAGCAACTCACCTTTTTCGAAGTAGTAGAGCAGGTCCTTGTCGTCGCCGGTGTTGTTCTTCTCCAGCAGGGTCAGTGCGCCGTCGACATTGCCGGTGGCCAACTGCTGATTGGTGGCTTGCAACTCGGTGTCGTAGCTGCGAAACATCGAACAACCGGACAGCGCGGTGACTGCCGCGAGCGCGAGCGAGGTAAAGGCGCGAGATGCCATCGAGGAGCTTCTTCCCTGAACGTAATCGGCCGAATGTGCTGGCTGGGCCGAATCACCAATGGCAGGAATAGGTTGCGGTCCTGTCAATTCCTCATAAAAAGAGGAGCATAGATGCCAATTCGCGATAACGAAGGCGCGGCATTATAAGCTGCATTGCTGGCAAAACAATGGCCTTTTGGTTCCATTTTTTAGAGGTGGTGCCACTATCCAGGCCTTGGGATTCCCTGCGCCAAATCACTAACGCCTTGAGTCAAAACCCTTAAGGTTTGACAATGTGTTACTTCGTATTTCCCTTTGAGATTCATTCATGATTGCCCCGTCCCGTTTTCTTGCCTGGCTGGTGCTGCCGGCGTTGATGTCGTGCAGCTTCAACCTGCTGGCCGCCACAGCCGAGGGTGCGCCTCAAGCCCTGCATTTGCTGGACTACATCGGCGCGGACTATCCACCGACGGTGAAGGCGGGCAACGTCATTGATGATTCGGAATATCGCGAACAGGTGGAGTTTCTCGGGGTTCTGCAAGGCTTGGTGGCTGAACTACCGGAGAAACCCGAGCGCGCCGAGTTGATAACGGGCGTGGATGAACTGCTGGCAGCCGTGACGGCCCATCAGGATGGGGTGGCAGTTGCGCACCAGGCCCGGCAATTGGGCGCCCGGCTGGCGGTGGCCTATGAGGTCAGCCAGGCCCCGGCCATTACGCCCGACCCAACCCGTGGCGCGCCGCTATACGCCCAGAACTGCTCGGTGTGCCACGGCGCCACCGGCGCCGGCGATGGCCCCGCAGGCGTCGGCATGACCCCGCCGCCCGCCAACCTGCGGGACGCTGCTCGCCTGGACCGCCTGAGCCTCTATGCGATCTACAACACCCTTGGGCTGGGCGTCGAAGGCACCGACATGCCGTCTTTCGCCGATCAACTGGACGACCGTCAGCGTTGGGACCTGGCCACCTACATCGCCGGCTTCACCGCCGACCCGGCTGCGGCAAAAAGCGAAAAGTCCTTCAACCTCGCCGACCTCGCGCGCCAGACCCCCAACGAAGTGCTGGCCGCCGAAGGCCCGGACGCCGTCGCGACCTTCCGTGCCCAGCGCGCCCAACCGCCACAGGTCAAGCGTGGCCCGGCGCAGTTGCTCGATTACACCGCCGCAACCCTGGACAAAAGCCTCGCCGCCTTTCGCAATAACGAACACGAGCAAGCCTATGACCTCTCGGTAGCGGCTTACCTGGAGGGTTTCGAGCTGGTCGAAAGCTCCCTCGACAACGTTGACGCCAACGTGCGCAAGGACACCGAAAAGGCCCTGATGGCCTACCGGCAGTCGTTGCAGGACGGCTTGCCGATCGAACAAGTGCAGCAGCGCCTGGACGTGGCCAAGGGCAAGCTCACCGAGTCGGCCGGCCTGCTGGGCAGCGATGGCTTGAGCTGGTCTTTGAGCTACATCTCTGGCTTGTTGATCTTGCTGCGCGAAGGCCTGGAAGCGATCCTGGTGCTGGCGGCGATCCTCGCGTTCCTGCGTAACACCGGGCAGCAATCGGCGGTGCGCAGTGTCAACGCCGGCTGGGGCCTGGCGCTGTTGGCGGGCTTGGCTACCTGGGCGTTGGCAGCTTATGTGATCGATGTGAGCGGCGCCCAGCGCGAATTGCTCGAAGGCTGCACCGCGCTGTTTGCCAGCGTAATGGTGCTGTGGCTCGGGGTGTGGATGCACGACCGTCGCCACGCCGCGGCCTGGCAGGACTACATCAAGAGCAGCCTGGTGGGCGGTGGCGGGCGCTTCGGCTTTGCAATGCTGGCGTTCTTCTCGGTGTACCGCGAGCTGTTCGAAGTGATCCTGTTCTACGAAACCCTGTGGCTGCAGGCAGGTCCCGCCGGGCATAACGCGGTTTTGGCCGGTGGCGCCACGGCGCTGGTGCTGTTGGTGGGCCTGGCCTGGGTGATTCTGCGGGGCTCGGCGAAACTGCCGTTGGCGCTGTTCTTCGGTATCAATGCCGCACTGCTGTGTGCGCTGTCGGTGGTGTTCGCCGGGCATGGCGTCAAGGCGTTGCAGGAAGCCGGGATCTTCGGCACCCGGCCGGTGGCGTTCTTTGACTTCGACTGGCTGGGCATTCACGCCGATGCGTATTCGTTGAGCGCCCAGGCTGTGGCAATCCTGGCAATTGTGGTGCTGTACGGCCGCAGCCGGCTGGCAGAAAAGCGCCGGGTGGTGGCATAGCCATGCGCGTGTGGATCGATGCGGACGCATGCCCACGGGCAGCCAAGGATCAGGTGGTGAAGTTCGCCCTCAAGCGCCAGTTCGAGGTGGTGCTGGTGGCCGGGCAGAGCCAGATCAAGCCGAGCTTTGCGTGTGTGAAGCTGATCGTGGTACCCAGCGGCCCGGACGCGGCTGATGACTACCTGGTGGAACACGCGGTGCCCGGCGAATTGGTGATTTGCAGCGATGTACCGCTGGCCGACCGTCTGGTGAAGAACGGCGTGGCGGCGCTGGACCCGCGAGGCAAGGAGTTCAGCCCGCAGAACATGAGCGAACGGCTGGCGGTGCGCAACCTGTTCACCGATCTGCGCGAGCAAGGCCAGATGGGCGGCGGCCCGCCGCCCCATGGGGACAAAGAGAAGCAGGCGTTTGCCAACTCACTGGATCGGATTCTGACCCGGCTGATGAAGGCCTAATCGTTCTCGTGGGTCAGTTCCAGTACCCGGTCCACCAGCTTGTTGATGCCTGATGCCACGTCGCTGATGCGCTTGCCCAGCATGTAGGCCGGGGTACTCACCAGTTTGCGCGCCTTGTCTTCGACGATGTCGTCGACCGCGCATTCCTGGTGGGTGGCGCCCATCTTGTCCATGGCGGCTGCGGTGTCGGCGTCGTTGCCGATGGTGCAGGTCACGCCCGGGCCATAGATCTTCGCCGCCAGGGCCGGCGAGATGCAGATCAGCCCGACCGGCTTGCCGGCTTCGGCAAACGCTTCGGCCAGTTCGAGCACCTGCGGGTTGACGCTGCACCCGGCGCCTTCGACGGCAAAGTTCGACAGGTTCTTCGCCGCGCCAAACCCCCCGGGCACGATCAGCGCATCGAAATCCTCGGCGTTGGCGTCGCGAATGTCCTTCACCGCACCACGGGCAATGCGCGCCGACTCCACCAGCACGTTACGCGACTCGGGCATTTCTTCGCCCGTCAGGTGGTTGATCACATGCAGTTGGGCGATATTCGGTGCAAAGAACTGCACCTCGGCGCCGCGCTGGTCCAGGCGCAGCAGGGTAATCACGCTCTCATGAACTTCTGCACCGTCGTACACGCCACAGCCGGAAAGTATCACTGCAATCTTTTTGCTCATGGGCATTTCTCCTGATTCATGGCGTTAAATGTCTACTCATTTGTCACTCATTGCCAATGGGATATCCAGCCTCTCCACCTACTCTAGATGTAACAATAATTGACCGGACTTGCCCATGGACTTCGTCCCTTACGCGGTACCGTTTTTCATTGCCTTGATCGTGGTCGAGCTGCTGGCCGACTACCGGCGCGGCCAACGCAACTACCGGGTGGCCGACGCCATCAACAGCCTCAGCACCGGCGTGCTGTCCACCACCACGGGGCTTTTGACCAAAGGTGTGGGTATCCTCACCTACGCCTTCGCCCTCAAGCACCTGGCGATCATCGAACTCTCGGCCCAAAGCGTCTGGACCTGGGTGTTCGCCTTTGTGTTCTACGACTTCTGCTACTACTGGCTGCATCGCTGTGGCCATGAGCGCAATATCCTCTGGGCCGCGCACTCGGTGCATCATCAGAGTGAGGACTACAACCTCAGCACCGCACTGCGTCAGACCAGCACGGGCTTTCTGCTGAGTTGGATCTTCTACCTGCCGCTGGCCGTACTGGGTGTGCCGCTGGTGGTGTTTATCAGCGTGGCATCCCTTAACCTGCTGTATCAATTCTGGGTGCATACGCGTCATGTGCCGAAGCTCGGCTGGTACGAGTGGTTCTTCGTCACGCCGTCCAATCACCGCGCCCACCATGCACAGAACGCTCTCTACATGGATCGCAACTACGGCGGCGTGTTCATTATTTGGGACCGCCTGTTTGGTACCTTCCAGGAAGAAGACGATAACGAGCCGGTGATCTTTGGCGTGACCACGCCGTTGGCCAGCTGGAACCCGCTGTGGGCCAACCTGCAGTTTTATGCACAGCTGTGGAGTGACGCGCGGCGCACCGAGAGCGGGTGGGACAAGCTGCGTATCTGGTTCATGCGCACCGGCTGGCGCCCGGCGGACGTGGCGGCGAAGTACCCGATGGCCAAGCCCGACTTGAGCCAGTTCCGCAAATTCGAAGTACCGCTGGATGGGCGCCAACAGATTTACGTCGCGCTGCAGTTTGCCGCGTATGTAGGGTTTGGCAGCTACCTGATGAATTTCGGCGAGGGCCTGCCAACCGCCGCCCTGGTAGTGGGCTGGAGTGCGATGGCATTGGGGTTGTTCACCCTTGGGGTAGCGCTGGAGAATCGCCCGTGGGCGTTGAAGGCTGAACTGGTGCGCCTGGCGCTGAATGTGCCACTGGTGTGGCTGGCGCCGCTGCTAGGGCTGTGGCCGGCCAGCTCGTTGGGCTGGCTGGGCCTGGTCAGTTACAGCTTGTTCAGCGGCATCGGCCTCTACTGTTGCAGAGGCCGGCTTACTCGGCTGGCGTCGTAGGTTTTTCGGCTTTTTCAGGTTCGCCTGCCGCCAGGCGAACCTTTTCAGCGGCGCAGGCTTCGCGGGTCAGGCGGGCGTTCTTGATGCGCCGGCGGATCCACAGGCCCAGGCCCAGCACCAGCAGTGCGCCCAGCACCCACAGCTCATACTTCTTGACGCTGCCCAGCATGCCTTCCAATACCGCGCCGAAATGGTAAGCCGCAGCCCCCAGCGCAGCGGCCCACACAGCCGCGCCAATCCCGTTGAGCAACAGGTAGCGCCCCGGTGGGTAGCCCGACAGGCCAATGGCTACCGGCATCACCGTGCGCAAACCGTAGACGAAACGGAAGCTCAACACCCAGATGTCCGGATGCTTGCGGATATGTTCCAGGGCCTTATCGCCCAGCAGTTGCCAACGCGGCTTGCGCGCCAACAGTTTGCGGCCGTGCTTGCGCCCCAGGAAGTACCACAACTGGTCGCCGGCGTAGCTGCCGAAAAAGGCAACGACCACCACCAGGTTGATATCCATGTATCCACGGAACGCCAGGAAGCCTGCGAGAACCAGAATGGTTTCGCCTTCGAAGAAGGTGCCTAGGAACAGCGCAAAGTAGCCGAAGTCATGCAGAAATTGTTGAAGCATGGTCTGGGTGCTGGCGAAATGAACGCGCAGCCTACGCCTTCGCGAACATTCATGAAAGTATCGAGATGTGTCACGAAGTGAACAATTCCTACATAAACGACGAATGCGACTACAAGTCGCACGGCGGTTGCCTTACCGCGTATGAGCTAACCACAACTGTAATTCCTTCGTCATAATGGCCGCTTATAACTGTCACGCTCGCCCGTCAAGCCGGGCTCAGGAGTCTGCCGTGAGCTTTACCCCCGCCAACCGCCTGTTTCCCGCCACCCGTCTGCGTCGCAACCGTCGTGATGATTTTTCCCGTCGCCTGGTACGTGAAAACGTCCTGACGGTGAATGATCTGATCCTGCCGGTGTTTGTGCTGGACGGTGAAAATCATCGGGAAGCCGTGGCGTCGATGCCGGGCGTGGAGCGCTTGACCATTGATTTGCTGCTGGTGGAGGCCGCGAAGTGGGTCGAACTGGGAATTCCGGCGCTGGCGCTGTTCCCGGTCACGCCCACCGGGCTCAAGTCCCTGGACGCCGCCGAAGCCTGGAACCCCGAGGGTATCGCCCAGCGCGCCACCCGCGCCTTGCGCGAGCGTTTTCCCCAGTTGGGGGTGATCACCGACGTGGCCCTGGACCCGTTCACCACCCACGGTCAGGATGGCATTCTCGACGAAGAAGGCTATGTTCAGAACGACATCACTGTTGATGCCCTGGTGAAGCAGGCCTTGTCCCACGCCGCCGCGGGTGCCCAAGTGGTGGCACCGTCAGACATGATGGACGGGCGCATCCAGGCGATTCGCGAAGCCCTGGAGCTGGCCGGCCACGTCAACGTACGCATCATGGCCTACTCGGCCAAGTACGCCAGCGCCTATTACGGCCCGTTCCGCGATGCAGTGGGCTCGGCGTTGAACCTGGGCAAGGCCAACAAGGCCTCGTACCAGATGGACCCGGCCAACAGCCACGAAGCCCTGCACGAAGTGGCCGCGGACCTGGCCGAAGGCGCCGACATGGTCATGGTCAAGCCCGGGATGCCGTACCTCGACATCCTTTATCGGGTCAAAGAGGAATTCAAGGTGCCGACCTTTGTCTATCAGGTCAGCGGTGAATACGCCATGCACATGGCCGCGATCCAGAATGGTTGGTTGAGTGAAGGGGTGATCCTTGAATCCCTGACTGCCTTTAAACGCGCGGGTGCCGATGGCATCCTGACTTACTTCGCCGCCCGCGCCGCCCAATTGCTTAGAGAGCAACACTAGCCCTCACAGGAACACTCGATGAATACCGAAGGACTCACAGAAGTTGCCGTAAAAGACGCTCACCCGGTGGTCGAACAAGCCACCGAGACCCCGCCGGAGCTGGAGCCGGCACCGCCTGCCGTGGTGGCCGAAGCGCCAGCCGCCGCGCCGGCGCCGGTGGTCGCGATTACCAACCTGGATGACAGCAGCCTGTACATCCACCGCGAGCTGTCACAACTGCAATTCAACATCCGCGTGCTGGAACAGGCGCTGGATGAGTCCTACCCACTGCTGGAGCGGCTGAAGTTTCTGCTGATCTTCTCCAGCAACCTGGACGAGTTCTTCGAAATTCGTGTTGCCGGCCTTAAAAAGCAGATTACCTTCGCCCGTGAACAAGCCGGTGCCGACGGCCTGCAGCCGCATCAGGCGCTGGCACGTATCAGTGAGCTGGTACACGGCCATGTGGACCGCCAATACGCGATCCTCAATGACATCCTGCTGCCGGAACTGGAAAAACATCACGTGCGCTTCATCCGGCGCCGTCATTGGACCACCAAGATCAAGACCTGGGTGCGTCGCTACTTTCGCGACGAGATTTCGCCGATCATCACGCCCATCGGCCTGGACCCGACGCACCCGTTCCCGTTGCTGGTGAACAAGAGCCTTAACTTTATCGTCGAGCTGGAAGGTATCGACGCCTTCGGTCGCGACTCGGGCCTGGCGATCATCCCGGCGCCGCGCTTGCTGCCACGGATCATCAAGGTACCGGAAGAGGTGGGGGGTGCTGGCGATAACTATGTATTCCTTTCGTCGATGATCCACGCCCACGCCGATGACCTGTTCCAGGGCATGAAGGTCAAGGGCTGCTACCAGTTCCGCTTGACGCGCAACGCCGACCTGGCGCTGGACTCCGAAGACGTCGAAGACTTGGCCCGTGCCCTGCGCGGCGAGCTGTTCTCCCGGCGCTATGGTGATGCGGTGCGCCTGGAAGTGGCGGACACCTGCCCGAAACACCTGTCGGACTACCTGCTCAAGCAGTTCAACCTGAGCGAGACCGAGCTGTACCAGGTCAATGGCCCGGTGAACCTGACGCGCCTGTTCAGCATTACTGGCCTGGACAGCCACCCAGAGCTGCAATACACGCCGTTTACCCCGCAGATCCCGAAACTGCTGCAAAACAGCGAAAATATTTTCAGCGTGGTGAGCAAGCAGGACATTTTGCTGCTGCACCCGTTCGAGTCTTTCACGCCGGTGGTCGACCTGCTGCGCCAGGCTGCCAAAGACCCGCATGTGCTGGCCGTACGCCAAACCCTGTACCGCTCCGGCGCCAACTCGGAAATCGTCGATGCGCTGGTAGACGCCGCGCGTAACGGCAAGGAAGTGACGGCGGTGATCGAACTGCGCGCACGGTTCGACGAAGAGTCCAACCTGCAACTGGCCAGCCGCCTGCAAGCGGCCGGTGCGGTGGTGATCTACGGCGTGGTCGGCTTCAAGACCCACGCCAAGATGATGCTGATCCTGCGCCGCGAAGCCGGCGAGATCGTGCGTTACGCCCACTTGGGCACCGGCAACTACCACGCCGGCAACGCCAAGCTCTACACCGACTACAGCCTGCTGACCTCCGACGACGCCTTGTGTGAAGACGTCGGCAAGCTGTTCAGCCAGTTGATCGGCATGGGCAAGACCCTGCGCATGAAGAAACTGCTGCACGCGCCGTTCACCCTGAAGAAGGGCATGCTCGACATGATTGCCCGCGAGACCCAGTTCGCCCTCGAAGGCAAGCCGGCGCACATTATCGCCAAGTTCAACTCGCTGACCGACCCGAAGATCATCCGCGCGTTGTACAAGGCCAGCCAGTCGGGTGTACGTATCGATCTGGTGGTGCGTGGCATGTGCTGCCTGCGTCCGGGCATCGCCGGGGTTTCCCATAACATCCACGTGCGTTCGATCATCGGGCGCTTCCTGGAGCACACGCGGGTGTTCTACTTCCTCAATGGCGGCGAGGAGCAGATGTTCCTGTCCAGTGCCGACTGGATGGAGCGCAACCTCGACAAGCGTGTAGAGACCTGCTTCCCGGTGGAAGGCAAGAAGCTGATCATGCGGGTCAAGAAGGAGCTGGAGAGTTACCTCACCGACAACACCCACAGCTGGAGCCTGCAGTCGGACGGGCGCTACGTGCGCAACACGCCGACCGGCAACCAGAACCCGCGCAGCGCCCAGGCGACGTTGCTCGAAAAGCTGGGCAGTCCGATTCTGACGGTGAATTAAGCAAGGTATACGCGGGCCCATGTGGGAGCTGGCTTGCCTGCGATGCAGACGCCTCGGTGTACCAGTTGCACCGAGGGGATGCTATCGCAGGCAAGCCAGCTCCCACACAATCCCACACATTTGTTTTGTGGCGTTATATAGACCGTTTTAGCGCACGTTCAACGTCAACCCAACCCGCGTCAGCCACTCGGCTTCCTGGGCGAAATCGGCCTGGGTCAGCTGGTTTTCATCCAGCCAGTTCTTCGGGAATACCACGTCCAGGCTGTCGGCATTGGCACGCAGCACCACTTGCGGCATTTCCCGGGTACCACGGATATGGTGGAACAGGATCGCAAAGCGCAGCAGTGCACACAGGCGAATCAACTTGATTCCCTCGGCGCCGAACTCGGCAAACTTGTCCCGGGGGATATTGCGACGGTGGCCGCGCACCAGCAGTGCGAGCATCTGCTGGTCTTCACGGGAGAAACCCGCCAGGTCCGAGTGCTCGATCAGGTAGGCGCCGTGCTTGTGGTAATGGTAGTGGGCGATGTCCAGCCCTACTTCATGGACCTTGGCCGCCCAGCCCAGCAGTTCACGCCATACGCCGTCTTCCAGGTCCCAATCGGCTGCGACCTGGTCGAAGGCGTGCAGCGCCTTGCGTTCAACCCGCGCGGCTTGTTCCAGGTCGACGTGGTAGCGCTCCATCAATGAACTGAGGGTGCGTTCGCGCACATCTTCGTGATGATGGCGGCCCAGCAGGTCGTACAGCACGCCTTCACGCAGGGCGCCGTCGCAGTGGTCCATGCGTTGCAGCTCGAGGGCGTCGAAAATCGCTTCGAGGATCGCCAGGCCCGCCGGGAAAATCGTGCGGCGGTCAGGCTTGATGCCGTCGAAATCGATTTTTTCGGCATCCCCCAGCTTGAACAGCTTGCGCTTGAGCCACGCCAGGCCCTCGGCGTTGACCTCGCCAGTGCCGTGGCCACCAGCCTTGAGCGCCAGGCCGATGGCACGGATGGTGCCGGACGAACCGATGGCCTCATCCCAGGTCAGGCGGTGCAGGGCGTGCTCGATGCTCATGATCTCCAGCCGCGCCGCCGTGTAAGCCTGGGCGTAGCGGGCCGGGGTGATCTTGCCGTCCTTGAAATAGCGTTGGGTGTAGCTGACGCAGCCCATCTGCAGGCTTTCGCGCAGCAACGGTTCGAAGCGCTGGCCAATGATGAACTCGGTGCTGCCACCGCCAATGTCGGCCACCAGGCGCTTGCCCGGTGTGTCGGCCAGGGTGTGGGACACGCCGAGGTAGATCAGGCGCGCTTCCTCACGACCGGAGATGACCTCTACCGGGTGCCCGAGGATCTCCTCGGCGCGGCGGATGAATTCGCCTCGGTTGCGGGCTTCACGCAGGGCGTTGGTGCCGACGATTCGTACGGCGCCCAGGGGCATGCCGTTGATCAGTTGGGCAAAGCGCTTCAGGCAGTCGAGCCCGCGCTGCATGGATTCTTCATTGAGCTGGCGCTCATCGTCGATCCCGGCAGCCAGTTGCACTTTTTCGCCGAGCCGCTCAAGGATGCGGATTTCGCCGTTCTGGGCCTTGGCCACGACCATGTGAAAGCTGTTGGAGCCCAGGTCGATGGCGGCGATCAGGGACAGATTCTTGGCTTGGGATTGCGGCATGGTAAGGGGTCTCGGTCGATAACCTCGCCATCGTGCCACGATCAACCGCTGACGCCAACGCGTAGTGCTTCGGGAATTCTCCTATAGCTGTCTTGGAGCAGGATTTGTAGGAAATGTAGGGCGATTCCTTTTGTGTCTGACGTTAAGTCTTCGAAGCAGATAGGAAATAATTAGTTTTCTAAAACTGGCTATGTTTACTGAATTTGCCTACGTTGGCGTATTACTTGTCTGGCCGATATGTTGTTCTGGACTACCCGCAGGTTGGTTTGGAATGACAATTACTTTTTACTGTTCTGACGATAGTTAAGGTTTGGTCTTATTCTTTCTTTGGGTATTAAAGAGCGAGACTGTCACTCGGCAATCAGGCCGTGGTGTTATTTATTTATGGCTTTGTTGTGTCAGGGAAGAAGACACGTAGGGCAATGGAAGTGCCCGGGTTATATATGAGCAACACCTGATAACTTTTAGTGACAGGTTGAGCATGAAAAAAATATTGGTTTTGACGATGGGTGTTGTGTGTCTGGCTGCAAGTATCGCTGCTCAAGCAACTACTACGGCGCAGTTGTCTGTCCGGGGCACGATCACACCTGCCGCCTGCAATCTGAGCCTGGGCGGTAGTGGCACTATTACCTATGATCCGATTGCTTCCGGTTCGCTGTCCCAGACCGCTTTCAATCCCCGTGAAGAGAAGACCACTACCCTGGTCGTAAACTGCGGCAACTCACCTGCAAAATTCGGCCTGTCCCTAAAGGACCTGCAGGGGCACACCAAGGTCGCGGGCATATTGGGCACGGGCTTCACCGAAGCACAAAATTACGGCCTGGGCGGCGTAGGTAACCGCCACACTGGTGGGTATTCGGTCACCCTTCGGGACTTGAGAGCAGCCGGCACGGTACTGAGCCCGATCGTACGAGTCGGCGCAGGCGCCTGGCAGAACAGTGATGGCCGAGTGGCTCAGTCCCCTAGCCAGTACTCGTGGCGTACTGGCGTCACCGTCGCCCCCGCCTCTATCGCCCAGCTGACGGGTGTTATTGCAGTGAGGGCGGTAATCAACCGTGGCCAGGCTCTGGACCTTACCCGTGACATTACGCTGGATGGGCGCGCCACGCTGGAATTGAGTTACATCTAAACAACTAACAGGCAGCCGATATTGATACAGAAGCATTCAAGGCCTCTGTTTCTTTTCGGCTGCCCTCGTGTGGGTGTTTGTTTGATAACGGTTGGCTTTTATGTCCTGGAGAAAAAGCGGTGAGTGGTCGTTCAAGAATAACTAAGGCGCTACTGTGGTCTGTCGGTTTGTTTTTATATGTGACCACCCCGGTAATGGCAGATGGCATGCAGCCTGAAACAACGGTTGTTGTGCTCTACGAGGAAGATGGCGAGGCAACCATCAACGTCAAGAATACGGACATGGGCCCGGCACTTCTTCATTCGGTTATAGAAAACGTGCCTGAGGACCTCGAGTCGTTATTAATCGTCACTCCGCCGATTACCCGCGTGGAGGCTGGTGATACCCAGCTCGTGCGTTTCATCAGCACCTTGAAGGCACCCCTCAAGACCCAGCGGTTAAAACGGGTTTCCTTCGAAGGCATTCCCCAGGCGCGTGCCCCGGGGGGTGCGACTATTGGTATCAGTATCCGGCAGAATCTGCCGTTGATCCTGCATCCCCAGGGTTTGCCGAGGCACCACACGCCTTGGGAGTTGCTGAAATGGAAGCGCGACGGTGAACAACTGAGCGTTCACAACAACAGCGCTTACGTCGTGCGCCTGGCGCTGGATGTGCAACTGCTGCCGCACAAACGCGTAGCCACGCTGCCGCGCACCTACATCCTGGCGGGCGAAGTGCTGGTGGCCAAGGTCGCCGGCTCCCTTGAAGGTGCGGTGTCGGTCGAGATTCAACCCGCCACGGTCTATGGGTTTTCGGTAGAGCACTACCTGGCACCAGTCATTGCTGATGAACGTTGAACGGCCCATGAAAAAGAAGAACACGGGCCGTGGGCCAAAGGGTGTGTCGGGTTTCAGGGCCGGGGCGTTCATGCCGTGCCGCTCAAAGGTGTTCATGGGGCTTGCGACGTTATGCGGGTTGCCTGCCAGCGTGTCGGCCATGAGCCTGGGTGAAGGCTTTGACCTTGCGGCGCTGACAACTCACGGGATTGACCCGAAGGTCTCCGAATACTTTCGCACGGCGGCGCGCTTTCGCGAGGGTGTGCATGTGGTGGGGTTGCGGGTAAATGGCAGCCCGTTGGGGCTGGTGGATGCGCGTTTCGACTACCAGGGGCAACTGTGTTTTACCCCCGGGTTACTGGAGAAAGCCGGGCTGCTGAAGCCGTCCGCAATCCTTCGTGCCGGCATTACACCGGACCAGGCCTGCCATGATTTTATCGGTGAGTACCCGGCCACCATGGTGAGGCTGCGGCCTGGCAGTGATGAGGTCACACTGGTGGTGCCTACCCAGTCATTGCGGGAGCCTGAATGGGAGGCCGGGCATTTTTCCCAGGGCGGGGCGGCAGCCTTGTTCAACTATGACGTGCTGGGGTTCGATACCCGCTCGCGCGATGCGCCCAGCCGTTTTGTGTCGGCCTACACCGAGGCCGGGTTCAACTTGGGTAACTGGATTGTTCGGAGCCGCCAGTTCCATATCTCCGACAATGGCAAGTCGCGTACCGAGCACGTCCATGCTTACGCCCAGCGTGATATCGCCGGGTTGCGGGCAACGTTTCAGGTCGGTCAGATTTCCAGCAACAACCCGGTATTCGGCGGTATCCAGCTGTCGGGCCTCCAGTTTTCTCCCGACGGTCAGTCGCGAACGCCTGCGGGTAGCAACGACGTGGTGGTCGAAGGCCTCGCCCAGGGTCAGTCCCGTATCGAGGTGCGCCAGGCGGGTGCATTGATTCATAGCACGCTGGTGCCGGATGGCCCTTTCAGGTTGACCGGGCTGCCTTTGCTCAACGGCACCAATGACCTGGATGTGAGCGTGATTGATATCCGAGGGGCAGCCCGCCGCTTTGTGGTGCCGGCGGCCTCCTTTCGCGGAGTGGCTCCGGTAGCGTC
Source organism: Pseudomonas sp. A125 (assembly GCF_055409485.1). Classification (NCBI taxonomy): domain Bacteria; kingdom Pseudomonadati; phylum Pseudomonadota; class Gammaproteobacteria; order Pseudomonadales; family Pseudomonadaceae; genus Pseudomonas; species Pseudomonas sp. A125. Next base: position 69,317 of record NZ_JBUZVP010000017.1, read on the forward strand.
CGGCTATTACTTTTCCCTTGGCAAAGTGCGCGAGTCCTCAAGCGATCGTATCGAGCAGCCAGTGGTAGCCATGGGTAGCGGGTCGTGGGGCTTGGGGCGTGGGTCGTCGGTGGGTTTCGGGTTATTGAGCACGGACGACTATCAGGCAGCCGGTGGCGCGATGGGCAGCATTTTTTTCCAGCGGGTCTCGGTGGGCGTACGCCACACCCATTCCCGTGATGCGCTGGCCGGTCTTTCCGGCGGGCGCAGCACGCTGTCCCTGAGCAGCCCGCTGGTTGCCGACATCGACATGAACCTGAGCGCCACGAGCCAGAGCCGTGGGTACCGTGACGTGCTTGAGGCCAGTCAGTCCTCGAAGCTTGATGATTTCGGCGCACGCTTCAAAAACCAGTACACGGCGGGCTTCAGTTGGGTCGAGCCGTCGCTTGGAGGCTTTTCGATCAGTTATACCCTCAGTTCACAATTTGACGGACGTGCCAGCGAGCACCTGTTTGCCTCGTGGAACAAGTCGTTCAGCGGCGCCGATGTGGCGTTGATCGCCGATTCTCGGGTCGGTGGCTCGCGGCCGCGTAGTCAAGACAATCGCGTGGGAAGGGGGCGCAATGAGCGAGAGGACCAGGGTGTGTCCATTCGGCTGCAGGTCAGCGTCCCACTGGGCGGGGACCGCCGCCTGACATCCTATGCCAGCCGCCGGGGTGACAGGCTGGATGCCGGTACGGCGTTCAGTGAACGGGCCAACGAGTATGTGGACTATGAGGTAGGCGTCGAGCGCGACCTGGCAGAGCGCCAGCAAACGGTGCGCGGCCAGGTGAACGTGATGCCGCGCTATACCCGTGTCGGCCTGGGTGTAAGCCGTGCCCCGTCGGGCACCAGTTACACCGGGCAACTTCAAGGCGGTATCGTCGCCCACTCGCGTGGGCTGACGTTCTCGCCTTATGCAGTGCAAGACACCTTCGGCATCCTTTCGGTGGGCGACGTAGGCGCTGCCAGGGTCTCGACCCCTCAAGGCCCGGTATGGACCGACTACCGCGGCCATGCGGTGATTGCCAACCTGCCGGCCTATACCGACAGCCGCATTGAAGTGCAGACCCAGTCTTTGCCCAAGCGCGTTGACCTGAAAAACGGCACCAAAATGCTCACTGCAGGGCGCGGCTCATTCAGTACCGTGGAGTTCGAAGTGGTGAAGGTGCGTCGCGTGTTGCTCGTGGTGCAAGACGAACAGGGCCGCTCCCTGCCTCAAGGCGCTTCAGTGTTCGATAAGGACAACACGTTCATCGCCAGCGTAGTGGGCGAGGGAATGATCTTCCTGAACGACCTGAGCCAGCAGCAAACCCTTAAGGTTTCACTCCCGGACGCCAAGTCCTGCCTGCTGCACCTGAACCCGCAACAAGAGAGCAACGATGACAAACTTTACGAAACCGCCGCGGCGGTGTGCCGTGCCCAGTGAGCCAGGTGGCTTGCGCCTTGGGCTATTGCTGTACCTGCTGCTGGTGGTGGTGACAATGGCAAGTGAAGCGCGTGCCGATACCTGTCGGCTCTCCGTGAGCCAGTCTCGGGTGGAATATGGCGTTATCCGCCAGAGTGAACGAAGCGATGGGGCGCTGGATCTGGGAACGCGCACGCTGCATCTGAGCATCGTCTGTGCGGACCCATCGGTCATGGCGCTACGATTCAACGGTGCGCCGGCAGGAGGCCAGGGCTTCCGCTTCGGGCGGCAGGGGCAGTTCACCCTGAACCTCAAGCACGCCCAGGTTGATGGCCAGGTTGTAGAGTGGGCAGTCGCGCTCTTGCCCGGCGAACCCGTCACCGCGCGCCTGTCGCCTGGCCACACGCTGGTTGCGCGAGTGGCGGGCGTGCCGGTGGCGGGCCGGCGGTTGACTGCCCAGGTTGAGGTTGATGCCCGCCTGCCTTCCGCGGCTCTTGGGGTGCGCAGCGAAACGCTGCTGGAGGGCCTGGGAAACTTTGAGCTGGTCAGCCTGGCTGTTCCACCGAGCCGATGAAGTTGGCCAGCTCGGCAGTCTGAGGGTTGGCAAACAGGGTTTTCGGGTCGCCGACCTCGTGCACTTTGCCTTGGTGCATGAACACCAGCTTGTCACCCACTTCCCGGGCAAAACGCATCTCGTGGGTGACCATGATCAACGTCATGCCATCCTTGGCCAGTTGGCGCACCACGCTGAGCACTTCGTTTACCAGTTCAGGGTCCAGGGCCGAGGTGATTTCATCGCACAGCAACACTTTGGGCGACATGGCCAGCGCCCGGGCGATGGCAACGCGCTGCTGTTGGCCGCCGGACAAGCGATCGGGGAAGGCGTCGAATTTTTCTCCCAGCCCAACCCGCTCGAGCATTTGTCGCGCCAGTTGCGCAGCCTTGGCTTTGGGCACTTTTTGCACCACCTGCGGGGCGAGCATGACGTTTTCGCCCACGGTCAGGTGCGGGAACAGGTTGAACTGCTGGAACACCATGCCGACTTTCTGGCGCAAGGTGCGCAGGTCGGCGCGGGCGGCGTCGAGGTATTCGCCGTCAACTTCAATTACCCCGTCGTTGATCGACTCCAGGCCGTTAAGGGTACGCAGCAAGGTGGATTTACCCGAGCCACTGCGGCCGATGATCGCCACCACCTGGCCTTCTTCGACCGTCAGGTCGATGCCCTTGAGTACATGGTGATCGCCGTAATACTTATGCAGGGCGGAAATTCTAAGCAGAGGCATGCAGTCTCCTTTCCAGGTAGCGCGCACTGAGGGACAAGGGGTAGCAGAGCAGGAAGTAACCGAGCGCCACCAGGCCATAGACCATGAAGGGTTCGAAGGTCGCGTTGGCGAGCATGCCGCCGGTCTTGGTCAGCTCGGTGAAGCCGATAATCGAGGTGACGGCGGTGCCCTTGACCACTTGCACCGAGAAACCCACGGTTGGCGCCACCGCAATGCGCAGCGCCTGGGGCAGGATCACGTAGCGCAATTGCTCCAGCGGGTTGAGGGCCAGGCTTGCGGACGCCTCCCATTGCCCGTGGGCGATGGAGTCGACGCAACCGCGCCAGATTTCAGCCAGATAGGCGCTGGTAAACAGGGTCAAGGCAATCGCTGCCGCAAGCCAGGGCGAAATGTCGACGCCGAGCAAGGCCACGCCGAAGAACACCAGGAACAGCTGCATCAACAGCGGCGTGCCCTGGAACAGTTCGATGTAAGTACGGGCGACGTTGCGCGCGAAGGCCTTTTTGCTGATACGCATGGTCATCACCAGCAAGCCGATCACACTGCCGCCGATAAATGCCACCAGCGACAACAACAGCGTCCACTGCAAGCCGGTGAGCAGGTTGCGCACGATGTCCCAGAAGGAAAAATCACTCATCGAGCGTTCCTCATCACATAGCGCCGGCCGATCCAGTTCAGCAATTGGCGGATCATCAGTGCCATACACAGGTAGACCAGAGTCGTCAGTGCATAGGTTTCAAAGGCGCGGAAGTTACGCGACTGGATAAAGTTGGCGGCAAAGCTCAACTCCTCGGTGGCGATCTGCGAGCACACCGCCGAGCCGAGCATCACGATGATGATCTGGCTGCTCAAGGCCGGCCAGACCTTGCCCAGCGCCGGTAACAACACCACGTGGCGGAACGCCTCGAAGCGCGTCATTGCCAGCGCGGCCGCAGCTTCCAATTGCCCGCGAGGGATCGCCTGGATCCCGGCACGGATGATCTCGGTGGAGTACGCACCCAGGTTGATCACCATCGCCAGCACTGCCGCCTGCCATTCGGTGATTTTCAGGCCCAGGGACGGCAGGCCGAAGAAGATGAAAAACAACTGCACCAAAAACGGCGTGTTGCGGATCAACTCGACGTATACCCCGAAGACCCAACTGAACGGCTGGATCTTCCACGCCCGAACCACGGCGCCGACGATTCCCAGCGCCACACCCAGCACAGCACCGATGGCGGTCAGTTCAAGGGTGAACAACGCGCCGCGCAGCAACAGGTCGGTATTGGCCAGCACCGGCGCAAAGTCGAATTGATAGGCCATGTCTAACCCTCGTAGCCGTGATCAGAGATCAGCCGGCAGCGGCTCTTTAAGCCACTGCATTGCATTTTTTTCCAGGCTGCCGTCGGCCTTGGCCGCGACCAGGATCTGGTTGACCTTGTCCAGAAGCGCAGGCTCGTTCTTGTTCACGCCTACGTACACCGGCGAGTCCTTGAGCTTCACTTTAAGTGCTGGCACACGCTTGGGGTTGCGCTCGCTGATGGCCACCATCACCACGTTGCCGCTGGCAATCAGGTCCACCTGGCCGGCGAGGTAGGCGGCGATGGTTGAGTTGTTGTCTTCAAAGCGCTTGATCGTGGCTTCCTTGGGGGCCACGGCGGTCAGCTCGATGTCTTCGATGGCACCACGGGTCACGCTGATGGTTTTGCCCTTGAGATCGTCAACGGTGCTGATCGGCGCGTCCGGCGGGCCGAACACGGCGAGGTAGAAAGGCGCATAAGCCTTGGAGAAGTCGATGACCTTCTCGCGCTCGGCGTTCTTGCCGAGGCTGGAAATCACCAGGTCGACCTTGCCTGTGGTGAGGAACGGGATGCGGTTGGTGCTGTTGACCGGGGTCAGTTCAAGCTTGACCTTGAGCTGGTCGGCCAGCAGTTTTGCGGTGTCGATGTCCAGGCCGCGAGGCTTCATGTCCGGGCCCACCGAGCCGAACGGCGGGAAGTCCTGAGGCACGGCCACCTTGAGGGTGCCACGGGCGACGATATCGTCCAGACCGTTGGCCTGGGCGGGCGCCAGGTTCAGCATGAGGCTGGCAAACAGGGCAGTGAGCAGGACGCTGCAACGCTTGGTCATGGCAACTCTCCGAAAAGGACGAAAGGATTTTCTGGGTTTTGCCAGTGCACAGCCCATGCCAGTAGCGCCCTAATGCGCTGGGAGGCCGGTAGTTATTGAGTCTTGGCGGTCTTACTGGTCTGAACAGTTGTTGCGCTTTCTGCACCCTTTTCGAGCGCTGCCAAAACCCCGCGAGCCCCTTTGGGGCGTGGCTTGCCGGGCGCCGAGAATAGCTTTACAACTAGCCGCTCAGTTGACTGGAAACTTGAGTTTTTATGAATTCCATCGCCCAAGCCGTACCGGAAGTGGCGCTACAGGCCATCCGCAAATTGATCGCTGACGAGGGCTTCGGGCCGGGCGATGCATTGCCCTCCCAGCGCGATCTGGCGCTGCAATTGGGCGTGAGCCGGGCCTCATTGCGTGAAGCCTTGTCGTCACTCAGTGCGTTGGGCGTGGTGAGTGTGCAGCCGGGCAAGGGCGTGTTCGTCCAGGCCGTGGAAGAACCGCTGGGGTTGGCCTGGCCGTTTACAGCACAGGCCACGCCGCTGGATATCTTTCAGCTGCGCTACGCGCTGGAAGGGTTTGCAGCGGGGCTGGCGGCGGTGACCCTGACCACCGTAGAGCTGGACTTCCTGGAAGATAACGTCGAAGCGATGCGCAAAGAGCTCAAGGGCGGCGACTTTGAGGCGGCGGCGCAGCTGGACTTCGAATTTCACCAGCGCATCCTGCTGGCCAGCGGTAATCAGGCGATGGTGAGCATCCTCAGCGCCAGTGCCGAGGTGTTCCTGGAGAGTCAGAAACTACCGTTCATCCGGCCGGAGCGGGCCATGGAAACCTGGCAAGAGCACCGCAAGATCCTGCGCGCCCTGGCTCGGCGCGCCAGCGGGGCGGCGCAGAAAAACATGCAGGAACACGTGCGCAATGCGGCATTGCGCACAGGCATTGCCTTCATCACTCCCGTGGGGCCGTGAATTGGGCTATACCCAAACTCATGCATCACCATAGCAAGAGTCAATCAGCTGCAGCTTCCTGAACGCGGGAAGGGCGGCTATGATGGGCAACGTTTTTTTTGCTTACAACCCGGAGACATCCATGAGCAACGATCTTATCAAGCACGTCACCGACGCGACCTTTGAGGCCGAAGTACTGAAGGCTCAGGGCCCGGTGCTGGTTGACTACTGGGCTGAGTGGTGCGGTCCTTGCAAAATGATCGCTCCTGTCCTGGACGACATTGCTACCACTTATGAAGGCAAGCTGACCATTGCCAAGCTGAATATCGACGACAACCAGGAAACCCCGGCCAAGCATGGCGTGCGCGGTATCCCTACGCTGATGTTGTTCAAGGACGGCGAAGTCGCTGCCACTAAAGTGGGCGCGCTGTCGAAGTCCCAGCTGCAAGCTTTCCTCGACGCCAATATCTAAGCGTCCTTAAAAGGCCCCGCAAATAGCGGGGCTTTTTCGTGATACAGGGCTAGACGCTCTGAAACTCAGGTGGTACATTCGGCCCCGCACTGGTTTCTCCAATGCCCCCTGCAAGCCGTCGCCGACGCTCTCCTTTTCGATTAGTACGCGATCCTGTCGCCTTCTCTGCGGCGCGGCCTCATTAAGCCAAAAGCTTAATTTCCCCCCCTCCATAAATGATTACGTCATTCCTATATGAATCTGACTGAACTCAAGCAAAAGCCGATTACCGAACTGCTCGAATTGGCCGAACAGATGGGCATAGAAAATATGGCCCGTTCGCGCAAGCAGGACGTGATTTTCTCCCTGCTGAAAAAGCACGCGAAAAGCGGCGAGGAAATCTCCGGTGATGGCGTGCTGGAGATTCTCCAGGACGGCTTCGGCTTCCTCCGCTCTGCAGACGCTTCCTATCTTGCCGGCCCAGACGATATCTACGTCTCGCCGAGCCAGATCCGTCGCTTCAACTTGCGCACCGGTGACACCATCGTTGGCAAGATCCGACCGCCCAAGGAAGGCGAGCGTTATTTCGCCCTGCTCAAGGTCGACACGATCAACTACGATCGTCCCGAGAACGCGAAAAACAAGATTCTCTTCGAGAACCTGACGCCGCTGTTCCCGACCGTTCGCATGAAGATGGAAGCCGGCAACGGTTCCACCGAAGACTTGACCGGTCGTGTCATCGACCTGTGTGCCCCGATCGGCAAAGGCCAGCGCGGCCTGATCGTTGCCCCGCCGAAAGCCGGCAAGACCATCATGCTGCAGAACATTGCAGCGAACATCGCTCGTAACAACCCTGAAGTTCACTTGATCGTGTTGCTGATCGATGAACGTCCGGAAGAAGTGACCGAAATGCAGCGCACCGTGCGCGGCGAAGTGGTTGCCTCGACGTTCGATGAGCCGCCAACCCGCCACGTGCAGGTTGCCGAAATGGTGATCGAGAAGGCCAAGCGCCTGGTCGAACACAAAAAAGACGTGGTGATCCTGCTCGACTCCATCACCCGTCTGGCCCGCGCCTACAACACCGTGATCCCGAGCTCCGGCAAAGTGCTCACCGGTGGTGTCGATGCCCACGCCCTGGAGAAACCGAAACGTTTCTTCGGCGCTGCGCGGAACATCGAAGAAGGCGGCTCGCTGACCATTATCGCCACCGCGCTGGTTGAAACCGGCTCGAAGATGGACGAAGTGATCTACGAGGAGTTCAAGGGTACCGGCAACATGGAACTGCCCCTGGACCGTCGTATCGCTGAGAAGCGTGTGTTCCCGGCCATCAACATCAACCGTTCCGGCACACGCCGTGAAGAGTTGCTGACCGCCGACGACGAACTGCAGCGCATGTGGATCCTGCGCAAGCTGCTGCACCCGATGGATGAAGTGGCTGCCATCGAGTTCCTGATCGACAAGCTGAAAACTACCAAGACCAACGACGAGTTCTTCTTGTCGATGAAGCGTAAGTAACACGACACTTCTGGTCCAAAAAAATGGCGCCCTACGGGGCGTCATTTTTTTTGTGTCTGAAAAAGAAGATTTGGCTTTAGTGTGTGTCTGTTTAGTAACAAAATGCTTTATGTGACTACACTCGCTGTCAATCTGATCAGGCTAATTACAAGATTTATGACCACTCTCGCTTATCGCAGGGACATTGATGGCCTGCGTGCCATAGCTGTGCTTGCTGTTGTGCTGTTCCATTTTGGCGTGCCGGGATTCACCGGCGGTTTCGTCGGCGTCGATATTTTTTTCGTGATTTCGGGCTATTTGATCACCTCGATCATCTGGCGCCAGCGCGAGGCCGGACGCTTCAGTTTCGTGGAGTTCTGGGCCAGGCGCGCCCGGCGGATCCTGCCGGCGCTGTGCGTGATGATGCTCGGCGCCCTGATGGTGGGCTGGTTTTTACTGGCGCCCAAGGACTACAGCGAGTTGGGCCGCTCGGTGCACAACCAGGCGGTGTTTATCTCCAACCTGTTTTTCATGCGCCAGGACGGCTACTTCGATGTGGCCTCCGACCTCAAACCCTTGCTGCATACCTGGTCGCTGTCGGTTGAAGAACAGTTCTACATTATTTTCCCGCTGCTGCTGACGCTGCTGTCCAGCCGGCTCAAATACTGGCGCACGGCGCTGTTTGTGTTGTTGCTGGTGTCGTTCGCACTGAGTACCTGGGCGGTTGCCCATCACCCGGAAAAAGCCTTTTTCCTGCTGCCGATGCGTGCCTGGGAGCTGTTGGCTGGCGCAATGCTGGCGGTCATCCCGGCGCGCGAGTACCGCGCGAGCCTGGCGCTGGCGCAAGGTGTGAGCCTGGCCGGCCTGGGTTTGATCCTGCTGGCGGTCTTCGCCTATGACCCGGGCACTCCGTTCCCCGGCGTGGCAGCCCTGCTGCCGGTGACGGGCGTGGTGTGCCTGATTTGGGCCAACGGCCAGCAAGCAACCCTGGCGGGCAAGCTGCTCGGCAGCCGCCTGCTGGTAGGCGTTGGGTTGATCTCCTACTCCTGGTACCTGTGGCATTGGCCGGTGTTTGTGTTCGGCAAGTACGCCAGTGTCGATGGCCTGGGCCCCTGGGAACTCGGCGCTCTGTTTGTGTTGAGCCTGGTGTTGGGGTATGCATCGTGGCGGTTTGTCGAGGCGCCGTTTCGTGAGCGCCGGGTGTTGCCCGGGCGCAAGCAAATTCTGGCGGCAGCGGGCGTGGCGCTGCTTGGCCTTGGGCTGGTGGGCAAGAGCCTGGTTTGGACGCAAGGCCTGCCCTGGCGCCTGTCGCCTGAGGCGTTGCAATACGCCCAGGCGCGTACATGGAGCCCGGAGTTGATGGCTTGCCTGTCGGATGAGAAGAAAAACGACCACCGCAAGTTTTGTCATTTCGGGCCTGTGTCGGGTGCCAGGCGCGCGTTGGTCTGGGGGGATAGTCACGCCTCGGCGCTGGTGCCGGCGCTGGAAGACGGCGCGAGCAAATACGGGATCAGCGTCACTCAGGCGGGTTACTCGGGTTGCCTGCCGTTCAACCGCAAGGAAAGCACCCCAGGTTGTATAAGGTTTAACCAGCGCGTCGCCCAGACGCTGGCCAAGGAAACGTTCAGTGACGTGGTGTTGGTGGCGCGCTGGAGCCTGTACGTCTATGGGCAGCGTGACGGAGACACCGAGGCCTCGCTGCTGGATCCGGCAACAGGCCAATACGACCGCGCCTTCGCCGAGCAGCGCTTCGCCGAAAGCTTGCGTGCCCTGGTGCAGCAATTGCGCGCAGGCGGCCATCGGGTGTGGCTGGTCAAGGAAATACCCCTGCAGGAATTCAGCGTGCCTTACCGCCTCAGTCGCCTGGCGATGCTGGGTCGGCCCACCGACAAAGAAGGCATGCCGCTGGCAGACCATCTCAAGCGACAGGCCTACATCAGCCAAGTGTTCGAGCAAATAGCTGCTGCTGATCCAGGTGTGAAAATGCTCGATCCTGCACCGAAGTTATGCAGTTCGAACGATTGGTGCCGGGTGGAATTGGACGGGCACGCGCTGTATACCGACGACAATCACCTCTCGGCGGTCGGTTCGCGGTATGTCGAGGCGTTCCTTGAGCCGTTGTTCAAGACCTTGCGCAATCAAAGCCAGGCATCGGCGCTCTGAGTCTGTGTCGTCGGCAATGCTGCTCAATAAGCTGCCAGCGACCGTAAGAGCAGGTAGGATGTACGCCTATTTTACGGGTGGCATGGTTAATGAAATTCAAGGATCTTCGGGATTTCGTGCAGCAACTTGAGCAGCGCGGAGAGTTGAAACGTATCCAGGTGCCGATTTCCCCGGTCCTGGAAATGACTGAGATTTGCGACCGTACCTTGCGCAACAAGGGCCCGGCGTTGCTCTTCGAAAACCCGGTGGGCTTTGATATCCCGGTGCTCGGCAACCTGTTCGGCACCCCCGACCGCGTTGCGTTTGGCATGGGCGCCGAGTCCGTCAGCGAGCTGCGCGAGATCGGCAAGCTGCTGGCGTTCCTCAAGGAACCCGAGCCACCCAAGGGCTTGAAGGATGCCTGGTCGAAGCTGCCAATCTTCCGCAAGATCATCGCCATGGCCCCCAAGGTCGTCAAAGACGCGGTGTGCCAGGAAGTGGTCATCGAAGGCGATGATGTCGACCTCGGCATGCTCCCCGTGCAGACCTGCTGGCCCGGCGACGTCGGCCCGCTGATCACCTGGGGCCTGACCGTCACCAAAGGCCCGAACAAGGACCGCCAGAACCTCGGCATCTACCGTCAGCAAGTGATCGGCCGCAACAAGGTCATCATGCGCTGGCTGAGTCACCGTGGCGGCGCCCTGGATTTCCGTGAGTGGTGCGAAAAGCACCCTGGCAAACCATTCCCGGTGTCTGTGGCCCTGGGCGCCGACCCTGCGACCATCCTCGGCGCCGTGACGCCAGTACCTGACAGCCTGTCCGAATATGCCTTCGCCGGCCTGTTGCGCGGCAACCGTACCGAACTGGTGAAATGCCGCGGCAACGACCTGCAAGTGCCGGCCACCGCCGAAATCATCCTTGAAGGCGTGATTCATCCCGGCGAGATGGCCGATGAAGGCCCGTACGGCGACCACACCGGTTACTACAACGAAGTGGACAGCTTCCCGGTGTTCACCGTCGAGCGCATCACCCACCGCATCAAACCGATCTACCACAGCACCTACACTGGCCGTCCGCCGGATGAGCCGGCGATCCTCGGCGTGGCACTCAACGAAGTGTTTGTGCCGATCCTGCAAAAGCAGTTTCCGGAGATCACCGACTTCTACCTGCCGCCTGAAGGCTGCTCGTACCGCATGGCCATCGTGACGATGAAAAAGTCGTACCCGGGCCACGCCAAGCGGGTAATGCTCGGTGTGTGGTCGTTTTTGCGACAGTTCATGTACACCAAGTTCGTTATTGTCACCGACGACGACATCAATGCCCGGGACTGGAACGACGTGATCTGGGCCATCACCACGCGCATGGACCCCAAGCGCGACACGGTGATGATCGACAACACGCCGATCGACTACCTCGACTTTGCCTCGCCGGTCTCGGGCCTTGGCTCGAAGATGGGCCTGGATGCCACCCATAAATGGCCGGGTGAAACTACCCGCGAATGGGGCCGCGTGATCGTCAAGGACGAAGCGGTAACTGCCCGTGTCGATGCGCTCTGGAAAGAATTAGGAATAGATTGATGCGTGTAACCCTGCAGCCTTCCGGTGCGGTACTTGAACTGACGCCCGGCGAGCGGATCCTCGAGGGCGCGCGGCGCCTGGGCTACGATTGCCCCCAGGCTTGCCGCAATGGCGTGTGCCACGTGTGTGCGGCGCTGCTGGTGGAAGGCCGGGTGCAGCAAGCCGGTGAGGTGCGTGACCATGGTGAGTTCTACACCTGCATCGCCGAACCGCTGGAAGATTGCATTGTGTTGTGGGATGGCGTGCTGGCGCCGGGAGAGTTGCCGTTGCGCAAGTTGTCGTGCCAATTGAGTGAGTGCGTGGATGTCGGTGGCGATGTGTGGCGCGTGCGCCTGCGGGCGCCGGCCGGCAAGGCGGTGCGCTACCACGCCGGGCAATACCTGATGATCGAGCGGGAGAACGGCGAGAAGTCGGCGTTCTCCCTGGCCTCGGCGCCCCATGCTGGACGCGAGCTGGAGCTGCACGTACTGGCCCGGGAAGACAGCGCCCGCAGCCTGCTGGAGCAGTTGCAGCGCAACCAGATGGCGCGCATCGAGCTGCCATTCGGCGATACCCACCTGGCAGAGCTGCCCGACGGGCCGCTGGTGTTGATCGCCGCCGGTACCGGCATGGCGCAGATGCACAGCCTGATCGAGCATTGCCGTGCCAACGGCTTCAAGCACCCAGTGCACCTGTACTGGGGCGTGCGTCGGCCCGAAGACTTCTACGAGATCGAGCACTGGGACCAGTGGCTGCAACTGCCCAACCTGTACCTGCACAAAGTGGTCAGCGACCTGTGTGGCTGGGAAGGGCGCTGCGGGTTGTTGCATGAAGCGGTGTGCGAAGACATCAGCGACCTCAAGGCCGTGCACGTCTACGCCAGCGGTTCACCGGCGATGATCTACGGCACGCTGGATGCGTTGGTCGAGGCCGGCATGGACGCGCACCAGATGCGCGCCGACGTATTTGCCTACGCGCCCCGTCCGTAACGTGTGGCGAGGGAGCTTGCTCCCGCTGGGCTGCGCAGCAGCCCCAAGACAGTTACCGGGGCCTGTCTGAAGGACCGCATGAGCTTTTGGGCCGCTTCGCGACCCAACGGGAGCAAGCTCCCTCGCCACAAAGGCCATTCGGCGGTTCAATCAGAACCGCACGCCCGTCGTCACCATCGCCGCATTGAACCCCAGCAACACCAGCTCGGCGGCGACCGGCCCGTAGTGAGTGCCCACCGACGGGATGATCACCGGCGCCACGCCCAGCCCATTCAGTGGAATCTTGTCGCGGTACTGGCCGCGATAGCCCTGGATCACGCCGCCTGTCAGCTTCAGGTACACCGGGTAATCGGTCATGTCGTAACGCTTGCCGGCATAGGCATAGTACGAGCGTTGGCTGAACGAGTTGCGAAACGTCGCCCCGCCATACACCAGGCCTGACGCTTCATTGCGCTCCAGACCGATCAGATCCTGATGGTTGTTGTGGTCCTTGTCTGGCGCAAAGTGCCGGGTGTAGACGCTAGTCTGGGCGTACCAGAAACCTTTGTCGTCCTGGGTCGGTGTTTCCACCGCCAGGGCGGTAGTGGCCTGTGCCAGGAGCAGCAGGCTGGAAAGTCGGTATTTCATGGTGCGACCTCGATAGTCGATTTGATGGGCGGCTAAGTGGGTCGTGACAAGTGCCTATTTTGAAGGCTCGACGCGCCCTCAGGCTGAACGTGCGCTGAAACTACCGGGATTGAGGCGATCAATCCTGACGAGCGGAGCGGCCCGGGCTTATGCATTCGCTTATTCCTTAAAGGTATTTAATTTGTTACATAAATATCATTAAGCTATATGACAACGGACTACCGACTTTCTGCCAATAACCAATAAATGACCGCCACCGTCCGCCACACGGATCGATCGTACGAGCTCAGAGCATGACGTTCTGGCTTTTGATTCCAAGGGGAGCGGTATGGGGAGCAACAAGCAGCACCTGCTGTACACGGCGATTTTGTCGGCTAATTTGCTGACCGCCGTAGGATTCAGCCCAGTGGCCGCCGCCGAAACGGCCACTGCCGATGTACCCAAGCTCGATACAGTCATCGTCACTGGCACCCGCGCCCAAGAGCGCACGGCCAGCGCTTCGCTGTCACCGATCGATGTGATTTCCGGCGAAACGTTGCGCAGCACCGGCTCCGATGAGTTGGGCGCGGTATTGGCCCGTTTGATTCCTTCCATCAACTTCCCACGCCCAAGCCTGGTAGACGGCGCCGAACTGGTGCGCCCGGCGCAACTGCGCGGGTTGTCACCGGACCAGGTGTTGGTACTGGTCAACGGCAAGCGCCGCCACACCAGCGCCTTCGTCAACCTGGGCGGCGCGGTGGGACGCGGCTCGGCACCGGCAGATTTGAATGCCATCCCGTTGTCGGCGGTCGATCATATCGAAGTGCTGCGTGACGGCGCATCGGCCCGTTACGGCTCTGATGCGATTGCCGGGGTGATCAACGTAATCCTCAAGCATGACGACCACGGCGGCTCGATCACCAGCAAGTTCGGTGAGTACAAGAAGGGCGACGGTATTCAGCGCAATCTCAGCGGCAACACCGGTGTGGCGCTGGGGGATAATGGTTTTATCAACATTTCGGCCGAAGGTGCCGACAATGATTACACCAACCGCGCCGGTGATGACTTTCGTCCCGGCAGCGTCGGTTCGACGACCTATGGCCAGCGGGTGTTCCGTCAGGGCGAACCGGCGACCAATCAGGGCAAGCTGTTTCTCAACTCGGAATATTCCTTCAGCGAAGCGGCTGAAGTCTATGCGTTTGGCGGCTACAGCAAGACTCGCGGCGAGACCGCGGCGTTCTACCGGGCAAGCAACGCGAGCAACAACATTGCGGCTCTCAACCCCAACGGTTACCTGCCACTGATTCGCGGTGACGTGGAAGACACGTCGCTGGCGGTCGGTCTGCGCGGGTTGCTGGCCTATGACTGGCACTACGATGTGTCGGTCAACTATGGCAAGAACCAGTACCAGATCGGTACCGAAACCATCAACACCTCGCTGGGCCTGGCGACGCCGCGCAAGTTCGACAATGGCACCCTGGTCAATGACCAGAAGCAAGTCAGCCTGGACCTGTCGCGCGAATTCAGCCTGGGCTGGTTGCCGTACCCGGTGTCGGTGGCGTTTGGTGGCGAATACCTGGACCAGGGTTATCAAATCAAGGCTGGCGAGCCGGCGTCCTACTACCAGACCGGCAGTTCGGGCCTGGGCGGTTTCCGTGATTCCGACGCCGGCACCAGCACGCGCCATAACTGGGCGCAGTACCTGGACCTGGAAACCAACTTCACTGAAAAACTCAGCGCCTCGGCTGCCGTGCGTCATGAGGATTACAGTGATTTTGGCTCCAACGTCAGCGGCTCGCTCTCGGCCCGTTATGACTTCACCCCGCAAGTGGCCTTGCGCGGCAGTGTTTCCAACGGTTTCCGTGCGCCGTCCCTGGCGCAGCAAAACTTCGCCTACACCTCGTCGCAACTGATCGGCAACACCATTCAGGAGGCGGGCACCTTCCCGGCCAACAGCCAGGTGGCGCGCTTGCTCGGCGCTGACGACCTTAAAGCCGAGAAGTCCCGCAACTACAGCCTCGGCCTGGTACTGGAGCCAACTGACAACCTGACGGTGACGGCCGATGTCTACCGTATCGACATCAGCGACCGCATCAGCCTGTCCTCCAACCTGGACTTGAGCAAAAACCCGGCTGCACTCGCGTACCTGAAGGCCAACGGCGTCGGTGACATCAACTACACCACGTTGCGCTACTTCACCAACGCTACCGATACCACCACCAATGGCATCGATCTGGTGGCCAACTATCGCTACCAACTGGACAACGGTGTGCGCTGGAACAGCACGGTGGGCTACAACTACAACCACACCAAGGTCACCGACGTAAAAGCCAACCCGGCAATCCTCGATAGCCTGGGTGCGAGCCTGGTTCGGGTGGATCGTCGCGAGCGCATCGGCCTGCTGGGCGACACCACGCCCCAGCACAAACTGAGCCTGGGCAACGACCTGAGTTTCGGCAATTGGGCGCTGCACAGTAATTTGGTGCGCTATGGTTCATTCACCAGCTATCAAGCCGACCCGGCTAACGACCAGAGTTTCAAGGCCGCCTGGCTGCTGGACCTGTCGGCCGACTACAAGCTTAAAAACTGGACCTTCACCCTCGGCGGCGACAACGTCACCGATAAATACCCGGAAAAGCTCAATGCCTACGCCAGCAGTGGTGGCAATTTGGCCTATAGCACTTTTTCGCCGTACGGTTACAGCGGCGCGTTCTATTACGGTAAAGTTGCTTACAACTGGTAACAACAGACGGGAGTCCTAGTCGATTTGCCATGACCGCCATTGAATCTGATCTTTTGCAATTGGCTTACCCTCCGCGGCTCGATCTGGGGCCGCAACTCACTCACGAACAGTTGATGAGCTCGATGCAGGCCACCATGGCTCGGCATAAGGGTGGGCCGGTCTGGCTATTCGCTTATGGCTCGCTGATCTGGCGGCCGGAATGTTCGTCCACACAACGGATGCGGGCTCGGGTCCACGGTTATCACCGGGGCTTGTACCTGTGGTCCCATGAGCACCGGGGCACGCCGGAAATACCCGGGTTGGTGTTCGGCCTGGACCGTGGCGGCTCATGCAGCGGGTTTGCCTACCGTTTACCGGAAGATCAACTGGAGGCCTCGCTTTATGCCCTGTGGCAGCGCGAAATGCCTTACCCGTCCTACCGGCCACACTGGCTCACCTGCCGTCTTGAAGATGGCAGCCAGGTGCAGGCATTGGGATTTGTTCTGGAGCGACACCTGCCCAGTTATGCCGGGAACTTGCCCGACATCGTGCTGAACCACGTGTTGCAAAGCGCTTGCGGGCGTTACGGCACTACGCGCGATTATGTCGAGCAGACCGTCAACGCCCTGCGTAGCCACGCCATGCCAGACAAGAATCTGGAGGCGCGGCTCAAGCGGTGTTCCAAAGGCTCTGCCTGCGATTAACGCGCAGTGCTGACGCTATTGGTGTGCCACAAGGTGGGGATCAGGAACGCAATCGCCAACAGGCACGCGCCGATCAGCAGCACAAAGCCGCCATCCCAGCCGAAATGGTCAACGGTGTAGCCCATGGCCGCACTCGCCGCCACTGAACCCCCCAGGTAACCGAACAGGCCCGTAAAGCCCGCTGCGGTGCCGGCGGCTTTCTTCGGTGCCAGTTCCAGTGCCTGCAGGCCGATCAGCATCACCGGGCCGTAGATCAGGAAGCCGATGGAGAACAGCGCGATCATGTCGACCATCGGGTTGCCCGGCGGGTTGAGCCAGTAAACCAGGGTCGCCACCGTTACCAATGCCATGAACACAATGCCGGTCAGGCCACGGTTGCCCCGGAAGATCTTGTCCGACATCCAGCCGCACAGCAGCGTGCCCGGAATGCCCGCCCACTCATAGAAGAAGTACGCCCACGAGGTTTTATCCACGTCGAAGTGCTTGGCTTCCTTGAGGTACGTCGGCGCCCAGTCCAGCACGCCGTAGCGCAGCAGGTAGACGAACACGTTGGCGAAGGCGATGTACCAGAGCATTTTGTTACGCAGCACGTACTTGACGAAGATTTCCTTGGCGCTGAATTCGTCTTCGTGGCTGGCGTCGTAGCCTTCCGGGTAGTCGTTCTTGTATTGCTCGATAGGCGGCAGGCCCACCGATTGCGGGGTGTCGCGCATGGTGATGAAAGCAAACGCCGCCACCAGCAGGGCCACGGTAGCCGGGACATAGAACGCTGCGTGCCAGTCGTTGAACCAGGCCATGCCGAGCAGGAACAACGGGCCGATCAAGCCACCGCCGACGTTATGCGCCACGTTCCATACGGAAACGACGCCGCCGCGTTCCTTCTGCGACCACCAGTGCACCATGGTCCGTCCACTTGGCGGCCAGCCCATGCCCTGGGCCCAGCCGTTGATGAACAGCAATATGAACATCATGGTCACGCTGGACGTCGCCCAAGGTGCGAAACCGAAAATGAACATTACCCCGGCGGACACCAGCAGGCCGAAGGGCAGGAAGTAGCGCGGGTTGGAGCGGTCGGACACCAGGCCCATGAGGAACTTGGACAGGCCGTAGGCGATTGCAATCGCCGACATCGCCAGGCCCAGCTGGCCACGGGTGTAACCCTCGTCGATCAGGTACGGCATGGCCAGGGAGAAGTTCTTGCGCAGCAGGTAGTAGCCCGCGTAACCGAAGAAAATCCCGGCGAAGATCTGCCAGCGCAGGCGTCGATAAGTGCTGTCTATTTTTTCTTCAGGCAGGGGCGCCTGATGTGCGGCAGGACGGAAGAAAGCAAACATTCAAGAGCTCCAGATTTCTTGTTTTGACTGCGGATGCGAATGTTACAGTTTCGTTACCGAAAATAGCACCGCCTCTTATCTGCGGGCATAGGAATTGAGTGCAATTGCATGTTCTTTTACGAACATGTCGCTTACGGGCAAGTGGGGGGCGTTTTCAGGCGGGGTATCACGAACGTGTGGCGAGGGAGCTTGCTCCCGCTGGACTGCGCAGCAGGCCCATCTTTTGGGGCCGCTTCGCGACCCAGCGGGAGCAAGCTCCCTCGCCACAGACAGCGATCCGGTTCAGCTGCCGTTGGCGGCTGCGATATCGCCCGGTAGCAGGTGTTCCTGGACCTTCTGGCTGCGGGACTCCACCAGTTGGCCTTGTTCGTCGAAGCGCAATACGATCAGCCAGTCATACACATTTTCCGGCCATTTTTGCATGCCGGTCAGCGCCTGTCCGTCGCCACCAAAGGCTTCAATCAATTTGTCGATATGCCCGTGGTGCCAGGCGATCAACACGGTCTGGGCCTGGTTGGACTTGCGCAACGACTTCACCAGCTTGCCCACTTCATTGTCGGCGTAGGGGGTTTCAAGCGGGAGTTGCAGGCGCTGGGCAAGCGGCGTCAGGGTCAAGCGTGGGCGGGAGCTTTGCTTGCTGTCGCTGGTGGCGATCAGCCGCTGGGGCATCACGGAAATCCCGTTCAACAGCAAGGGGTCGAAATAGCTGGCATAGGCTGCCGCCCTTTGTTCGCCCTTGGGGCTTAACAACGGGCCTTCGTCGGGTTTTTCGGCATGGCGCACGATCAGCACCGTTACATCGTTCAGCCCGCGTACATTCTTGTCCTCTTTATGAGCAAAAGCTTGGGCCGATATCACCATCAATACCCCCAAAAGCAACGCGCGCAACTGGGTGACCATTATTTTTCCTGCCAATGAATGAGTGCCTGGGCCGATCATGGGCCCAGGCACCTCGCGGACAAAATGAAACAATCGTCAGCGTAGCTGCACCACCACCTTGCCGACAGCTTTGCGCTGGCCGAGGTCATTAATCGCCTGCGCCGCCTGCTCCAGCGGGTACACCTGGGACACCAGCGGCTTCAGCTTGCCGTCGGCAAACCAGCCGAACAGTTGCTGGAAGTTGGCTGCGTTGTCCTGCGGCTGACGTTGGGCAAACGCGCCCCAGAACACCCCGACCACCGCCGCGCCCTTGAGCAGCGCCAGGTTGACCGGCAGCTCGGGAATGCGCCCGCTGGCAAAACCAACCACCAGCATCCGGCCATTCCACGCGATGCCACGAATGGCCTGGTCGAACAGGTCGCCGCCCACCGGGTCGTAGATCACATCCACACCGTTGCCGTCGGTGAGGCGCTTGATTTCGTCTTTCAGGCTGGCTTCGCTGTAGTTGATCAACTCATCGGCACCGGCTGCCTTGGCCACCGCGAGCTTGTCGGCGCTGCTGGCGGCGGCGATCACCCGGGCGCCCATGGCCTTGCCGATTTCCACGGCGGCCAGGCCGACACCACCGGAAGCGCCGAGCACCAACAGGGTTTCGCCGGGTTGCAGGTTGGCCCGCTGCTTGAGGGCGTGCATCGAGGTGCCGTAGGTCATGCTGAAGGCGGCGGCGGTATTGAAGTCCATGCTCGGCGGGATCGGCAGCACGTTGTAGCCCGGTACCGCGACCTGCTCGGCAAAGCTGCCCCAGCCGGTCAACGCCATCACCCGGTCACCGACTTTCAGGTGAGTGACCTTTTCCCCGACTTCGCTGACCACGCCCGCCGCTTCACCGCCTGGCGAAAACGGGAAGGGTGGCTTGAACTGATATTTACCCTCAATGATCAGGGTATCCGGGAAATTCACCCCGGCCGCATGCACGTCCAACAGGATTTCGTTCTTCTTGATCGCCGGGCTTTCGACGTCTTCCAGCACCAGGGTTTCGGCGGGGCCGAAGGCTTTGCACAGCACAGCTTTCATCGGACTATTCCTTTTGGCGTGTTGGCCGATAAGTGTAGGTGGGCGGGGCGACGGGTCAACGAGCATGCCCCGGCCTGATAAGCCGCCATAAGCTTGTGCTCAGGGCTGCTAGCGTTATGCTACTGGGCAACCGAATTGAGGAATGAACTGTGAAAGCGTGGATCCTGTTGATGCTGGCCCTGACACTGCCGACGGCAGCCCTGGCCGAAGAAGCCAAAGAAGGCGACGCGCCGAAGGTCAGCTATATCAGCCTGAGCCCGCCGTTCGTCGGTAACTACGGCCTGGACGGCACTGCGAAACTGCGGGTGTTCAAGGCGGATATCGCCCTGCGGGTGACGGGCCCCGAAGCGGCCGCAGCGGTCAAAGCCAACGACGCATTGATTCGCAACCAGTTGGTGGCGCTGTTTACCCAGCAAACCAGCGACGCCATGAGCAGCGTCGACGGCAAGGAAAAACTGCGCCAGGAAGCCCTCAAGCAGACTCAGCAAGTGATGAACGATGAGACCGGCAAACCGGTGGTTGAGGATTTGTTGTTCAACAACCTGATCATTCAGTAACACATTCCACTCTTGTAGGAGCCGGCTTGCCGGCGATGACGACCGAATGAGCGCCGCAATTCTTTAGGGCCTCATCGCCGGCAAGCCGGCTCCTACAGGTGATGTGTGTATCAAGAGGCAAGGCTTTTCCTGAACCGCGCCAACGCCACCGCAAAAAACAACAGCCCAATCCCCGCCAGCGCCAGCAAGTCCGGCCACACCACGCTCACGCCCGCATCCCTGAACAGGATCGCCGCACTCAGGCTCACAAAGTGCGTCGACGGCGAGCCCAGCATCACCCATTGCAGCCATTGCGGCATGCTGTCCAGCGGCGTGCTGCCGCCAGACAACAACAGCATCGGAATAATCACCGGAATCGCCAGCAAGCCGAACTGGGGCGTCGAGCGGGCGAGGGTGGCGAGGAAGATGCCGAGCGCGGTACTGGCAAACAGGTACAGCGCCGTCACCAGCAGAAACAAGCTCAACGACCCGGCCAGCGGTACGCCGAGCAAGCCTTTAACCACCACTTCCAGCGACAGCCAGGTGCACAGCACCACCACCAGCATGTTGCTCCAGATTTTCGCCAGCATGATTTCCAGCGCCGTCAGCGGCAGCACCAGCAGATGGTCGAGGGTGCCGTGTTCGCGCTCGCGCAGCAGTGCGGTGCCGGTCAAGACGATGGCGAGAATAGTGATGTTGTTGACGATCTGAATCACTGCCAAAAACCAGCCACCTTCCAGGTTGGTATTGAACAGCGCCCGCGTGGTCAACAGCGCCGGTGTCTTTTGGGCGGCATCGGCCTGGCCGCCATAGGTCAGCAACTCACGCTGGAAAATCCGCCCGATGTACCCGGCCCCCATGAACGCCTGGCTCATGGCCGTGGCGTCGACATTGACCTGTACCCCCGGCTGGCGCCCGGCCAACAGGTCGGCCTGGAAATTCGCCGGCACGTTGATCACAAAGGTGTACTGGCCGCTGTCCATCACCTTGTCCAACTGGTCATACGGCAACGGCACCGCTGCCTGGAATTCCGGCGGTTGCAGCGCTTCGGCCAGTTGCCTGGACAGCGCACTGTGGTCTTCATCCACAAAGGCCACGCTGGCGTTGTGCACGCCGATCACAGAGCCTGCGGCGGGCATATAGATGGCGACGGTGAAAGCGTAGAACAGGAACAGCAGCAACACGCTGTCGTGGCGCAGGCTGGTCAGTTCCTTGATGCCAAGGCGCAGGATATGGGCGAACTTATGCATCAGGCCTCCTGCTTCTTGAGCATGATCAGGCTAAACCCGGTGAACCCCAGGAAAAACCCGAACAACGCCAGGCACTGCGGCCATAGTTGGCGCAGGTCCAGGGCCTTGGTAAAGGTGCCCACTGCAATGTCGAGGAAGTAGCCCGCCGGGAACAGCATGCCCATCAACGCGGCGGCGCCTTCCAGGGACGAACGCGGCACGATCAGCCCGGAGAATTGGATGGTCGGCAGGCTGGTGATGATCATGGTGCCGAGGATCGCTGCGATCTGGGTGCGCGTGAACGCGGAAATCAACAGGCCCATGCTGGTGGTGGCCAGCACATACAGCAGGCCGCCGAAGGCCAGGGTCAGGCCGCTGCCCTTGAACGGCACGCCGAACAACCAGCGGTTCATCGCCACCAGCAGCCCCAGGTTGATCAGGCTTACGGCCAGGTACGGTGCCTGTTTGCCCAGCAGGAATTCCAGGCGGGTTAGCGGTGTGGCGTAAAAGTTGGTGATCGAGCCCAACTCCTTCTCCCGCACGATTCCCAGCGCGGTCAGCATCGCCGGGATGAACGCGAGGATCAGCGCCATCACGCCGGGGCCGATGGCATTGACGCTGACCACGTCCTGGTTGTAGCGAAAGCGGGTTTCCAATTTGGCGGCGGCTTGCAGGTTCGGTGGCGTGCTATTCAGTTCGGCCAGTTGCTGGAGATTGGCCTGGTGTACTGCCTCTACATAGTTGCGGCTGGTTTCTGCGCGAAACGGCATGCCGCCATCGAGCCAGGCGGCCACGGCGGGTTGGCGTCCGGCGTAGAGGTCGCGGCCGAACCCCGGCGGAATCTCCAGCGCCAGTTTGATTTCCGAGCGTTGCAGGCGTTTGTGCAGTTCAGTGGAGTCGGTGATCGGTGGCTGTTCGGCGAAGTAGCGCGAACTGCGGAACGCTTCCAGATAGGCCCGGCTTTGCGGCGTCTGGTCCTGGTCAAAGACGGCAAAGGCGAGCTTTTCAACGTCCAGGGAAATGCCGTAGCCGAATATCACCATCATGAAAATCGCACCCAGCAGGGCGAAGGCCATGCGCACCTTGTCCCGTAGCAGTTCCTTGCCTTCGCGGCTGGCGACGGCGAGCAGGCGGGCGACGCTGAACCCACGTTTGCTGACAGGCGCCGCCGTGGGTTCGCTGACGGTTCCGGTGGGGGCGGTCGCGGCTTCGGGCGCCCCTTGGGCCTGTTCCAGGCAGGTGACGAATGCGGCCTCCAGCGTCTCTCCGTTGAACTGCTGTTGCAGCGCGTCCGGCGTGTCGCACGCCAACACTTTGCCCGCGTGCATCAGCGAGATGCGATCGCAGCGTTGGGCCTCGTTCATGAAGTGGGTGGACAAGAAGATCGTCACGCCCTGTTCCCGGGACAGCTCGATCAGCAACCGCCAGAAATCATCCCGCGCAGCCGGGTCGACGCCCGAGGTCGGCTCATCGAGGATCAGCACTTCCGGGCGATGCAGCACCGCCACGGCCAGGGACAAGCGCTGGCGCAGCCCCAGCGGCAACTCGGCGGAAGGCTGCTCGGCGACATCGCCCAAGTCAAAACGCTGGATCAACTCGTCGATGCGCTGGCCGCTCTCGGCCTTGGGCAGGTCGAACAACTGCGCATGCAACACCAGGTTCTGGCGCACGCTGAGTTCGCCATACAGCGAGAAGCTTTGCGACATGAAGCCCACGCGCTTGCGGGTGGCCAGGTCCTTGGCGTTCACCGGGTTGCCCAGCAGCGTGGCGGTGCCTTCGGTGGCCGGCATCAGCCCGGTGAGGACTTTCATGGTGGTGGTCTTGCCGCAACCGTTGGAGCCGAGGAAGCCAAAGATCTCGCCTCGGCCAATCGCGAAGCTCACCTTGTCCACCGCCGTGAAGTCGCCGAAACGCAGGGTCAGGTCGTGGGCTTCGATGGCAATGTCGGTGTTGTCGCTTTGCCGTGGCGGAATCACCAGTGGCTGGTTGTTGTGGGCGCTGTCGCCCTGGAAATGGGTGAAGGCTTCATCCAGTTTGCCGCTGGGCGTAGCCGCCGCCAGTTCGCTGCTCAGGCCGTCGGCGATCAACTTGCCACGGTCGAGCATCAGGCAGTGTTCGAACTGCTCGGCTTCTTCCATGTAGGCCGTGGCTACCAGCAGTGTCAGTTGCGGGCGTTCGCTGCGTACGGTGTCTACCAGCTCCCAGAAGCGCCGACGGGAGAGCGGGTCGACGCCAGTGGTCGGCTCGTCGAGGATCAACAAATCCGGGTCGTGGATCAGCGCGCAGCACAGGCCGAGTTTCTGCTTCATGCCGCCGGAGAGTTTGCCGGCAGGGCGGTCGGCAAAGCGTGCAAGGTCGGTGGCCAGCAGCAGGTTGTGCATGCGCTGGTCGCAATCGGCTTTCGACAGGCCAAACAATGTGGCAAAAAACCGGATGTTTTCGCTGATAGACAGCTCGGGGTACAGGTTGCCACCCAGGCCTTGGGGCATAAACGCGATGCGCGGGTACAGGCTGTTGCGGTGGCGGCGGTCTTCGATGGCGCCGCCGAGTACTTCCAGTTGGCCTTGTTGAAGCTTTTTAACCCCGGCAATCAGGCCCAGCAGGCTCGATTTGCCGGCGCCATCCGGGCCGATCAGCCCGCAGCGGGTGCCAGCGGGCAGGCTGAAGGCGATGTCGATCAGCGCCTGTTGCTTGCCGTAGCGATGGTTGATGCCCGT
Organism: Pseudomonas sp. A125; assembly: GCF_055409485.1. NCBI lineage: Bacteria > Pseudomonadati > Pseudomonadota > Gammaproteobacteria > Pseudomonadales > Pseudomonadaceae > Pseudomonas > Pseudomonas sp. A125. Next base: position 93,497 of record NZ_JBUZVP010000017.1, read on the forward strand.
GGCGTGCAGCGCCAGGCCACTCATTGCAGGTTGGCCGGCCAGTCCAGGTCAGTGGTGCGCACATAGCCGGCGCCGGGCATGCCCGGCTTGGCTTGCGGCACGGCGCTTGGTTGGGTGAGGCGCAGTTTGACCCGGAACACCAACTTCTGGCGCTCGTCGCGGGTTTCCACTTCTTTGGGCGTGAACTGCGATTTGGCCGCGACAAAGCTGATTTTTGCTGGCAACGGTTGATTCGGCAGGGCATCGAGGACGATTCGCGCTTCGCTGCCGACGGTCAGGGCGCCGGTTACCGAAGCGGGCAGATACAGGTTCATGTACTGGTCGTTGGGGTCGATCAGCAGCAGCACGCGGCCACCCGCGCCGAGCACCTCGCCGGGTTCGGCCAGGCGCAGCTGGATGATCCCGTCGATGGGCGCCCGCAGGCTGCTGTCTTCGATTTCGCTGGTAAGTTGCGCGACCTGCGCCTGGGCGGCGCCGATGGCGGCCTTCACCGAATTGACCTGGGCTTGGGCGGCGATCACGCCCGCGTTGCCGGTGTTCTGTTTGGCTTGTTGTTGGTCGATCAACTGGCCGCTGGCGAAGCCGCGTTTGTACAGTTCCTGGGTGCGCTTGAGTTCCTGGCTGGCCAGCAGTTGCTCGCTCTGGCGCAGTTGCACGTTGGCTTCGGCGGCAGCGAAATTTTCCCTGGCCCGCAGCACTTCGGCTTCGGCCTGGGCGCGCTGGGCTTCCAGGGTGCGGGTGTCCATGCGTGCCAGTAGTTGGCCCTTGAGCACCTTGTCGCCTTCGTCCACCCGCACTTCGGCCAGGCGCCCGGGGATCTTGGTGGCGATCTGCACTTCAGTCGATTCCAGCCGACCATTGCCCATGCTCAGGCCTTCGGGCAGGCGGTCCTGGGTGGATTGCCAGTAGCCGAAGCCGCCGGCGGCCAGCAGTAAAACGATCAGCGGAATGGCGAAAAGATGGGAGGTGCGGTGGTTCGTCGACATGGGTGCATCCTGCGGCGTTAGCGTCCTAGTTTGACCGATCCTGCCCGAAGGCTCTTGATGCGGGTCAAATGAAGGGCCAGCCTAACCCGGTTGGCGTGCAGATGCATGCGCCATGGGCGTGACCGCAGGGTTCTGCTGTTTAGCGCAGGCCGAGTACGGCGGCCCACTGTTCGGCGGTGACCGGCATCACCGAAAGGCGGCTGCCCTTTTGCACCAGGGGCAACTCGGCAAGGGCGGTTTGCTGTTTTAGATACCCCAAGCCCAGGACCTTGGGGAAAGTCTCGACGTGGGCGACATTGATCGCGCTCCAGGGGTTTTTCTCAGGGCTGGCCTTGGCGTCGAAATAATGGCTGTCGGGCTCCAGTGCGGTGGGGTCCGGGTAGGCGGCCTCGACGATTTTGCCAATGCCGGCAATCCCCGGTTCCGGGCAGCTGGAGTGGTAGAAGAAGAACTGGTCACCCACCGCCATCGCCCGCAGGAAGTTCCGCGCCTGGTAGTTGCGCACCCCGTCCCACCGGGTCTCGCCGAGCGTTTCCAAGCCCTTGATGGACAGTTCATCGGGCTCGGATTTCATCAGCCAATAGGCCATGTTTTCGCTCCTCAAAAGGCGACTGGGAAAGTTGTCCTGCAATTTTATGACAAACCGACAGTCGGTTGGCGTCAAGGTTTGCGTGTTGGTTCACGTTAACGCAGAATGCCGGGGTTTTGAGCTTGACGCAGCTGGCACGGACTACTAATGGAACGTTGCTCATCGTGTGCAAGATGCCTGAAGGGGGGCAATCGATGAAACGCAAACCTGATTTACTATGGATATTGGTTATTTTGTTCGGTCTGGGCGTCGTGACCACCGGCTATGCGCAGAGCTTGTGGTCGAACAAGACTGACGCACCGATTGAACTCGCACAGCAACAGCCGCAGCCATTCAAGCGCTGACCCGTCTTTAAGACGCTGCTGATTCCAGTAGCGTTTCTGCTATATACCAATCCTTATCGGTGACAGTGCCCTCAAGCGGTACGTCCCAGCTCGCCTGCGCCAATCTATCGACCTTCTGGCATTCATGGGCCAGGCCCAACAGTGTCGGCTTGCGCCAGGATTTCCGGCGGGCCATGTAGGCCAGGCTGCGGTCATAAAAGCCGCCGCCCATGCCGAGACGTCCACCGGCATCGTCAAACCCAACCAGTGGCAACAGCACCAGGTCCAGCGCCCAGACCTTGCGTTGCCGGCTGACATTCACTTGTGGCTCAAGGATGCGAAAACGGTTGGGCTTCAGCTTCTCGCCGGGCCGCACCCGCTGGAACATCATCTTGGTTCGCGGCCACGCGCTGAGTACCGGCAGGTACGTGGCCTTGCCCCGGCGCTGTGCAGCGCGCAGCAGCAGGCGCGGGTCGATTTCACCGTCCGTCGGTAGATATAAAGAGATGTGCTTGGCCCGGCGAAACAGCGGGTGCTGTGCCAGTTGCCGATACAGGCCTTGGGCGGCCTGGCGCTGCTCGCTGGCGGTAAGGGCGCGGCGGGCTTTGCGCAGCATGCGTCGAAGTTGCGGGCGGGAAACCGGCGCAGGTTCGGTCATGGTTTTCGGCTCATAAAACAATGCCAGTCCTGGGACTGGCATTGGATTTGGGAATCAGGCTCCCCGACAGAACCGCTGTCGACTTAGCCCTTGAACCCGAAAGTTCAAGGTGGAAGAAACAGTAGGCTTTAAGGCTTTCCGTCTAGCGGACATGCACACCAGCCCAACGTGTAACTTCCAGGGTAGTGCGAATCGGCTCAGGGACATCGCCGACTGGCAAGCACGCCAGGGAGTGAGGCGAGTATACCCGAAACCGACGCCGCAATCAGCCCTTGGGTGGCTCTGGATCGGTAGAAAGTACCAGATCAACCCGCTCCAGCAGGTCGCGCACCTGCTCACGCGTCGAGCCGCTGGCCTGCACGTCAGGCCGTTCCTGCTTGTGCAGCAAATCATGGGTAATGTTCAGGGCGGCCATCACGGCGATGCGATCGGCACCGATGACTTTGCCGCTGCTGCGGATTTCACGCATCTTGCCGTCCAGGTAGCGGGCAGCGCTCACCAGGTTGCTGCGTTCTTCCTGCGGGCAGATGATCGAATATTCTTTGTCGAGAATCTGCACGGTGACGCTATTGCTTGAACTCATGAGTCTTGCTCCAGGGCCTTCAGGCGCGAAATCATCGATTCGACCTTACGCCGGGCGATTTCGTTTTTTTCAATGAGGTGAGCGCGTTCCTCGCGCCAGGTCTTTTCCTGAGCTAATAGGAGTCCGTTTTGGCTCTTAAGTTGCTCGACCCGGTTAATTAGCAGCTCGAGTCTGGCCATCAGCGCTTGCAGGTCGGTGTCTTCCATTGGGTTCCACTGGTTTTGTCTGATGAATGGCAACTGCTGGATAAACGATCTGACGCCCTCGATAGTCTTGGTACGTCTGCCGATGCTAGGATACAGCGCTTCATTCTAGACATTGCGCCGTCTGGCGCCTAGCTCACCATGCCCATTCAGAACTCCCCGTACGATGCTTTTTCCAAACTGCTGAGTTCCAGCGGTCATCCTTGCTCGCCTGCCGAACTGCACGGCGTGCTGCTGGGCCGCAGCTGCACCGGTGTTGGCTTTGATGCCGACAACTGGCTGGCCGACGTCGCCGAGCTGCTGGAAACCGAGCCTACCGAAAACGTGCGCAATGCGCTCATCGGCCTGCAAGAGATGGTCAAAGGCGAGCTGACCGGTGATGACGTCACCGTCGTCCTGCTGCTGCCTACCGATGACGCGCCGCTCACCGAGCGCGCCGCCGCGTTGGGCCAATGGTGCCAGGGCTTCCTCCACGGTTTCGGCGTGAACGCCGGCGGCCTCGACTTGAGCACCGATGCCCAGGAAGTGCTGCAGGACCTGGCGGCCATCTCCCAGGTGCAAGATGCCCTGGAAGAGTCCGAAGACGGCGAAAGCGACTACATGGAAGTGATGGAATACCTGCGTGTCGCGCCGCTGTTGCTGTTCACCGAGACCCGTAAATCGGCTGAACCCGCTGCGCCCAAGCCGTCGCTGCACTAAGAAAGGAAGCCCGTCTGCCCATGATCCATATCCCCAAAGCGGAATACACGAGGCGCCGCAAGGCGCTCATGGCGCAGATGGAACCCAACAGCATCGCCATCCTGCCGGCGGCGGCGGTGGCGATTCGCAACCGTGACGTCGAGCATGTCTACCGCCAGGACAGCGACTTTCAATACCTGAGCGGCTTCCCGGAACCGGAAGCGGTGATCGTGCTGATGCCCGGTCGCCAGCATGGCGAGTACGTGCTGTTCTGCCGCGAACGCAATGCCGAGCGCGAACTGTGGGACGGCCTGCGGGCCGGCACCGAAGGCGCGATCCGCGAATTTGGCGCCGATGACGCATTCCCGATTACCGATATCGACGACATCCTGCCCGGGCTGATCGAAGGCCGCGACCGGGTGTATTCAGCCATGGGCAGCAATGCCGAATTCGACCGGCACCTGATGGAGTGGATCAACGTGATCCGCTCTAAAGCGCACCTCGGCGCCCAGCCGCCGAACGAATTTGTTGCCCTGGATCACCTGCTTCACGACATGCGCCTGTATAAATCGGCAGCAGAAGTGAAGGTGATGCGCGAGGCCGCGCGGATTTCCTGCGCGGCCCATGTGCGGGCGATGCAGGCCAGCCGTGCCGGGTTGCATGAGTTCAGCCTGGAGGCGGAGCTTGATTACGAGTTTCGCAAGGGCGGGGCGAAGATGCCGGCCTATGGCTCCATCGTCGCCTCGGGGCGCAACAGCTGCATCCTGCATTACCAGCAGAATGACGCGGTGCTCAAGGACGGCGACCTGGTGCTGATCGACGCCGGCTGCGAGATCGACTGCTACGCCAGCGACATCACCCGCACCTGGCCGGTGAGCGGCAAGTTTTCCGCCGAGCAGAAGGCGATTTACGAAATCGTGTTGGCTTCCCAGGAAGCCGCCTTTGCCGAAATCGCCCCAAGCAAGCACTGGAACCAGGCTCACGAGGCGACGGTGCGCGTCATCACCGCCGGGTTGCTGAAGCTGGGCTTGTTGCAGGGTGACGTCGACGAGCTGATCGCCAGCGAAGCGTATAAGGCCTTCTACATGCACCGCGCCGGCCACTGGCTGGGGATGGATGTGCACGATGTGGGCGAATACAAAGTGGGCGGCGAGTGGCGGGTGCTGGAAGTCGGCATGGCGCTGACGGTGGAGCCGGGGATTTATATCTCGCCGGACAACCTGAACGTGGCGAAGAAATGGCGTGGCATTGGCGTACGCATCGAGGACGACGTGGTGGTGACCAAGCAAGGCTGTGAAATTCTGACCGGTGGCGTACCCAAGGCCGTTGCCGAGATTGAAGCGCTGATGGCGAGCGCCCGATGAGCCGGGTCAATCTGGCGATTATCGGCGGTGGCCTGGTGGGCGCCAGCCTCGCGTTGGCGTTGCAGGCCGGGGCCAAGGCCCGCGGCTGGAAGGTCGTGCTGATCGAGCCGTTTGCCCCGGGCGACAGTTACCAGCCGAGTTATGACGCGCGTTCTTCAGCGCTGTCGTTCGGCGCGCGGCAGATTTATCAACGGTTGGGCGTATGGCAGGAAATCTCGCGCCGCGCCGAGCCGATCAAGCAGATTCATGTATCGGACCGTGGCCGCTTCTCTACCGCGCGCCTGTCGGCCATGGAAGAAGGTGTGCCGGCGCTTGGCTACGTGGTGGAAAACGCCTGGCTGGGCCAATGCCTGTGGCAAGGCCTGGACAGGGACGTGGTCAGTTGGCGTTGCCCGGCGGAAGTCACCCGCATGGAGCCGCTTGCCGATGGCTACCGCCTGACCCTCAATGATGAAACCGTGCTGGAATGCGACCTCGCCGTACTGGCCGATGGCGGCCGCTCCGGCCTGCGCGAACAACTGGGCATCGACGTGAAAACGCGGCCGTACAACCAGAGCGCGCTGATCGCCAACATCACCCCAAGCGAAGCCCACAACGGCGAGGCGTTCGAGCGTTTCACCGACGAAGGGCCGATGGCCTTGCTGCCGTTGCCGGACAACCGTTGCGCCTTGGTCTGGACCCGCATCGGCATGGACGCCCAGCGTTTGGCCGAACTGGACGAGCGCAGTTTTCTCAGTGAATTGCAGGGTGTGTTCGGCTACCGCCTGGGCACCCTGAAGCAGGTCGGTGCGCGTCATCTGTACCCGTTGACCCTCGTGGAAGCGCAAGAGCAAGTGCGTTCCCATCTGGCCGTGCTTGGCAATGCGGCCCACAGCCTGCACCCGATTGCCGGCCAGGGTTTCAACCTGTCCCTGCGCGATGCCTACGCCCTGGCCGAGGCGTTGCTGGCCGGGCCTGCGATCCCGGGTGACCTGGCGACATTGCAGGCGTACCGCGAGCGTCAGCGCATGGACCAGAAACTCACCGTCGGCTTCTCCGATCAAGTCACCCGGCTGTTTGGCAGTGCCCAACCGCTGGTAGCGCTGGGCCGGAACATGGGCTTGCTGGGCCTGGACTTGCTGCCGCCAGCCAAGCGCTGGTTCGCACGCCAGGCCATGGGCCTGGGCACCCGTCCCGATGCGTGAGTGGCTGACCCAACGCCTGGGCAAGGCGCGGCTGTTGCGCTGGATCATGACCCTGTACCCGCCGTACCTCGGGGCCGGCGTTCGGGTGTTGCACATCGGCAGCGATTTTCGCGAGGTCAAGGTGCGTATGGGCCTGGGCTGGTACAACCGCAATTACGTCGGCACGCAGTTTGGCGGCAGCCTGTATTCGATGGTCGACCCGTTCTACATGCTGATGTTGATGGAGAACCTGGGGCGCGACTACATCGTCTGGGACAAGGCGGCTGCCATCGACTTTATCTCGCCGGGCAAGGGCCCGGTGTTTGCCGAATTTTCAATCGACCAAGCGTTGCTGGACGAGATTCGCCAGCACACCGCCAGCGGCGACAAGTACTTGCCGCAGCTCCAGGTGCAGATTCATGACGGCTCCGGCACCCTGGTGGCGCGGGTCGACAAAACCCTTTATGTGCGGCGCAAGCCGCAATCAAGACAGGCTTAAAGCATGGACATGCGCGCAGATGTGCTGATTGTCGGGGCCGGAATGGTCGGAAGCGCCCTGGCGCTGGCGTTGCAGGGCAGTGGCCTGCAGGTGCTGCTGCTCGACGGCAGCCCGCTGAACGTCAAGCCGTTCGATCCTGACGCCGCGTTCGAGCCGCGGGTGAGCGCCTTGTCGGCGGCGAGCCAACGTATCCTTGAGCGCCTTGGCGTGTGGGACGGCATCGTTGAGCGACGTGCCAGCCCTTACGGCGAGATGCAGGTGTGGGACGGCAGCGGCACCGGGCAAATCCACTTCTCGGCTGCCAGCGTGCATGCCGAAGTGCTGGGGCATATCGTAGAAAACCGTGTGGTCCAGGACGCCTTGCTCGATCGCCTGCACGACTGCGACCTCGGCCTGCTGGCCAATGCGCGCCTGGAACAGATGCGCCGCTCCGGTGATGACTGGCTGCTGACCCTGGCCGATGGCCGTACCTTGCGCGCGCCGCTGGTGGTTGCGGCAGACGGTGCCAACTCGGCCGTGCGCCGCCTGACCGGCACCGCCACCCGCGAGTGGGATTATTTGCACAACGCCATCGTCACCAGTGTGCGCAGCAGCCAGGCGCACCAGAAGACGGCTTGGCAGCGTTTTACCGACAACGGTCCGCTGGCGTTTTTGCCACTGGTACGGGACGGGCAGGAAGATTGGTGTTCGATCGTCTGGTCGACCACCCCGGCTGAGTCCGAGCGCTTGATGGCGCTGGACGATGAAAGCTTCTGCCGTGAGCTGGAGCGTGCGTTCGAAGGGCGTCTGGGCAGCGTGTTAAGCGCCGATCCACGGCTGTGCGTGCCGTTGCGCCAGCGCCATGCCAAACGTTATGTGGCCGAAGGCCTGGCGTTGATTGGTGATGCGGCCCACGTCATTCATCCGTTGGCGGGGCAGGGTGTGAACCTGGGCTTCCTCGACGCGGCGGTGCTGGCCGAGGTGCTGTTGGCGGCCAACGAGCGTGGCGAGCGGCTGGCAGACGTGAAGGTACTCAGCCGTTACGAGCGCCGGCGCATGCCGCACAACCTGGCGCTGATGGCGGCGATGGAAGGCTTTGAGCGGTTGTTCCAGGCCGATCAACTGCCACTGCGTTGGTTGCGTAACGCCGGGTTGAAGGTGGTCGAGCAAATGCCGGAGGCCAAGGCGTTGTTTGTGCGCCAGGCGTTGGGTTTGACGGGGGATTTGCCGGAGCTGGCCAAGGCCTGAGGGCGCTGTGCAACATCTGGTAACGGCTCCGTTAAGCGCTACCAAATGTGAGTCCTTATCATTTGCCCTCTTTTTGCAAATGAGAGACCGCACCCATGTTGGCACCCAAGCGCCTCCTGACTGCCCTGGCACTTACCCTTATCGGCAGCACCACCGTGCAGGCGGCCGACGAAGTCGTGGTCTACTCCTCGCGTATCGACGAACTGATCAAGCCGGTGTTCGACGCCTACACCAAGAAGACCGGTGTGCAGGTGAAGTTCATCACCGACAAGGAAGCGCCGCTGATGCAGCGCATCAAGGCCGAAGGTGAAAACGCCACCGCCGACCTGCTGCTCACCGTCGACGCCGGCAACCTCTGGCAGGCCGAGCAGATGGGCATCCTGCAACCGTTCACCTCCGAAGTGATCGACAAGAATATCCCCCTTCAATACCGTTCTTCGGCCCATGCCTGGACCGGCTTGAGCCTGCGCGCGCGGACCATCGCCTACTCGACGGATCGCGTGAAGCCGGGCGACCTGACCACCTACGAGGCCCTGGCCGACAAACAGTGGGAAGGCCGCCTGTGCCTGCGCACGGCGAAGAAGGTCTACAACCAGTCGCTGACCGCCACGCTGATCGAAACCCACGGCGCGGCCAAGACCGAAGAAATCGTCAAGGGCTGGGTGAACAACCTGTCCACCGACGTGTTCTCCGATGACATCGCGGTGCTGGAGGCGATCAACGCCGGGCAGTGCGACGTCGGTATCGTCAACACCTACTACTACGGCCGCCTGCACAAGCAGAAGCCGGAACTGGCGGTGAAACTGTTCTGGCCGAACCAGGGCGACCGTGGGGTGCACGTCAACCTGTCGGGCATCGGCCTGACCAAACATGCACCGCACCCGGAAGCGGCCAAGGCGTTGGTTGAGTGGATGACTACGCCGCAAGCACAGAAGATCTTTGCGGATGTGAACCAGGAGTTCCCGGCCAACCCGGCGGTGCCGCCGTCGGCGGAAGTCGCGACCTGGGGCAAGTTTGTGGCCGACACATTGCCGGTGGAAGTGGCGGGCAAGCGTCAGGCCGAGGCGATTCGCTTGATGGATCGGGCTGGCTGGAACTAAGTACACTTTTCAAAGCGCCGCAAGACAGTGTGGGAGCTGGCTTGCCTGCGATAGCATCACCGCGGTTGTGACTGACACACCGAGGTGCCTGCATCGCGGCGGTGCGACGGTTCGACGAGCCCGGCTCCCACGCTGTTTTGTGGCGAGTTAAAAATATTACCCCCAGAGAACTGTTCCTTGGCCCATCCCGCCCAACGCCGCTGGTACCTGCCGGTCTTCACCGTCGCCGCCCTGGTGCTGCTGCCACTGAGCGTGCTGTTGCTGTCGTGGCAGAGCATCGATCAACAGATCTGGTCCCACCTGTGGGAAACCCAGATGCCGCGCCTGCTGGGCAACACCCTGACCCTGGTGCTGGGCGTCGGTGTGGGCGTCACGCTGCTGGGCGTCAGCCTGGCCTGGCTGACCAGCCTCTGCGAATTCCCTGGCCGGCGCTGGCTGGACTGGGCGTTGATGCTGCCTTTTGCGATTCCCGCCTATGTCCTGGCCTTCGTCTTCGTTGGCCTGCTGGATTTCGCCGGCCCGGTACAAACCCTGCTGCGCGATTGGTTCGGCACGGGGCTGCGGCTGCCGCGGGTACGCTCGACCAGCGGCGTGATCATCGTGCTGGTGCTGGTGTTCTATCCCTACGTTTATCTGCTGGCGCGCACCGCGTTTCTTGCCCAGGGCAAAGGGCTGATGGAGGCTGCTCGGGTATTGGGCCAATCACCGTGGCAAGCGTTCTGGCGCGTGGCCTTGCCCATGGCACGTCCCGCCATTGGTGCGGGCGTGGCCCTGGCGCTGATGGAAACCCTGGCGGATTTCGGCGCCGTTTCGGTGTTCAACTTCGACACCTTCACCACCGCCATCTACAAGACCTGGTACGGCTTTTTCAGCCTTTCCAGCGCGGCGCAACTTGCCAGCCTGTTGCTGTTGGTGGTGATGCTGGTGCTCTATGGCGAGCGCCGTGCCCGGGGCGCCAGCCGGCCGAGCAACGAGCGGCCACGCGCCAAGGCGCTGTACCACCTGCGCGGGTTCAAGGCGGTGGCGGCCAGCGGTTGGTGCGGCTTGGTGTTTGCCTGCGCGTTCGTGATCCCGATGCTGCAACTGGTGGCCTGGTTCTGGCAGCGTGGCCGCTTCGATCTGGATGAGCGCTACGCCGGGTTGATCGTCCATACCCTCTACTTGGGTGGCATGGCTGCCTTGATCACTGTCAGCGTGGCGCTGGTGCTGGCATTCGCTCATCGCCTGGCACCCACACGGGCCATCCGCTCAGGCATCAGCCTGGCAAACGTGGGCTACGCGCTGCCGGGCTCGGTGCTGGCGGTGTCGATCATGTTGGCGTTCAGCTACCTCGACCGGGAATGGGTGATTCCGTTGTCAGGCTGGCTGGGCGGGGCAGGCAAGCCACTGTTATTGGGCAGTTTGTCGGCCTTGTTGCTGGCTTATCTGGTGCGTTTCATTGCAGTGGCGTATGGGCCGCTGGAAAACAGCCTGGCGCGAATCCGCCCGTCCTTGCCTGAAGCGGCCCGCAGTCTGGGGGTCAGCGGCCCACGACTGTTTTGCAAAGTGTATCTGCCACTGTTGCTGCCAGGCACCCTGAGCGCGGCGCTGCTGGTGTTTGTCGATGTGCTCAAGGAAATGCCGGCGACCTTGCTCATGCGCCCGTTCGGCTGGGACACGCTGGCGGTGCGGATTTTCGAGATGACCAGTGAAGGGGAGTGGGCGCGGGCTTCGCTGCCAGCCTTGACCCTGGTGTTGGTGGGCCTGTTACCGGTCATCGGGCTGATCCGACGTTCGGCGCGACGAATCGGCTAGGTGCCAGTCCTACGGCTTGAGGCTACAATGCGCGGCATTCGGTGCGGTCGATCGTTCAGGTCGGGTCGCTGAGAGCGGCTACAGGCCTTGTATTTAAAGGCGTGTGGCCCGAACGGCAACCGTCCGCACCTTCGCCACGCCCGGAAGGAGAAACCCATGGGACAGCGCACGCCTCTGTATGACCTGCATCTCGCCCTAGGCGCGAAAATGGTCGATTTTGGCGGTTGGGATATGCCTTTGCACTACGGCTCGCAGGTTGAGGAGCACCATCAGGTGCGACGCGACTGCGGGGTGTTTGATGTATCCCATATGACCGTGATCGATATCACAGGCCCCCAGGCCAAGGAATGGCTCCAGTATTTGCTGGCCAATGATGTTGACCGCTTGCACAGCTGCGGCCGTGCGTTGTACAGCGCCATGCTCAACGAGCAGGGCGGCGTGGTGGACGACATGATCGTGTACCGCACCGAGGGCGGTTACCGGCTGGTGGTCAACGCCGCCACCCGTGACCAGGACATGGCCTGGATGCAGGCCCGGCTCGACGGCTATCAGGTGCAGCTTCACGAGCGGCCCGAACTGGCGATGCTCGCCATCCAAGGCCCGCATGCCCGGCAAAAGATCGCCGAGCTGGTGACCCAGTCCCGCGCCACCCTGATCCATCAGCTCAAGCCTTTTGAAGGCCTGGCTGACGGCGACTGGTTTATTGCGCGCACTGGCTACACGGGCGAAGACGGCCTGGAAATTGTCCTGCCGGCCGATCAGGCCCCGGCGTTTTTCAACGATCTGGTCGGCGCAGGCATTTCGCCCATCGGCCTCGGCGCCCGCGACACGCTGCGCCTTGAGGCCGGCATGAATCTCTACGGTCAGGACATTCACCAGGACGTATCGCCCCTGGCGGCGAACATGGCCTGGAGCATCGCCTGGGAGCCCGCCGCGCGCAATTTTATCGGCCGCGCTGCCCTGGAGGCTGAAAAAACCTCGGGTGTGAAGTTCAAGCTGGTGGGCCTGGTGCTGGAAGAACGCGGGGTTTTACGCGCTCATCAAGTGGTTCGCATCGCCAATGTTGGCGAAGGAGAGATCACCAGTGGTAGTTTCTCTCCTACGTTAAGCAAATCCATTGCCCTGGCGCGTGTGCCATCGGCGACTGCTGACCGGGCCGAGGTGGAAATCCGCGGCAAGTGGTACCCGGTTCGGGTGGTCAAGCCGACCTTCGTGCGCCATGGCAAAACATTGATTTAACCTTTCCGGCGGGCCAATGGCCGCTGACATTTTTCCTTGAGGACACAGACTATGAGCGATATCCCTGCCGACCTGCGTTTTGCCGAAAGTCACGAATGGGCCCGCCTGGAAGCTGACGGCAGCGTGACCGTCGGCATCTCGGACCATGCCCAGGAAGCATTGGGGGATGTGGTGTTTGTTGAGTTGACCGAAGTCGGCAACGTGTTCAAGGCGGCTGACCAGGCCGGCGTGGTTGAATCGGTGAAAGCCGCTTCGGATATCTACTCGCCAATTGCTGGCGAAGTGATCGCGGTGAACGACGCCTTGGGCGGCGAGCCCGAGCTGTTGAACTCCGACCCGTACGGCGCCTGGATCTTCAAGCTCAAGCCAAGCAACCCGGCTGACCTGGAAAAACTGCTGGACGCGGCCGGTTACAAGTCCGCCATCGGCGAGTGATGCCGTTGCGGGAGCCGGCAGCCGGCTCCCGCACAGGTTTTATCCGCGCTTCAATACCGCTTTGACCGCCGCTACCGAACGCTCTACGTCCGCTTTCGTCATCGCCGTGAACATCGGCAACGACACAATCAAACGCCCCACTTTTTCGGCTACCGGGAACATCCCTTCCTTGAATCCCTGCGCCTTGTACAAGCTCAACAGGTGGATCGGTGGGTAGTGATAGCCAATGCCGACACCATGGGCCTGCATCTGCTCCATGAACGTGGCGCGTGCCGGCAACCCGTCCTGGCGCTCCGGCAATACCAGCTGGAACAGGTGCCAGTTGCTGTTTTCGAAGTCTGCCGGTGGCAATTGCGCACCGTACTGCGCTTCAAAGTCACTGCCAAAGCATTCGAAGTAGTGCCGCGCCAGTTCCTGGCGATGAGCAGTGATCTTCTCGATATGCGCAAACTGCCCCAGGCCGATGGCCGCTGCGATATCAGTCATGTTGAACTTGCCGCCAAGCACATCCACGTCCAGGCCGTCGAAGCCGGTGCGGGTCACGCCTTGCAGGCGATATTTCTCGGCCAGGCGTGCTTCTTCAGCGTTGTTCAACACCAGGCAGCCGCCTTCAGACGACGTGATGTTCTTGTTCGCCTGGAAGCTGAACGATACGAAATCACCCGTGGCGCCAATCCGCTTGCCGTCCCAGCTGGAACCCAGGGCTTGGGCAGCATCTTCGACGATGCGCAGGTTGTACTTGTTGGCCAGCGCATACAGCAACGGCATGTCCAGCGGCAGGCCGGCCAGGTACACCGGGATAAGCGCCTTGGTGCGCGGCGTGATTGCTGCTTCCACCTGGGCCAGGTCGATGTTGCGGGTGACCGGGTCGATATCGGCGAACACGGGCGTGGCGCCGACCTCAAGAATCACGTTGGCAGTGGCAACCCATGAAATCGGCGTAGTGATGACTTCATCCCCAGGCCCGATACCGGCGATGCGCAAGGCAATCTCCATGGTGCAGGTGCCCGAGTTGAAGGTACGCACCGGGCGCCCGCCAAAGTATTCCGACAGCTGCGCTTCAAACGCCTGCACTTTCGGCCCGCTGGTGATCCAGCCGGAACGCAGGACATCGCCCACCGCCGAGATGGTGGCTTCATCAATGGTGGGCTTGGAAAACGGCAGAAAGGGCAGTTGGCTCATGACGTTGAAGGCATCCGTTTCAGAAAGGCGATGAGAAAAAAGCATAATTAATGCCGGGCATGGTTGCACGGCTCGACTGAATATAGCCTGTCGCCTGTGAATGAATCGTCGCCCTTTAAACAAAAATGCCGCCTGGAGAGCGGCATTCCCAGCGTCTGCGTCAGAAGGAAACGCGGGCCTCAAGAAACACATTCTGTTCCTTGAGCTTGCCTTTAAGCTGCTCGTCCCGGGCGTTTATCCGATTGGCGAAGGTGTTGTAGCCGGTTTCAATCCCGCCCATGTCCACATAACGCCAGCCGGTGCCGAGGGTAAGCGTTTCGCTGACCTTGGCGTCCAGCCCCAGGCCGACGCTGTAGGCAAAATTGTACTGGCGGTTGCTGGCGAAGCGACGGGTGTTATTGGTCTGGTAACCCTCGGCATCAATTTGCGCCAGGCCCACGCCGGCTGTGCCGTAAAACGATAACCAGTCGTTGATCGGGATGTTTTTATAACCATTTAGCATCAAGCGCTGGCTGTCGGCCCGCAGGCTATTGACGTTGGCATTGAACGGCGCCCAACGGGATTTGAAATTCGAATGGCTCGGCATGGTGTATTCCCCTTCCAGGCGCCAGCCATCGGCAAAGGCATAACCCACGGCGAATGAGCCGGTGAATGTCTTGCTGCTGTCGGGCGCTTCTACCCGGTCGGTGACGCGTGGGCTGGTCAACAGCGAGCTGGAGAGATTCTGGCGGGCGCTGTTGAGTTTTGCCGACCCATACCAGCCTTCCGCTTGGGCATAAGGGGTAGCAATTGCGGCGAGCAACAGGGCGCAAGATAGTTTTTGCATGGTCATCGATTCACTCGGTCTAAAAGGAATCGATAGCTTGTTGCTGGGGGCGCGGGCTGCTCGACAGGACTTTTCCTGTTTGAGTACTGAATCGCCAATGCTGGCTGTAGGAAAGCCGGGCAAAAAAATGCCGCTCTAAAGGAGCGGCATTTCTTACACAGCGATATTACTCGGAAGCAATGGCGTTTTTCGCCAGGATCGCGTTGGCCAGGTCCATGTCCGTGGCTTTGAGGCCAGGGTTATCGGCGCGAACCTTCTGCATTGCAGCTTCCAGGTACGGACCACGGATGCTGCCGTCGCTGGCGACGAAGCTACCGGCGTCGTCCTGCGCGGCGACCACCATTTTGTGGTCCTTGAAGGTCAGGTACGTCGAGCCGGTGGTGGCACCCGATGAGATGACGTTACGCCAAAAGCTGTCGGCCATGGCTGAACCGACAGGAAGGGAAAGCACGGCGAGGGTTGCGACAGCATATTTTAGACGCATGATGGGTGACTCCGACTGGGTTATCTGAACAGTTTGATTGTAGATAACCCAGCCGAGTTCCATGGCTGACTAAACAGTTTCGACCTTTAGAATGACGCCGTCCTGACCAGTGACACGTACATGTGCCCCGACAGGGGCGTCTGGCCCTGCCGCCATCCACACGCCATCGCCCACCTTGATCTTGCCCCGGCCCTCGATAATTGCCTGATGCACTACAAAGGTGCGGCCGATCAGCTCTGAGCCACGCATGTTTAGCCCCGGCTGGTCGCTGACCTTGGCGCTGCTGCGCTGGCGTCGCCACCAGTACACCGCCGTCAGGATCGACAACACCGCAAACAGCAGCAGTTGCCACTCCAGCCCCAGGCTGGGTACCAGGAACTTGATCACGCCCACGGCGGCGGCGGCGATGCCCATCCACAGCAGATAACCACCGGCGCCGAACACTTCAAGGATCAACAGCACCGTGCCCAGTGCCAGCCAGTCCCAAAACGACAGGTGCTGCAGGAATTCCCACATGGTGCGTGCCTCAGGCTTTCTTGTTGTCGAAGGTGGCCTTGACGATCTCGCCGATGCCGCCGACAGCGCCAATCACCTGGCTGGCTTCCAGTGGCATCAGGATCACCTTGCTGTTGTTGGCCGAGGCCAGCTTGCCCAGCGCGTCGATGTATTTCTGGGCGACAAAGTAGTTGATGGCCTGCACGTTACCGGTAGCGATCGCTTCCGATACCACTTGAGTGGCGCGGGCTTCTGCCTCGGCCTGACGTTCGCGGGCTTCGGATTCCAGGAACGCGGCCTGACGACCACCTTCGGCCTCCAGGATCTGCGCCTGCTTCTTGCCTTCGGCGGTCAGGATCGCGGAGGCGCGCAGGCCTTCGGCTTCGAGGATCTGCGCACGCTTGATCCGCTCGGCCTTCATCTGGCCGGACATGGCGGCCATCAGGTCGGCAGGCGGGCTGATGTCCTTGATCTCGATCCGGGTGATCTTGATGCCCCACGGTGCGGTGGCTTCGTCGACGGTGCGCAGCAGTTTTTCGTTGATGCCGTCACGCTGGCTGAGCATCGCGTCCAGCTCCATGGAGCCGAGTACGGTACGGATGTTGGTTTGCAGCAGGTTGCGGATGGCGTGTTCGAGGTTGTTCACCTCGTAGGCGGCCTGGGCGGTATTGACCACCTGGAAGAAGCACACGGCGTCGATCTGTACGGTGGCGTTGTCGGCGGTGATGACTTCCTGGGGCGGAATATCCAGCACGCTTTCCATCACGTTGATCTTGCGCCCGATACGGTCCATGACCGGAATGATGATGTTCAAGCCCGGCTTGAGGGTGTTGGTGTAGCGGCCGAAACGCTCGACTGTCCACTGGTAACCCTGGGGGACCACCTTGAACCCCATGAAGAGGATGGCAACGGCCAAGCCTACAAATAGAAGCAGTACGGTTCCGATCTGCATAACGATTCCTTGTCTGGTGTTGGCGATAAAGCGAGGTTTGGCCGAGTGTAACGGTGTTGTCACGGATAAGAACGGTTTACCGGCCCATCCATCAAGGGATTTGTTTCTGAATCCCCAGGCGTCACTCGCAGCACCTCCTCCAGTGTTGTCAGCCCGGCCATTACCTTGCGGATACCGGCAGCCCGCAAGCTGCACATTCCTTGCTCAAGGGCCATATGGCGCACGGCCTGGATGTCGGTGCCCGAGGTGACCAATGACTTGAGCTGGTCATTCATCAGCATGACCTCGTAGATCCCGGCGCGGCCCCGATAACCGCTCTCCCGGCAGTCTGCGCAACCTACGGCCTGGTGAGCCTGCCCGGCGGGCCGCTTGCAGTGCGGGCACAACAGCCGTACCAGGCGCTGGGCCATCACCCCCAGCAACGTTGCATTGATCAGGTAATGAGGGATGCCCAGTTCCAACAAGCGAGTGATGGCTCCGGGCGCATCGTTGGTGTGCAGCGTGGACAACACCAGGTGCCCGGTCAGCGCCGCCTGGATGGCCATTTCTGCCGTTTCCAGGTCGCGAATCTCGCCAATCATGATGATGTCCGGGTCCTGGCGCATCAGGGCGCGGACGCCGCTGGCAAAGGTCAGGTCGATGTTGTACTGGACCTGCATCTGGTTGAAGGCCGGCTCGACCATTTCGATCGGGTCTTCGACGGTACACAGGTTGACCTCCCGGGTCGCCAGTTGCTTGAGCGTGGTGTACAGCGTGCTGGTCTTGCCCGAACCGGTGGGGCCGGTGACCAGGATGATGCCGTTGGCCTGGCCGGTCATGGATTGCCAGCGTTGCAGGTCGTCGCTGGAAAGCCCCAGCTGCTGGAAATCCTTGTGCAGCACCTGGGGGTCAAAAATTCGCATCACCAGCTTTTCGCCGAAGGCTGTGGGCAAGGTCGACAGGCGCAGTTCCACTTCACCGCCCGCCGGGCTTTTGGTCTTCACACGGCCGTCCTGGGGTTTGCGTTTTTCCGCTACGTTCATCCGGCCCAGGCTTTTCAGGCGGCTGACCACCGCCACCGTCACCTGGGACGGGAATTGATAGACGTCGTGCAGCAGGCCATCGATGCGAAACCGCACGCGACCCTGATCGCACCCGGGTTCGATATGGATATCACTGGCCCGCTGGCTAAAGGCGTACTGCAACAGCCAGTCGACAATATTGACGATGTGCGCGTCGTTGGCGTCTGGCTCCTGGTCGCTGGCGCCGAGGTTGAGCAGTTGCTCGATGTTGGATGTGCCGGACGTTTTTTGATCAATGGCGCCACTGACCGATTTCGCCAGCCGGTAAAACTCGACGGTGCAGCGCTGGATATCCCTGGGGTTGGCCAGCACCCGCCTGATGGAGCGCTTCAACACTTGGGACAGGCCTGCTTCCCAGCTGCTCACGTAGGGTTGGGCGCTGGCGACTGTGACGTTGTGGGCGTCGACCGCGACGGCGAGGATCTTGTGCCGCTGGGCGAAGGCATAGGACATCAGGGGCACCACCGCCGCGACATCAATCTTCAGCGGGTCGATACGCAGGTAAGGCTGGCCGCAGTGCCGGGCGAGCCATTCGGTCAGCATTTCCAGAGGTGGCCCATGGCTGGCGATGCATTCCAGGGGATGCAGCGCGCTGTTCGTCGGTAGGGCCAGGTCGGCGGGCACCAGGCCCTGGTCGATCAGGGCGGGCAACAACTGATGGATTTCCAGCCAGCGATCCTGCGGATTTGACGCAACGGACATGGTGACGTTCCTGGGCAAAGGTTAGGCATGTCCTCAGGCTAGTCACCCTGTGCGCTTCGGCGGCCGGGCTTTATTGCAGGCTTTTACTGACCGGTCGCTTGCACCGCCAGAGACCGCGCGGCATCAGCTGGGCGCAGTTCCAGCGAGCACACACTGATCAGGTTACGAAGTTTTTCACCAATCACCTGGGCACGGTGCCAGCTCAGGCCATCCATCACGATATCGATCGCCAGCAGGTCGTCTTCGCGCTGCACGTTCACTTGCTGGGGAACCAGAAACTGCAGGGCAAAGTAGTTGAGTACCCGGCACAACACGTCGGGCTCGGCCTCGGCCAGGATTTGATAGTGCGCCTGGCAGTGGGCATTGCTGACAGCCCAGGCATCGACGCGTGGGGCGTGGTTGGCGGCTTCGACGATGTGCATGTTGGCTCTCCGGATTCGACTGTAGAAATTTTTACATTCCACGCGGGAGATTTCTTATCTAAAAAAGCCCAAATGGACTTATAAGAGAATCACGCAATTCCAAAAAGCATCATTAGCAGGTATTTCTATGCACAGTGAGTTGGACATATACGACCGCCGCATCCTGGCGCTGTTGCAGGAAGACGCTTCGCTTTCCAGCGCGCAGATTGCCGAGCAGGTCGGCCTGTCGCAGTCGCCGTGCTGGCGCCGGATTCAGCGGCTGAAAGAGGAGGGTGTGATTCGCGGCCAGGTCACCCTGCTGGATCGCAAGAAAATCGGCCTCAACACGCAGATTTTTGCCGAGGTAAAACTTAACGCCCACGGCCGTTCCAACTTCACTGAATTCACCGAAGCGATTCGCGGCTTTCCAGAAGTGTTGGAGTGTTATGTGTTGATGGGAGCGGTGGATTTTTTGCTGCGGATTGTCACGTCGGACATTGAGGCGTATGAGCGGTTTTTCTTCGAAAAGCTGTCGATGGTGCCGGGGATTCAGGAGGTCAACTCGATAGTGGCCTTGTCGCAGATCAAGTCCACCACGAGTTTGCCGGTGTTGCGCGGATAGTGGCCATAGCCTGATCTTAGTGGCGAGGGAGCTTGCTCCCGCTGGACCGGGCTGGCGCTCCAGCCCGCAGCGCTCCCAAGATTTTGGGGCCGCTACGCAGCCCAGCGGGAGCAAGCTCCCTCGCCACAACGGGGTTACAGGCGCAGCAGGGTTTTCCAGGCGCGATTCTGATACACCGCGATTGCCTGATGCATCCGTGCATCCAGCGACTCATCGGTGATCGGCTGGTTGGCCAGGTGCGCCAGTTTGTTCAGCTCGCCATACAGACGATCCAGCTCGGCGATATCCAGCACGTGGCGTGCATGGTGCAGCCAGGCCAGGATGCGTTCGATACGCGGCAGTTGCTCGGCCAAGTCTTCCGGCTGTTGCTGGTAGCGCGGCAGTTGCAGGGCTACGGCGTCGTCGGCCAGCAGGCGCGGCAGCCAGTTGGCGATTTGTGCAGCGCCCTGGCGGTTGCCACGCACGTTGCGATCCGCCGCCCAGGTGCGGGCCAGCAGCCAGCGGGAGGTGGTCAGGGAGAACAAACCCCAGCGCACGTCTTCGAGTTCTTCGGCGAACTGTTCGGGCGCGGCCTTGCGGATGTCTTCATCGTCGTCACCGGCCAGGACCAGCGGGCGCCAGTCTTCCAGCAAGGCGTCCAGTGCGGCGCGCAGTTCGCTGGTGGATTGGCGCGGAGCGGCCTGGCCGAGGCTGCCGAGCAGAGCGCGCAGTTCGCCAAGGTTTTCCACCCAGTCTTGCAACAGACGCCAGTGGCCATTGAAACGGTATTGCTCGGCCAGGCGCTGGCTGCTGCCCAAAAGGTGCCACATGACAGCGGCAAATGCGTCGTCCAGCGGCATTTCGGCGTGTAGCTCCGGCGCCGGCAGGCTCAGTGAGTAGCTGTTGGCGTCGAACAGGCGATAACCACGCTCGGCCTTGCTGATATCACATGGCATCAGCGCCAGGGTCGCGGCCAGTTCAGCAGCCAACTCCAGCAGGGCGGCCGGGTCGCCTTCGCGCAGTTCCAGTTCGAGCTCGCAGATTTCTTCTTTCTGCTTGCCCGCAACCACGTGGCCCAGGTCCAGGGCGGCTTCGATCACGACCTTGGTCTTGCCGCGGCCCCAGGCGATTTCGGCGCGTTCACGCACGAAATCGGTGGTGAAGATCGGCTTGAGGGTTTTTTTGTCCAGCTCGGCCAGTTGCTCGGGCCAACATTCGCCGTCGAGCTTCTTCACGTCGAGCTTGGCTTTGGCCAGGTCCCAGTTGTATTCATTGCGTTCCGACAAGCCGGCGACGCTCTGGCCACGGGTCTTGAGGGTCTGGATCACTTCGTCGCCGTCTTTGCGCAGGCGCAGCGCCACTTTGGCCTGGGCCAGGTCGCGCTCCGGGGTGTCGAAGTACTGGTTCATCAACTCACGGCGTTCCCAGCCACTTTTGTTGCGTTTTTTCAGTAACGGGTGCTCACGCAGCGCGGCGAGGGTTTCGCGGCTGACGCGGAGCTTGATTTCGGTTTCTTTCTGCATGGCCGGAAAATCCAGGATCGGGAGCGCAGCCGGGGAAATGTGTGGCTGCCAAGGTCGTGCAGTGTACAGGACTGAGCCCGGCAACGTGCCGCAACGGTTTATTGTGTCGTGCAGATGGCTCTATGATGGGGCTCGTCCGGGAAGTTGAGAGACCGCGCATGCCTTTACCGTCCATGAAAGAACAGTTCGCCGCGCTGATTGCCGCGCCTTCGGTCAGTTGCACCCAGGCCTCTCTCGACCAATCCAACCGCCCGGTGATCGACTTGCTGGCCACCTGGCTGGGAGACTTGGGCTTTGCCTGCGATATCCAGCAGGTCAGCCCCGGCAAATTCAACCTGTTGGCGAGTTTCGGCACCGGCCCTGGTGGCCTGGTGCTGGCGGGGCACAGTGACACCGTGCCGTATGACGGTGCGCTGTGGCAGACAGATCCGCTCAAGCTGACAGAAGTCGACGGTCGCTGGGTAGGGCTGGGCAGCTGTGACATGAAGGGCTTTTTTGCCCTGGTGATCGAAGCGGTCCAGCCGTTATTGGACCAACCCTTCAAGCAACCGCTGCTGATCCTCGCCACGTGCGACGAAGAAAGCTCCATGGCCGGTGCACGTGCGCTGGCTGAGGCGGGCCGTCCTTTAGGTCGCGCGGCGGTGATCGGTGAACCCACTGGCCTCAAGCCCATCCGCCTGCACAAAGGCGTGATGATGGAGCGCATCGATATTCTCGGGCGCAGCGGCCATTCGTCGGATCCAAGCCTGGGCCACAGCGCCCTGGAAGCGATGCACGACGCTATCGGCGAGCTGCGGGGCCTGCGACTGGCCTGGCAACGCGAATACCGCAACCCACAGTTCAGCGTGCCGCAACCGACCATGAACTTCGGCTGCATTCACGGTGGCGATAACCCCAACCGTATCTGTGGCCAGTGCTCGCTGGAGTTCGACTTGCGGCCCTTGCCGGGCATGGATCCAGAGGTATTACGCGCTGCCATCCGGCAGAAGCTTGAACCCTTGGCCGAACGCCATCAGGTGAAGATCGACTACGCGCCGTTGTTCCCGGAAGTACCGCCGTTCGAGCAGGCCGAGGATGCCGAGTTGGTGCGGGTGGCTGAACGACTTACCGGTCATCGCGCCGAAGCAGTAGCGTTCGGCACCGAAGCGCCTTATCTTCAGCGCCTTGGTTGCGAAACCCTGGTACTTGGCCCCGGCGATATCGCCTGCGCCCACCAGCCCGGCGAGTACCTTGAAATGTCACGCTTGACGCCTACAGTGCGTCTATTGCGGGAACTGATTCAACATTACTGCTTGAAGCCTGCATAAATTAACCCCTGCCCATCCGTACATAGAAGGAGAGCGAGCGTGTCGCCAAGCCTGTTCCGACGATAACCAACAGCCCGCTGTGCGTTTTCACGATTCATCCTTTTTTGGCTGCTTTTTATTACAGGCCCAGGTTTTATGCCCGAATACGTCAATTGGCTTCGTCACGCTTCGCCTTACATCAATGCCCACCGCGATTGCACCTTCGTCGTCATGCTGCCCGGCGACGGTGTGGAGCATCCGAACTTCGGCAATATCGTCCACGACCTGGTGCTGCTCCACAGCCTGGGCGTGCGGCTGGTGCTGGTCCATGGTTCGCGCCCGCAAATCGAAACCCGCCTCGCCGCCCGCGGCCTGACCCCGGCTTACCACGAAGGCTTGCGCATCACCGATGCCGCGACGCTTGAGTGTGTGATCGATGCGGTGGGCCATCTGCGTATCGCCATCGAAGCGCGGCTGTCCATGGACATGGCGTCTTCGCCCATGCAGGGCTCGCGCCTGCGGGTGGCCAGCGGCAACCTGGTGACGGCGCGCCCGATCGGCGTGCTTGAAGGTGTCGACTATCACCACACTGGCGAAGTGCGCCGCGTCGACCGCAAGGGTATTAACCGCCTGCTGGACGAGCGCTCCATCGTGCTGCTGTCGCCGTTGGGTTACTCGCCCACCGGGGAAATCTTCAACCTCGCCTGCGAAGACGTCGCCACCCGCGCCGCCATCGACCTGGGTGCAGACAAGTTGCTGCTGTTCGGCGCTGACCTTGGCCTGATCGACGAACACGGCAGGCTGGTGCGTGAGCTGCGGCCGCAACAGGTGCCCGCGCACCTGCAACGCCTGGGCAACAACTACCAGGCCGAGCTGTTGGACGCGGCAGCCGAGGCTTGCCGTGGTGGTGTAGGGCGCAGCCATATTGTCAGTTATGCCGAAGATGGTGCCCTGCTCACCGAGCTGTTCACCCGGGACGGTGGCGGTACGCTGGTGGCCCAGGAACAGTTCGAATTGGTACGCGAAGCGGCGATTGAAGACGTCGGCGGCTTGCTGGACCTGATCAGCCCGCTGGAAGAACAGGGGATTCTGGTGCGCCGTTCCCGGGAAGTGCTGGAGCGGGAAATCGAGCAGTTCAGCGTGGTAGAGCGCGAGGGCATGATCATCGCCTGTGCGGCGCTGTATCAGATTGCCGACTCGGACGCAGGCGAGCTGGCGTGCCTGGCAGTGAACCCGGAGTACCGCCATGGCGGCCGTGGTGATGAGTTGCTGGAGCGCATCGAGACTCGTGCCCGGGCCCAGGGCTTGAAGACATTATTTGTACTGACCACCCGCACGGCGCACTGGTTTCGCGAGCGTGGTTTTGTGCCGAGTACCGTAGACCGCCTGCCATCGGCGCGGGCGTCGCTGTACAACTATCAGCGTAATTCGAAGATTTTCGAAAAGGCGTTGTAAGCCTGAAGGGGCGAGGGGGCAACCCTCTCGCCTGTCAATTTGGCGAGTCTGACGTCCGCCCCGGACGCGATGACTTTGAATGCCAGGTTTGCTGATTTGTCCACATAACTGACATCAAAATGACATTATCGCGCTGTACGGTGAGGTGGATTGCTGGGACGGCGAAAAATTTCATCGATACAAAAACTGTAACAAATTGACGGAATGATGTGCGTTTGGCCATGATGGCGTCGCGTTTTTGATCGTGAGTGACGTATGACCCATTTTGGTCAACACAAAATGATCTAAAAAAACGTAGAGACATACTCTTCAGGAACACCCTTATGGAGCGGTACTGCCTCAATGGCTTGGCCGCCCCATGGAAAGTCTTATTCCTGAATCGTATTAAAAAGAATGAAACAATTCTTTTTGGGTGTATGAAAAACTCATTACCCTGCAGGGACCAAATTAACTGCGGTTAGACGAAAGTAGTAGACACACAAGGTTACGATTGACTTGTCAGTCACTATCCGGTGCTAATCGCGCATCTGTGGATCAAGGGCGTCAGACCCGAGACCTAAGAAATACAAAAATTAGAAATGAGAGGAGCGGTACATGAAGAAGTCAACATTGGCGTTGGCCGTAGCTTTGGGGGCAATCGCTCAACAAGCAGGCGCCGCAGGTTTCATCGAAGACAGCAAGGCAACACTGGGTCTGCGTAACTTCTACATCAACACAGATAACCGTGATGGCCAGCCGAACGCAACTTCCAACACCCGTAGCAAAAATGCTGAATGGGGCCAAGGCTTCGATCTGCGTTTCATCTCGGGTTTCACCCAAGGTACTGTCCAGTTCGGCGTTGACGCCATTGGCCTGTACGGCGTGCGTCTGGATTCCAGCCGAGCAGACCATGGTAACTACACCGGTACTGCGTCCGGTGGCACCGTGTTCCCTAGCAATGGCGAAAAGGCGGTTAATGATTTCGCCAGCCTGGGCGTGACCGGCAAGGTCAAGATCTCCCAGACCGTGGCCAAATTGGGCACCTTGCAGCCAAACAACCCGGTTATCAAGACCAACGACGGTCGCCTGTTGCCTCAGACCTTCCAAGGCGGCGAGATCGTTTCTAACGAAATCAAAGACTTGACTCTGACTGCTGGCCAAATCGAGTCCGCCAAGGGCCGTAACTCCAGCAACAACGAAAACCTGTCGATTGCTGGTGCGAACAAAAGCTCCAACTATGACACCGGCAAATTCAGCAACAAGTTCTACTACGCCGGTGCTGACTACAAGATCACCAAGGATCTGACCGCTTCGTACTACTTTGGCGAGCTGAAAGACTTCTACTCCCAGAACTTCCTGGGCCTGGTACACAACTGGGCAATCGGCCCGGGCGTGCTGAAAAGTGACCTGCGTTACTATCGCAGCCGCGACAACGGCTCGAATGCCAACACCAGCGGCTACTACACCTCGGGTTACTACACCGACGGTGCAAAGCCTGCGACCAGCGGTAAGGTCGACAACGACCTGTACAGCTACCTAGCGCTGTACTCGGTTAACGGCCATACCTTTGGTGGCGGTTACCAGTACACCAAGGGCGACAGTGACTTCCCTTGGCTGAACCAAGGTGATGGTTCGTCGAACAGCACCACCACCGACATGCAGATCCAGAAGTTTGCCCGTGCTGGCGAACGTACCTGGCAAGCTCGCTACGCGTATGACTTCGCCAAGGTCGGCCTGCCAGGCCTGACCGCTGGTATTGTCTACCTCAAGGGCAGCAACATCCAGACTACCGCCGGCGACAAAACCGAGTGGGAGCGCGACCTGACACTGGCTTACGTTGTTCCAGAAGGCCCGCTGAAAAACCTCGGCGTTGCGTGGAAAAACGCAATGTGGCGCACCGACGTTGCAACCCGCGACCAGGACGAAAACCGTCTGATCGTCAGCTACTCGATCCCGCTGTTGTAAGCGCGTAAAACCTTGCCCGGCGCAACGCCGGGCAGGGTGCTTTACTTTTCAAGTCGGGCTCAACCTCCGCAAGCCCTTCCTGAATCCCCTCTTTGTACAGCGTCTCAAGGCCTTCTCGAACCTTGAAATGGATGTTGATCCTCGCCTGTCGGCAAGTCCAATGAACAGATTTTTAATATTCCTTTATCGTCTAGATAAATCGATATTTATTCTTTTTAAATAATCTGCAACGCAGGCACAGTGGGCTCCATAAGCACTCATCAGGAGCCACACCATGAGCCTCAGACTGGGCGACATCGCCCCCGACTTTGAACAGGATTCCAGCGCCGGCAAGATTCGTTTCCACGAGTGGCTGGGCGATAGCTGGGGCGTGCTGTTTTCCCACCCGGCGGACTTCACCCCGGTGTGCACCACAGAGCTGGGTTTTACCGCCAAGCTCAAGGATGAATTTGCCAAGCGTGGCGTCAAGGCCATCGCCCTGTCGGTCGACCCGGTGGACTCGCACCACAAGTGGATCGAAGACATCAACGAAACCCAGAACACCATCGTCAACTTCCCGATCCTGGCCGACGCAGACCGCAAGGTCTCCGACTTGTACGACCTGATCCACCCGAATGCCAGTGACACCCTCACCGTGCGTTCGCTGTTCGTGATCGACCCGAACAAAAAGATTCGCCTGACCATTACCTACCCGGCCAGCACCGGTCGCAACTTTCATGAAATCCTGCGGGTGATCGATTCGCTGCAACTGACCGACAGCCACAAAGTCGCGACTCCAGCCAACTGGCAGGACGGTGACGAGGTGGTGATCGTGCCGTCGCTCAAGGACGAGGAAGAGATCAAGAAGCGCTTTCCGAAGGGTTACCGGGCGGTGAAGCCGTACCTGCGGCTCACCCCTCAACCGAATCGTTAAGGCTGATATCGCCATCGCGGGCAAGCCCGCTCCCACAGTTGACCGCATTCCCCTGTGGGAGCCGGGCTCGCCCGCGATTGCGGCCTGACAGGCAACAAAGAATTTACGTGGCAAACCGTCTCACATAGCAGGGGTTTTAAGGCCGTTTCGACGGCCTTTTTTTACGCCTGCGATTTAGTCGGCAGCATATGCATTTAAAGAATAAACAAATGAAAAAATAAGATTTATAGATATATAAATTGGCTGATATGGTCTGTTCCATCTTGGCGCCATCGCCACAAAGCGAACCGCTGACACTTTCCAAAGGAATTTCCTACATGCTGGTCGTAACACTTGGTGGTAGCCCCAGCCAACGTTCCCGGTCCGGGGTGTTGCTGGATCACACCCGCAACTGGTTGCAGCAACAAGGCGTGGAAGTGGTGAGTTATCAGATACGGGACTTCCCGGCCGAAGACTTGCTGCACGCGCGGTTCGACAGCCCGAAGATTATCGACCTGCTGGAGCAAGTGGCGAATGCCGATGGCCTGGTGATCGCCACGCCGGTGTACAAGGCCTCGTTTTCCGGCGCCCTGAAAACCATCCTCGACCTGCTGCCCGAACGCGCCCTGGCCCACAAAGTGGTATTGCCGATGGCCACCGGCGGCAGCATCGCCCACATGCTGGCGGTGGATTACGCCCTGAAGCCGGTGCTGTCGGCCCTGAAAGCCCAGGAATTGCTCCACGGGATTTTTGCCGAAGACAGCCAGATTGCCTACGGCGAAGGCAGCGCCCAGGCGCAGTTGGTGCCCGTGCTGGAGCAACGCCTGAGCGAGGCCCTGGAGACGTTCTACAGCGCCATGGCCCGCCGCCCGAAACCTATTGATCCCCATGTGTTGAATGAACGTTTGTTGAGTGCTCGCTGGAGCATTTAAGCCTCACCCAGCTTTACCTGAATTCGACAAGTACTACTCACCTTACTCAGCCGCCAACGGCCAAGCAGGTGCAGCCAACCCCCTAATCGTATATTTGGAGAGAGCGCCATGCGCACTGTCATCTTGCGTCGTGGTCTGGTCGCACTGTTTGCTGCGGCTGTGTCCTTCGGCGCCATTGTTCAAGCCCAGGCCGCCGAAACCCTGCGGATCGGCTATCAGAAATACGGCACCCTGGTGCTGCTCAAGGCCAAGGGCTCGCTGGAAAAGCGCCTGGCCGAGCAGGGCGTGCAAGTGCAGTGGACCGAGTTTCCCGGCGGCCCGCAGCTGCTGGAAGGACTGAACGTCGGCTCCATCGACTTCGGCGTGACGGGTGAAACCCCGCCAGTCTTCGCCCAGGCTGCCGGTGCCGATTTGCTCTACGTCGCCTACGAGCCACCGGCGCCGACCAGTGAAGCAATCCTGGTGCCGAAAGATTCGCCGATCAAATCCGTGCAAGACCTTAAAGGCAAAAAAGTCGTCCTCAACAAAGGCTCCAACGTGCACTACCTGCTGGTGCGCGCCCTGGAAAATGCCGGCCTGAAATACACCGACGTGCAGACCGTGTTCCTGCCGCCCGCCGATGCCCGCGCCGCGTTCGAGCGTGGCAGCGTCGATGCCTGGGTGATCTGGGACCCGTACCAGGCTGCCGCCGAGAAACAGCTGCAAGCGCGCACTCTGCGTGACGGCACCGGCATCGCCGACAACCATCAGTTCTACCTGGCTACCAAGCCGTACGCCGAAAAACACCCTGAAGTGATCAAGGCATTGGTGGAAGAAGTGCGCGCCGTGGGCGAGTGGTCCAAGGCCAACCCGGAACAAGTCACCGAACAAGTCGCACCGCTGCTGGGCCTGCCGGCTGACATCACCCTGACCTCGGTCAAACGCCAGGGCTACGGCGCGTTGTTCCTGACCCCGGACGTGGTCGCCGCGCAACAGAAAATCGCCGACAGCTTCTACCAACTCAAATTGATCCCCAAGCCCTTGAACATCAAGGACGTGATCTGGACGCCACCCGCCGCCGTTGCCAAAGCGCCGTAATCCGACTTCTTCAGGAGACAACTCCATGAGCCTCAATATTTTCTGGTTTCTGCCTACCCACGGCGACGGCCATTACCTTGGCACCGCCGAAGGCGCTCGCGCCGTTGATCACGGTTATTTACAGCAAGTGGCCCAGGCGGCAGATCGCCTCGGCTTCGGTGGGGTGCTGATCCCCACCGGGCGCTCCTGCGAAGACTCTTGGCTGGTGGCGGCGTCGCTGATCCCGGTGACCCAACGCCTGAAATTCCTTGTTGCGCTGCGCCCCGGGATCATTTCCCCGACGGTGGCTGCGCGTCAGGCAGCAACCCTGGATCGTCTGTCTGGCGGCCGGGCGTTGTTCAACCTGGTCACCGGTGGTGACCCGGAAGAATTGGCCGGCGACGGTTTGTTCCTCAGCCATGAAGAGCGTTACCAGGCGTCGGTGGAATTCACTCGCATCTGGCGCCGCGTGCTGGAAGGCGAAACCGTCGACTATGACGGCCAGCACATCAGTGTCAAAGGCGCCAAGCTGCTCTACCCGCCGATCCAGCAGCCGCGTCCGCCACTGTATTTTGGTGGCTCCTCCGAAGCGGCCCAGGACCTGGCAGCCGAACAAGTGGAAATGGTTCTGACCTGGGGCGAGCCACCGGCAGCCGTGGCAGAAAAGATCGCACAGGTTCGGGCCAAGGCCGCCAAGCTCGGGCGCACCTTGCGCTTCGGCATTCGCCTGCATGTGATCGTGCGTGAAACCAACGCCGAAGCCTGGCAGGCCGCCGACAAACTGATCTCCCACGTAGACGATGAAACCATCGCCCGTGCCCAGGCCTCGCTGTCGCGCTTCGACTCCGTGGGCCAGCAACGCATGGCCGCCTTGCATGGCGGCAGCCGCGACAACCTGGAAGTCAGCCCCAACCTGTGGGCCGGCGTCGGCCTGGTACGCGGTGGTGCCGGCACTGCCCTGGTAGGCGATGGCCCAACCGTGGCTGCACGCGTCAAGGAATACGCTGACCTGGGTATCGACACCTTTATCTTCTCCGGTTACCCACACCTGGAAGAGTCGTATCGCGTGGCCGAGCTGCTGTTCCCGCACTTGGACATCGAACGTCCCGAGTTGCCCAAAGGCGCCGGTTACGTCAGCCCGTTTGGCGAGATGGTCGCCAACGACATCCTTCCCAAAGCTGCGTCCCAGAGCTGAGGCGCCGCCATGAACCTTGAAAAACTAAGTCATCGATTGGCGCCCTGGGTGCTGCCGATCCTGTTGCTGGCGGTATGGCAGCTGTCGGTGTCGGCCGGTTGGTTGTCGACGCGCATTCTGCCGGCGCCCAGCGCCGTGATCGAAGCAGGTGTGAGCCTGGTGCGCAGTGGCGAAATCTGGACGCACCTGGCGATCAGTGGCTGGCGTGCGGGCCTGGGTTTTGTGATCGGCGGCAGCATCGGCCTGGCATTGGGCTTTATCACCGGCCTGTCGACCTGGGGTGAACGCCTGCTGGACAGCTCGGTGCAGATGATTCGCAACGTGCCGCACCTGGCGCTGATTCCGCTGGTGATCCTGTGGTTCGGCATCGACGAGACGGCGAAGATATTCCTGGTCGCCCTCGGTACGCTGTTCCCGATCTACCTCAATACCTACCACGGCATCCGCAACGTCGACCCGGCGCTGGTGGAAATGGCCCGCAGTTATGGCTTGTCCGGCTTCAGCCTGTTTCGCCAGGTGATTTTGCCGGGCGCCTTGCCGTCGATTCTTGTCGGCGTGCGTTTTGCGTTGGGCTTTATGTGGTTGACGTTGATCGTTGCGGAAACCATCTCCGCCAGTTCCGGCATCGGCTACCTGGCGATGAACGCCCGGGAATTCCTGCAGACCGACGTGGTGGTACTGGCGATCGTGCTGTACGCCGTGCTCGGCAAACTGGCAGACCTGGCGGCGCGTGGCCTGGAGCGTGTGTGGTTGCGCTGGCACCCGGCCTATCAAGTGAATAAAGGAGGTGCGGCATGACCGCTCAACAACCTCCACACCTGCTGCGGGGCATTCCCCTGGCGGTACGCAAGTTGCGCAAGGCTTTCGGCGCGCGGGAAGTACTCAAGGGCATCGACCTGCACATTCCCGCCGGGCAATTCGTTGCGGTGGTAGGCCGTAGTGGCTGCGGCAAAAGCACCTTGCTGCGTCTGCTGGCGGGGCTGGATAAAGCCAGCGGCGGCGAATTGCTCGCCGGTTCCGCGCCGTTGACCGAGGCGATTGAAGACACGCGGTTGATGTTCCAGGAAGCGCGCTTGCTGCCGTGGAAAAAGATCATCGACAACGTGGGGCTGGGCCTGAAGGGCAACTGGCGCCCCAAAGCATTGGAAGCGCTGGAAGCGGTCGGCCTGGCCGAGCGTGCCAACGAGTGGCCGGCGGCGTTGTCCGGTGGCCAGAAGCAGCGCGTGGCCCTGGCCCGTGCCTTGATTCACCAACCACGCCTGTTGCTGCTGGACGAGCCGCTGGGCGCGCTGGATGCCCTGACCCGGATCGAGATGCAGCAATTGATCGAGAGCCTCTGGCGCAAGCACGGCTTCACCGTGTTGCTGGTGACCCACGACGTCAGCGAAGCCGTGGCCATTGCCGACCGGGTGATCCTGATCGAAGACGGCGAAATCGGCCTCGACCTGCACGTGGAACTCGCCCGCCCGCGGGTGCGCGGCTCCCACCGCCTGGCGGCGCTGGAAACCGAAGTGCTTAACCGTGTGTTGTCGCTGCCCGGCACCCCGCCGGAACCCGAACCTGTTTCACCGCTGCCTACGCAATTGCGTTGGGCTCAATAACTCACTTGTCTTACACAGGAAGAACGACCATGACTATTAAAGCCATCAACGTGCGTAACCAGTTCAAAGGCACCATCAAGGAAATCGTCGAAGGCGACGTGCTCTCGGAAATCGACGTACAGACTGCGTCCGGCATCGTTACCTCGGTAATCACAACTCGCTCGGTAAAAGAGCTGGAGCTGGTGATCGGCAGCGAAGTGATTGCCTTTGTTAAATCCACCGAGGTGTCGATCGCCAAGTTGTGATTGGCGTTCTTGAAACCAGCATCGCGGGCAAGCCAGCTCCCACATTTTGATCTGTGAACGCAGTCAAATGTGGGAGCTGGCTTGCCTGCGATAAGGCCTTTGTGGGCAACACATCAATCAGGCAGTGACCACCCGCTTGGGCAAGAACGCCGGCAGATAAAGCCCCACATACGCATCAAACACCCGCATGCCTTCCTCGGCCATGCGCGGGGTGATCTGCCCGTGCTGATGCACCGAGCGCGCGTAAACGCGGTCGCTCAGTTCCAGCGCCAGGGCAAACACGTCGACATCGGCGGGCAGGCTCGGCAGCTCGAAGTGCCGGTTGAACACTTCATACATCAGGTTTCCCAGCTCCAGGTCGTGCTGGCGGTCGGCTTGTGTCACTTCGGTCAACCCATGCTGGGCCAGGATCAATTGCCGGGCGGCGGCATCGTCGCTGTAGATCGTGAGCATGCGCTGCTCTACCACGCCCGACAGGTCGCGCCAGTGCTTGAGTGACTCATGGTCGATGGGCGCTTGAATGGCCGCGCGAAACGCAGCATGGACGTCGGCGGTCAGCGCCTCCAGCAAGGCCGGCACGCTGGCGAAGAAGTGGTACACCGATGACGGCGGGATCTGCGCCCGTTCGGCCACGCTGTAGATCGACAAGCTGGCCACGCCTTCGGCGGCCAGCAAGGTGCGGGCGGCGTCGAGAATCGCATCGATCCGGGCCTGGCTGCGGGCGCGGGGTTTGCGAGGGGCGGCGGGGCGGGTTGTCATGAAAGTCTCCTACAAGGCAGCAAGCATTGTACGCAGAGCGCGAACATGATCCATACCTGTGGAGCAGGGGTTTTGTGGCGAACCTGTCGAACAGAGGGGTGTGGTCAGCGGGGCTTTTGTGGTCAGCGGGCTTTGTGGTGAGTGGGCTTTTGGGATGAGTGGGCTTTTGGGATGAGTGGGCTTTTGTGGTGAGCGGGCTTGCCCCGCGCTGGGCTGCGAAGCAGCCCCACGGGGATCACCGTTTTTTCAGATACAACGGGGTAGCAGGTTTCAGGGCTGCTGCGCAGCCCAGCGCGGGGCAAGCCCGCTCACCACAAAAGCCCCACTCACCACAAAAGCCCGCTCACCACAAAAATCCCGCTCACCACAACCGCTTACACGGTATGCAGGTACCAGTTGTACTCAAGGTCGGAGATGGAGTGTTCGAACTCTTCCAGCTCACTTTCCTTACAGGCGACGAAGATATCGATGTATTTAGGATCGATGTACCTGGCCATCACCTCGCTGTCGTCCAACTCGCGCAGTGCATCACGCAGGTTGTTCGGCAGGCTCTGTTCGTTCTGCTCGTAGCTGTTGCCTTCCACCGGTGCGCCAGGCTCGATCTTGTTGGTCAGGCCGTGATGCACGCCTGCCAATACCGAAGCCATCAGCAGGTAAGGGTTGGCATCGGCGCCGGCCACACGGTGTTCGATACGTACGGCGTCGGACGAGCCGGTCGGTACGCGAATCGCCACGGTGCGGTTGTCCAAACCCCAGCACGGCGAGTTCGGCACGTAGAACTGTGCGCCGAAACGACGGTAGGAGTTGACGTTAGGGCACAGGAACGCCATTTGGGCGGGTAGGGTCTCCAGCACACCGCCGATCGCGTGACGCAATGCGGCGTTCTGCTCGGGATCCTCGCTGGCAAAGATGTTCTTGCCGTCCTTGTCCAGGATCGAAATGTGCACGTGTAAGCCGTTGCCTGCCTGGCCCGGGTAAGGCTTGGCCATGAAGGTGGTGTCCATCTCATGGTCGTAGGCGATGTTCTTGATCAGGCGCTTGAGCAGTACCGCGTAGTCGCAGGCCTTTATCGGGTCGGCAACGTGGTGCAGGTTCACTTCGAACTGCGCCGGGGCACTTTCCTTGACGATGGCGTCGGCAGGGATGCCTTGCTCTTTTGCACCTTCCAGAATGTCCTGGAGGCAGTCGACGTATTCGTCGAGGTCGTCGATCAGGTAGACCTGGGTCGAGTGCGGGCGTTTGCCGGAGATCGGCGAGCGGGGCGGTTGTGGCCGGCCATTCACGTTCTCCTGGTCGATCAGGTAGAACTCCAGCTCGAATGCGGCGCAGATGGTCAGACCGAGGTCGTCAAATTTGCTTACAACTTGGCGGAGTACTTCGCGAGGATCGGCGAAGAAAGGTTCACCTTCGAGTTCGTGCATGGTCATCAGCAATTGCGCGGTTGGGCGCTTCTGCCAGGGTTCATTGCACAGGGTGTCGGGGATTGGATAACAGATTCGGTCAGCATCACCGATGTCCAGACCCAGGCCGGTGCTTTCCACCGTTGAGCCATTGATATCCAGGGCAAATAGAGAGGCAGGCAGGTTAATGCCCTTCTCGTAAACCTTGTGGAGGCTGGTGCGTTCGATGCGCTTGCCGCGCACCACACCATTCATATCCGCAATTAGAAGGTCTACGTACAGAACCTCAGGATGATCCTTAAGGAACGCGTTCGCTTCGTTAAGCTGAACGGCACGCGGGGGTACCGACATGATGCAACACCTTTGTTGTTAAAAATATCAATCATTGATCTCTTCGGGTTTCAGTCAACCCGAACGGCATGCCGAAGTCAAGCGAGGCCTTTTTTGCCCTAAAAAAGCGCCACGAGGGCTTTTTT
The DNA here is from genome assembly GCF_055409485.1 of Pseudomonas sp. A125. Taxonomy (NCBI): domain Bacteria; kingdom Pseudomonadati; phylum Pseudomonadota; class Gammaproteobacteria; order Pseudomonadales; family Pseudomonadaceae; genus Pseudomonas; species Pseudomonas sp. A125. The sequence goes on from NZ_JBUZVP010000017.1 coordinate 127,806, forward strand.
GGGGCTTTTTGGGGCAATTTTTTGGGATTGGTGCTCTTGGAACCAGCACGTTTGAGCGGGCCGTGTTGTATTTTTTACGGGGGTGTTGTGTAAAAAAATGAACAAGGCTAAGCTCGATTCAAACCCATAACAGCAATAATACCGGGGTGCTTCATGTCTCGCCTGCCGTTAATCGGCGTCACCGCCTGCTCCAAACAGGTCGGTCTGCATGCTTATCACATCAGTGGCGACAAATACGTCCGTGCAGTGGCCACCGCTGCCAAGGGCTTGCCGTTGATTATTCCGTCCCTGGCGGATTTGCTCGACCCGGCCAATATTCTTGACGGCCTGGACGGTATTCTTTTTACCGGCTCACCTTCCAATATCGAACCCTTTCACTACGACGGCCCGGCCAGTACGCCCGGGACTGCTCATGATTCTGCACGCGACCAAACCACCCTGCCGTTGCTGCGCGCCGCCATTGCAGCCGGCGTTCCGGTGCTGGGGATTTGCCGTGGCTTTCAGGAAATGAACGTGGCGTTTGGCGGCAGCCTGCACCAGAAGGTTCACGAAGTGCCGGGCATGATGGATCACCGCGAAGACGACACCCAGCCGCTGGCAATCCAGTACGGCCCGGCCCATCCGGTCACCCTCTCCCCGAATGGGGTATTGGCAAGCCTGGGCTTGCCGCCGACGATCCAGGTCAACTCGATTCATTCACAGGGCATTGATCGCCTGGCGCCCGGCTTTCAGGTCGAGGCCACCGCGCCAGATGGCTTGATCGAAGGCTTTTCGGTACCCGCGGGCAAGGCTTTTGCTTTAGGAGTGCAATGGCACCCCGAATGGCAGGTAAGCTCTAACCCGCACTACCTCGCGATCTTCCAGGCATTTGGCAATGCCTGTCGAACGCGGGTGATGCAACGCGACGCGGATGCTGCGTCAACTTACGCCTGACCTTTAATGGATGTCAGGAAACACAGCCCAGAGGCATTTATGAGTAACAACCTCGACCAGCTCACCGATTGGTTGAAAGACCACAAGATCACAGAAGTCGAATGCATGATTGGCGACCTCACGGGCATCACCCGGGGCAAAATTTCGCCGACCAACAAGTTCATCGCCGAAAAAGGCATGCGCCTGCCCGAGAGCGTTCTGTTGCAGACCGTGACCGGCGACTATGTCGAAGACGACATCTATTACGAATTGCTCGACCCGGCCGACATCGACATGATCTGCCGCCCGGACGAGAACGCGGTATTCCTCGTGCCTTGGGCCATAGAGCCTACGGCCCAGGTGATCCACGACACCTACGACAAGCAAGGCAACCCGATCGAGCTGTCGCCGCGCAACGTGCTCAAGAAAGTCCTCAAGCTCTACGCCGATAAAGGCTGGCAGCCCATCGTGGCGCCGGAGATGGAGTTCTACCTGACCAAACGCTGCGAAGACCCGGACTTCCCGCTGCAACCGCCGATCGGCCGCTCCGGTCGCCCGGAAACCGGCCGCCAGTCTTTCTCTATCGAAGCGGCCAACGAGTTCGACCCGTTGTTCGAAGACGTCTACGACTGGTGCGAGCTGCAGGAGCTGGACCTCGACACGCTGATCCACGAGGACGGCACGGCGCAGATGGAAATCAACTTCCGTCACGGCGACGCACTGTCCCTGGCCGACCAGATCCTGGTGTTCAAGCGCACCATGCGCGAAGCGGCGCTCAAGCACAACGTGGCGGCCACCTTCATGGCCAAGCCCATGACCGGCGAGCCCGGCAGCGCGATGCACCTGCACCAGAGCATCATCGACATCGCCACCGGCAAGAACGTGTTCTCCAATGAAGACGGGACCAAGAGCGAGCTGTTCCTGCACCACATCGGTGGCCTGCAGAAATTCATCCCCGAGCTATTGCCGCTGTTCGCGCCCAACGTCAACTCGTTCCGCCGCTTCCTGCCCGACACTTCGGCGCCGGTAAACGTGGAGTGGGGCGAAGAAAACCGCACCGTTGGCCTGCGGGTTCCGGACGCCGGCCCACAGAACCGCCGGGTGGAAAACCGCCTGCCGGGCGCCGACGCCAACCCGTACCTGGCAATTGCCGCCAGTTTGTTGTGTGGCTACATCGGCATGGTCGAAGGCATCAGCCCAAGCGCGCCAGTGGTGGGGCGTGGTTACGAGCGCCGCAACCTGCGCTTGCCGCTGACCATCGAAGACGCCCTGGAACGCATGGAAAACAGCAAGACCATCGAGAAATACCTGGGTCAAAAATTCATCACAGGCTACGTCGCGGTCAAGCGGGCCGAGCATGAAAACTTCAAGCGCGTGATCAGTTCGTGGGAGCGGGAATTCCTGCTCTTCGCCGTCTGATGCGCCGGGCGCGCCCTTCAAACGGCGCGTCCTCACCTGAAACATCTAGGAGATTGGTATGTCCAGCAACAACCCGCAAACCCGTGAATGGCAAGCCTTGAGCAGCGATCACCACCTGGCGCCGTTCAGCGACTTCAAGCAATTGAAAGAGAAAGGCCCACGGATCATCACCAAAGCCCACGGCGTTTACCTGTGGGACAGCGAAGGCAACAAGATTCTCGACGGCATGGCCGGCCTGTGGTGCGTGGCGATCGGTTACGGTCGCGATGAACTGGCTGACGCCGCCGCCAAGCAGATGAAAGAACTGCCTTACTACAACCTGTTCTTCCAGACCGCCCACCCACCGGTGCTGGAACTGGCCAAAGCCATCTCCGATATCGCCCCGCAAGGCATGAACCACGTGTTCTTCACCGGCTCCGGGTCTGAAGGCAACGACACCATGCTGCGTATGGTCCGCCACTACTGGGCGATCAAAGGCCAGCCGAACAAGAAAACCATCATCAGCCGCAAGAACGGCTACCACGGTTCAACCGTGGCCGGCGCCAGCCTGGGCGGCATGACCTACATGCATGAACAGGGCGACTTGCCGATCCCGGGCATCGTCCACATCGCTCAACCGTATTGGTTCGGCGAGGGCGGCGACATGAGCCCGGAAGAATTCGGCGTGTGGGCGGCCAACCAGCTGGAAGCGAAGATTCTGGAACTGGGCGTGGACAACGTCGGTGCCTTTATTGCCGAGCCGATCCAGGGTGCCGGTGGCGTGATCGTGCCGCCCGCCAGTTACTGGCCGCGCATTAAGGAAATCCTCGCCAAGTACGACATCCTGTTCGTCGCCGATGAAGTGATCTGCGGTTTTGGCCGTACCGGCGAATGGTTCGGCAGCGATTTCTACGACCTCAAGCCCGACATGATGACCATCGCCAAGGGCCTGACCTCCGGCTACATCCCGATGGGCGGCCTGATCGTGCGCGACGAAGTGGTTGCGGTGCTCAACGAAGGCGGCGATTTCAACCACGGCTTCACCTATTCCGGCCACCCGGTGGCGGCGGCGGTAGCCCTGGAAAACATCCGCATCATGCGCGATGAACAAATTATTAAGCGTGTTCACGACGAAACGGCACCCTATTTGCAAAAGCGTCTGAGGGAACTGGCAGATCACCCGTTGGTGGGCGAAGTTCGCGGTGTGGGCATGCTCGGTGCGATCGAGCTGGTTCAGGACAAGGCAACGCGCAAGCGTTACGAAGGCCGTGGCGCCGGCATGATCTGCCGCACGTTCTGCTTCGAGAATGGACTGATCATGCGCGCCGTGGGCGACACCATGATCATTTCGCCGCCGCTGGTGATCAGCAAGGCCGAGATTGACGAGTTGGTGACCAAGGCGCGGCACTGCCTGGACCTGACTTTGGCGGCTTTGCAGGGCTAAATGCTAGGCTCAGAACGCGGCGCCTTCGGGTGCTGCGTCTGAGAAGTGATTAAAAGGCATTTATAAAAGAGTGCTTTGGTTGAAAGCCGGCCCTTGAACTTGCCAGACTGTCGCCCTGTTTTGTTGCCCTTAGACGGGCTGCGAAACACGTTGTACTTAAAGAACGAACGTGGCCCAAAAAAGAAAAAATTGGAGCATGACCGAATGAAGGCATTAGGTTTGAAGAACGCTGGCAAGACCCTCCTGGCCTTGTCCCTGATGGGGGCCATGGCAGGCGCGGCGCACGCCGACGATAAAGTGCTGCACGTTTATAACTGGTCCGACTACATCGCACCGGACACCATCGCGAACTTTGAAAAAGAGTCCGGGATCAAGGTGGTCTATGACGTATTCGACTCCAACGAAACCCTGGAAGCCAAGTTGCTGGCAGGCAAGTCCGGCTACGACATCGTCGTGCCGTCGAACAACTTCCTCGCCAAGCAGATCAAGGCCGGTGTTTACCAGGAGCTGGACAAGTCCAAACTGTCGAACTACGACAACCTGAACAAATCCCTGCTTAAAGCCGTGTCCATCAGCGACCCGGACAACAAGCACGCCTTCCCGTACATGTGGGGCTCGATTGGTATCGGCTACAACCCCGAGAAGGTCAAGGCCGCACTGGGCATCGACAAGATCGACTCGTGGGATGTCATCCTCAAGCCGGAAAACCTCGCCAAGCTGAAAAGCTGCGGCGTGAGCTTCCTCGATTCGCCAACCGAAATGCTGCCGGTGGCGCTGCACTACCTGGGCCTGCCGACCGACACCCAGAAGAAAGAGGACCTCAAGCAAGCCGAGGCGCTGTTCCTCAAACTGCGTCCTTCGATCGGTTACTTCCACTCCTCCAAGTACATTTCCGACCTGGCCAACGGCAACATCTGCGTAGCCGTGGGTTACTCGGGTGACGTGCAACAGGCCAAGTCCCGCGCGGCTGAAGCCGGTGGCAAGGTCAAGGTTGCCTACGACATTCCCAAAGAAGGTGCCGGCAGCTTCTATGACATGGTCGCCATCCCTAAAGATGCCGAAAACGTCGACGCCGCCTACAAATTCATGAACTACCTGCTCAAGCCGGAAGTCATGGCCAGCATTACCAACAGCGTACGTTTCCCGAACGGTAACGAGAAGGCCACCGCGCTGGTCGACAAAGACATCACCAGCGACCCAGGCATTTATCCGCCAGCGGACGTGCAAGCCAAGTTGTATGCCATTGCTGACTTGCCGGCGGCTACCCAGCGGGAAATGACCCGCAGCTGGACCAAGATCAAATCGGGCAAGTAAGCCGCTTTGATACCTGTTTTGCTAACTGCCGCGATGCGCGCGGTGGTTAGCGAAACACTTAAATGACAGAAAGTTTTGCCGGATCGGTTTATCGAGGGTAAGTTGCGCGCCGGTTTTGTTGCCGGGCAACAACTTCGGGCCCAACTATTTAAGAGGACCTCCACTTGCCAATTTCTTTATTTCGCAAAGCCTTGCTGGTGGGCGCAGGTATCACGCTGGCTGTCAGCGTGCAGGCCGCACCGACTGTGCATATTTATAACTGGTCGGACTACATCGGCCCCGACACCCTGGCCAACTTTGAAAAGGCCACCGGCATCAAGCCGGTCTACGACGTGTTCGACTCCAACGAAACCCTGGAAGGCAAGTTGCTCGCCGGTCGTACCGGTTACGACGTGGTGGTGCCGTCCAACCATTTCCTCGGCAAGCAGATCAAGGCCGGGGCGTTCCAGAAAATCGACAAGTCGCAACTAAGTAACTACGCCAATCTCGACCCGGCGCTGCTCAAACGCCTGGAAAAGAACGACCCCGGCAACCAGTACGCCGTGCCGTACCTGTGGGGCACCAACGGCATTGGATACAACGTCGACAAGGTCAAGGAAGTGCTGGGCGTCGACAAGATCGATTCCTGGGCCGTGCTGTTCGAGCCGGAAAACATGAAGAAGCTGGCGAGTTGCGGCGTGTCGTTCATGGACTCGGCGGATGAAATGCTGCCGGCAGTCCTCAACTACATGGGCCTCAATCCCAACAGCACCAACCCTGAAGACTACAAGAAGGCTGAAGAAAAACTCCTGAAAGTGCGTCCTTACGTGACCTACTTCCATTCTTCCAAATACATCTCCGACCTGGCCAACGGCAACATCTGTGTGGCGGCAGGCTTCTCCGGTGATGTATTCCAGGCCAAGGCCCGCGCGGCCGAGGCGGGTAAAGGCGTGAACATCGCCTACGTGATTCCCAAGGAAGGCGGCAACCTGTGGTTCGACGTGCTGGCCATCCCCAAAGATGCCACCAACGTCAAAGAGGCTCTCGCCTTCATCAACTATTTACTGAAACCTGAGGTGATCGCTCAGGTCAGTGATTACGTCGGTTACGCCAACCCTAACCCAGGGGCGGACAAACTGATGGAGCAATCGATACGCACTGACGAAGCGGTTTACCCACCGCAGGCGGTTCTCGACCGGACTTTTGTCAACTTCGAGCTACCCCCGAAAGTGCAACGTTTGATGACCCGTAGCTGGACCAAGGTCAAGACGGGCAAGTAAGGCTTAACGCTCAAATTATCCTGGGCTCGCCCGTATTGGGTGAGCTGCACTCTTTTTTTTCTGGGAGTTTCGTAAATGGCAGTTGCCTCCGGCGCCTATAAGAAAGCCCTCGAGGGCGACCAGACACCGAAAAAGGTGCTGGTCAAAATCGACCGGGTCACGAAGAAGTTCGACGAGACGATCGCCGTGGACGATGTGTCCCTGGAAATCAAGAAAGGCGAGATCTTCGCCTTGCTCGGCGGATCGGGTTCGGGCAAATCCACCTTGCTGCGCATGCTCGCAGGCTTCGAGCGCCCAACGGAAGGACGCATTTACCTCGACGGTGTGGACATCACCGACATGCCGCCGTACGAGCGGCCGATCAACATGATGTTCCAGTCCTACGCCCTGTTCCCCCACATGACCGTGGCCCAGAACATCGCGTTTGGCCTGCAACAGGACAAGATTCCCAAATCTGAAGTCGACGCCCGCGTGGCCGAGATGCTCAAGCTGGTGCAGATGAGCCAGTACGCCAAGCGCAAGCCGCACCAATTGTCCGGCGGTCAACGCCAGCGGGTGGCGTTGGCGCGTTCCCTGGCCAAGCGTCCGAAACTGCTGCTGCTCGATGAGCCGATGGGCGCATTGGACAAGAAGCTGCGTTCGCAGATGCAGCTGGAGCTGGTTGAGATCATCGAGCGCGTAGGTGTGACCTGCGTGATGGTGACCCACGACCAGGAAGAGGCCATGACCATGGCCGAGCGTATCGCGATCATGCACCTGGGCTGGATCGCCCAGATAGGCAGCCCGATCGACATCTACGAAACGCCTACCAGCCGCCTGGTGTGCGAGTTCATCGGCAACGTCAATATCTTCGAAACCCAGGTGGTGGATGACGCCGAAGGCCATGCGGTACTCAAGTGCCCGGACCTGGACCGCAACATCTACGTCGGTCACGGCATCGCCACCTCGGTGGAAGATAAGTCGGTGACCTACGCCATTCGCCCTGAAAAGCTGCTGGTGACCAGCGAAATGCCGACCTGCGAGCACAACTGGTCCAGCGGCAAGGTGCACGACATCGCCTACCTGGGCGGGCACTCGGTGTTCTACGTCGAATTGCCGAGCGGCAAGCTGGTGCAATCGTTCGTGGCCAACGCCGAGCGCCGTGGCCAGCGCCCGACCTGGGGTGACCAGGTGTACGTGTGGTGGGAAGACGACAGCGGCGTGGTACTTCGCTCATGAACATGAAGAAGTTCAAACGCCAGCTGCAACGAATAACCCCCGGTGGCCGGCATGTGGTCATCGGGATCCCTTTCCTCTGGCTGTTCCTGTTCTTCATGCTGCCGTTCTTCATCGTCCTGAAGATCAGCTTTGCCGAAGCCGACGTGGCGATCCCGCCGTACACCGAGATCTACACCTTCGTTGAACAGAAACTGCAGTTGGTGCTGAACCTGGCCAACTACGGGATGCTGGGCGATGACGAGTTGTACATCGCGGCGTACCTGGGCTCGCTGAAGATGGCGTTTTTCAGCACCATCCTCTGTTTGCTGATCGGCTACCCGATGGCCTACGCGATTGCCAGTGCGCGCAAGGAAATGCAGACCGTGCTGGTGCTGTTGATCATGATGCCGACCTGGACCGCGATCCTGATCCGCGTCTATGCGTGGATGGGCATCCTCAGCAACAACGGTTTGCTCAACGGCTTCTTGATGTCCATCGGGCTGATCAACGAGCCGCTGCAGATCCTCAACACCAACATCGCGGTGTATATCGGCGTGGTCTATTCCTACCTGCCGTTCATGATCCTGCCGCTGTACGCCAACCTGGTGAAACACGACCAGAGCCTGCTGGAAGCCGCATCGGACCTGGGTTCGAGCACCTTCAACAGCTTCTGGAAAATCACCGTGCCGCTGTCCAAGAACGGCATCATCGCCGGCTGCATGCTGGTGTTTATCCCGGTGGTGGGCGAGTTCGTGATCCCGGAACTGCTCGGCGGCCCGGAAACCCTGATGATCGGTAAAGTGTTGTGGCAAGAATTCTTCAACAACCGTGACTGGCCGGTGGCATCTGCCCTGGCGGTGGTGATGCTGGCGATCTTGATCGTGCCGATCATCCTGTTCAACCGCAGCCAAGCCAAAGAGATGGAGGGCAAGATATGAAGCGCGTCAGGTTTTCAAGCTTCATGCTGGTGGCGGGGTTGTTGTTCATCTACCTGCCGATGCTGATCCTGGTGATCTACTCGTTCAACGAATCCAAACTGGTGACGGTGTGGGGTGGTTGGTCGGTGAAGTGGTACGTCGGCCTGTTGGACAACACCCAACTGATGGGCTCGGTCGGTCGCTCCCTGGAAATTGCCTGCTACACGGCGATTGCGGCGGTGGCGCTGGGTACGTTGGCGGCATTTGTGCTGACGCGTATCAGCCAGTTCAAGGGCCGCACGCTGTTCGGCGGCCTGGTGACGGCGCCGCTGGTGATGCCGGAGGTGATTACCGGCCTGTCGCTGTTGCTGCTGTTCGTGGCCATGGCGCAGATGATCGGCTGGCCGCAGGAACGTGGCCTGGTCACCATCTGGATTGCCCACACCACGTTCTGTTCGGCGTATGTGGCGGTGGTGGTGTCGGCGCGCTTGCGTGAGTTGGACCTGTCGATTGAAGAAGCGGCCATGGACCTGGGTGCACGGCCATGGAAGGTGTTCTTCCTGATCACCATCCCGATGATCGCGCCGTCATTGGCGGCGGGCGGCATGATGTCGTTCGCGCTGTCGCTGGACGACCTGGTATTGGCCAGCTTCGTGTCGGGCCCGGGCTCGACCACGTTGCCGATGGAAGTGTTCTCGGCAGTGCGTCTGGGGGTTAAACCCGAGATCAACGCTGTGGCCAGCCTGATTCTGTTGGCGGTGTCGATCGTGACGTTCCTGGTGTGGTTCTTCAGCCGTCGTGCGGAAGAGATGCGCAAGAAAGCGATCCAGCAGGCGATTGAAGAAGCGGCAGCCGATGGCTGGGGGAAACCAGCGGACGCGCGTCGCGCCCCCGCACCGGTCTAACTGACGGAACCGGCTCAAAAAATGTGGGAGCTGGCTTGCCTGCGATAGCGGTGTGACAGTTGACTGATGTGTTGACTGATACACCGCTATCGCAGGCAAGCCCGCTCCCACAGTTGATTGCATTTCAAGTCAGCTATGCGTTCCAAGGCGACTTGCGAATCACCTCGACGAAGTTCATCGGCTTGAACCCAGGCTCCTGATCCACCAGTACATCGGTCTTCACGTTGCCAAACGTGGTCTGCGGACGATGGCGCAAGCCGTCGGCAAACGCGCAGATGATGCATTCCTTGAACCCTTCACCGCGTGGATGCGCATGCACCACAGCCTCGCGCTGCACGCTGCTGAACGCCGCGTACTCCATGCCCAGCACGTCCATTTCCACGCCCGCCGTCACCAGCGCCACGGTCGGACGCAGATGCTTGGGCACACCTGGCGTGGTGTGCAGGGCGATGGACAACCACACCTGCTCGATATCGTCATCGCTCAACCCGTATGGCTTGAGGAAGTCCGCCGCCGCGTTGGCGCCGTCCACTTCAAAACGCTCGTCATCACTGCGGTGACCTTCCACCAGGCCCAGGTCGTGGAACATCGCGCCGACGTACAGCAACTCCGGGTTATAGGCCAACTGCTGGCGCTCACCGCTCAAGGCGCCGAACAGGAACACCCGGCGGGAGTGGTGGTAGAGCAGGTCGGATTCGATGTCGCGGATGTATTCGGTGGTGGCCTTGGCCAGGGCGCTGTCCGGGATCTTGATGCCGGCGATGGTGGTGCTCATGGTCGTTATCCTCAAGAAAGCGCCGGGTTGGCGCCGATGAGTCCAGTCTGGTCGCGCGCCCGCGAAGGGGCCATCGCGGCGAGGGTACGATCCCGGCCAATGTGCCGTCACATCGTGCCAAGGCCATACGCGATCAACTGTAGGAGCTGGCTTGCCTGCGATAGCATCACCTCGGAATACCTGTTACACCGAGGTGTTTGCATCGCCGGCAAGCCAGCTCCTACAGGGTTTGTGTTTATTCAGTTGAAAAAGGTGTTCCTGCTCATGGGCAAAACCGTCGCCATCCTGATCTTCCCCGGCGTCCAGTCACTGGACGTGACCGGGCCCCTGGATGTGTTCTGCGAGGCCAACCGTTTTCTGCCGCCCGAGAAGCATTACCAGTTGGAAGTGATTGGCCTGGGCCACGGCAACATGGCCTGCTCCAACGGCTTGTCGTTGCAGGCGCACCGGCATTTCAGCGAAGCCCTCGAGCCTTACGATTTGCTGTTGATGGCCGGTGGGCCGCAATTGCCGTTCGAGGATTTCGGCCCGGTGTTCAATCAATGGCTGCGGGACGCCAGTGCGCGAGCCAAACGCTTCGGCTCCATCTGCAACGGCGCCTTCATGCTCGCCCGCGCCGGGCTGCTGGACGGGCGCACTGTCACCACTCATTGGGGCGACGCTGCCGACCTGGCCGGTTTGTGCCCCTCGACCAAAGTGGATGCCGACCGCCTTTACGTACAGGACGGCAATCTCTATACCTCGGCCGGGGTAACGGCGGGTATCGACCTGTCGCTGTACCTGCTGGCACAGGACCATGGCCCGGAAGTCGCCCTTAGCGTGGCCAAGCGCCTGGTTGTATTTACCCAGCGTTCGGGTGGGCAGTCGCAGTTCAGCCCGTTCCTTACACCCCACGCCGAAGCCACCTCGGCGGTGGCGCTGGTGCAGCTCTACGTATTGGCCAACCTGACGGGCGACCTGACCATCGCTGACCTGGCCAAGGCTGCCAACATGAGCGCGCGCAACTTCTCCCGGGTATTTGCCCGGGAAGCGCAGATCACCCCGGCGGAGTTCGTCGAGCGCGCTCGCGTGGATGCAGCGCGGGTGATGCTGGAAAGCACCCGCGCACCGCTCAAGACTGTGGCGTATCAATGCGGTTTTCGCGATGCCCAGCACATGCGCAGTGTGTTCAACCGCCGGCTGGGCGTGACGCCGCAACAATTGCGGCTTAACTTTGCGGCGCCGGTTTGAGCGTGTCATAGGCTTCAAGGGCACGCAGCGAATAGATGTACGCCGCGCCGGCATTCAGCGAGATCGCCGTGGCCAACGTCGCGGCCACTTCTTCGCGGGTGGCGCCAGCCTTGATTGCCGCGTCGGCATGCACGCCGATGCAACCGTCGCAGCGGGTGGTGATGGCCACGGCGATGGAAATCAGCTCACGGGTCTTGGCATCGAAGACGTTGTTTTCCTCGGCAGCTTCCCCCAGCGCCATGTAGGCTTTGACCATCTTCGGGCTGCTCTTGCCCAGCGCGCCAAAGGCTTTCTTCACGGTAGGCAGCAAGTGACGCAGTTGTGCATGGAGTTGGCATTCAACCTGTTGCATCAGTCGCGGTTGAGCCTGACGGATATTGCCGCCCAGGCGGGGTACCAGTCCCAGGCGGCTTCAGCAAGAAATTCAAGGAAACCTACGGCGAGGCGCCGGGGCGGCTCTGAGCACGATAGACGCAACGATGGAGATCAACTGTGGGAGCTGGCTTGCCTGCGATAGCGGTGTGTCAGTCAACATTTCTATCGACTGACACACCGCTATCGCAGGCAAGCCAGCTCCCACATGTATGGCATTTCTTCTGAGCTATTGCGGTGTCCGGGCCGGCAATAGCTTCAACGTACTACGGGTATTCGCCGTCACTTCCTCATCATTGAAGTGCGCCTGCTCATACCCGCCCTCGATATACGTCTGCGCCTGATCAGAGTAGTGCTTGTCGAACGGCACACCACTCTGCCCGACCGGGTTGATGGTCAGCGCATGGGCCGCGTCGGCGAAGTCGATCAGGCGCCGGGTCGATGGGCCGTACGTCACCGGCCACGGCGCCGGGCCGATCTGTGCGGATTGGTTGTTGGGCACTTCATGGCTGCCGGGAGCGGCAAACGGGCCGACGTTGACGATTTTGTCCAACGGCTTCTGCGAGCCCAGCGGGTGGCCGTGGGTCAGGGTGTGGGCCTTGCCCCATTGCCACTGCGTCGGGTCGTCGCCGAAGGTCGCCTTGAGGTGTTGCAGGCTGTTGTCCCAAGCGAGCTTGACGGTGTCGGCGCGGTGGCCGTCCCACCATGGAGAATCCGGTGAGGCGCTCAGGCGTGGCAACGCGGCGTCCACCACGCGGGTGGTGAGCAATGTCTTGAACATCGCATCCCCCAGCTTTGGGTGAAACGCCGCATCGGTGAGGTTGAACAGGAACTGGTTGAACAGCGTGGCAGTGGTGGAGTCGAGCGGGTAATCGCCTTTCCACGCAGCCAACTGCTCTACCAGTTTCAACTGTGCCGGGTCCTTGACCACTTCACGCAGCACCGGCAGCAGTGGCGCCAACAGCCGTGGGCCGTAGGCGGTAGTGGTGCCCAGCTGCAAGGCCTGGCTGTTGTCCACGTCCCATTTCACGCGGTTGTCGCTCAATTGCGCGTTCAACTGCTGGCCACGGTCGGCCAGGTTGTAATAACCCGGGATCGGCATGCCGGTGGGTGACGCCGGCTGGGCATTGGCGGACACCACATAGCCCCGCGCCGGGTTTTCTTCCTGGGGGTTGGCGCTGAACGGGTAGAAGCCGAGTTTGTCCGCCTGGGCCGTGCTGCCGTCGAGGATAAAGCCCGGGTTGACCCCGGCCGGGCGGATCGGCAATTGCGCCGCCGCCCACCAGCCGATATCGCCCTTGGCATTCGCCCATACGATGTTCAAGCCCGGCGCCTGCACCTTGGCCGCTGCGGCACGGGCCTTGGCCAGGGTGTCGGCGCGGTTGAGCTGGTAGAAGCCGTCGAGGATCGGGTTGTCGGTGTTGAGGAAGGCCCACCACATGGCAATCGGCGTCTTGCCGGCATTCTCGCCGAGCACGTCATTGATGATCGGGCCGTGGGGCGAGGAGCGCAGGGTGAGGGTGACCGGGTCCTGGCCCTTGACCGCAATCTGCTGCTCGCTGCTGGTCATGTCTACCCACTTGTCGTGGTACCAGACCTGGTTGGGGTTGGCCGGGTTGACCTTCTCGGCGATCAGGTCGAGGTCATCGTTCTGGAACATGGTCAGGCTCCAGCCGAAATCCTTGTTGTGGCCCAGGAACGCCACCGGTACCAGCGCATTGTGATAACCGTAAAGCTCGAAGCCCGGCGCCGACAACTGCGCCTCGTACCACACCGACGGCACCGAGAAGCGAATATGCGGGTCACCCGCCAGCAGCGGTTTGCCGCTCTTGGTGCGGCTGCCGCTGATGGCCCAGGCGTTGCTGCCTTCGAACTGTGGCAGGCCGTTCTCGGCCAGGGCCTGTTCGCTCAACTGAGCGATGGCGCCGAGGTCTTTCCAGTCGCCGGCGGCCAGGTTAAGGGCGCCCTTGGGTTGCCAGTCGAGGTCGAACACTTTCAGGTAATCGTTGCCCAATTGATCGCGTACGTACGTCAGCAAGGGTTCGGTACGAAACGCGGCGGCAAAGCTGTAGGCCAGGTAGCCGGCGACGCTGATGGTGTCTTCGGGGGTAAACGGGCGCTTGGGAATGCCCAGTACGTCGAACTCCATGGGGCTGGCGTGGCTGTCCTGATACTGGTTCACGCCGTCCAGGTAGGCTTGCAGGGCTTTCCAGGGCGCGGACTCATGGTCCATGTGCTCCACGTAGCTCAAGGCCCGTTCGCGAATGCGCAGGCTGCGGAACAGTTTGTCGGTCTCCAGCAGCTTGGGGCCCAGCACTTCGGCCAGCTCGCCACGGGACAGGCGCCGCATGATCTCCATCTGGAACAGCCGGTCCTGGGCGTGCACATAGCCAAGGGCGCGGTACAGGTCGGCCTCGTTTTCAGCACGGATATGCGGCACGCCACGGTCGTCATAGCGCACAGTGACCGAGCCTTGCAGGTGCGCCAGCGCCACGGTGCCCTGGCGGATCGGCTGCTTGCTGTAGACATACCATCCGGCGCCAAGGGCGACCAGCACGATGAGAGCCGCGAGGACCTGCAAGACGCGCTTCATGACGATTCCTTACGATGAGTGGGGCCGCGAACTACAAGCCTTTTGGCCACGAACAATAGCAGCCCACCGCCAGGGTGTGGGTCGCGTTGACTTGGCGCCCGTCTTCGAGAGCCCGCAGGATAGGTTCGATAAAGCTGTTGCTCGAATTACACGTCAGCCCTTCGCTGTACGGCCCGAAATAGGCGAGCTTGCCGCTGCGGTCCCAAATGCCCACGGCGGGGCTGGCGGGCACGTGTTCGGCGCCGGGCAGGCTTTGGATGGGTTTCATCGCGCCCAGGCTGGCGGGTAACTGGCCGTGGCTCCCGGGCTTTTGCAACGAATAGAACTCCACGCCTTGAGGTGCGTAATGCTCGATCAGTTCTGAAAGGTGTTGCTGGTTGCCGACATTGCATGGGCAGGCCGGGTCCCAAAAGTGCACCAGCCGAATATGGCCAGGCCCGGCCAGCTCGGCGGGCAGGCTCAGGGTGTCGCCGGAAAACACTGCCGTATGCTCACTGAACGCCCGCAGGTAGCGACCCTGGAACCAGTCATATGCCGCCCAAAGCACGCCGGCGCAAATGATCACGATCAGGCTGGCGAAGAGGGTGGTGCGGTAGGGCTGTCGCATGTGGATCAATCCTCGGAGGACGCGTAGCTTGCCATGCTTGCCCTGACAGATGAATATCGCGGCTCGATATTCATCTGTTCAATGCGTTGAAGCCACAGTCTGGAAGTTCTTATGCCCGTTACGTTTGACCCTGATCATCTACGCGAAAGCCTGCGGCCCCTGTTGGACGCGCAGCCGCTTTCTGCCGAGGCCCGGGTCTACCAGCGCTTCTATGGCCTGGACCTGCCCGCCCGCAAGGTGGCGGCCGTAAGCCGCCTGGGGCGCTGCGCGGTGGGCGGGTTCGATGTGGTCTGCCAGGTGTGGTGGCCGCCAGTGCCGGTGGCGACGATGTTCCTGTTCCATGGTTTCTACGATCATATGGGCTTGTACCGCAACGCCGTGGACTGGGCGCTGGACCAGGGCTTTGTGGTAATCGCCTGCGACTTGCCGGGCCATGGGTTGTCCAGTGGCGAGCGGGCCAGCATTGATGACTTTGCGGTGTACCAGGATGTGGTGCAGGCATTATTCGAGCAGGCCAGGGCGTTGCAGTTGCCGCAGCCATGGCACTTGTTCGGGCAAAGCACGGGCGGTGCGATTGTGGTGGACCACCTGCTTAACCACGGTGCCGACAGCCCGGCCCAGGGCAAGACCTTCCTGCTCTCCCCGTTGGTGCGGCCCCGGGCGTGGGGCTGGTCGCAGCTCAGTTATTACCTGCTCAAGCCTTTCGTCAAAGGCATCGCCCGGCGCTTCAGCGATAACACCAACGACCCGCAGTTCAAGCCGTTCCTGGAGGCCGACCCGCTGCAGCCACGGCAACTGCCGACCGCCTGGGTGGGCGCGTTGGCGCGCTGGATCAAACGCATCGAAGCGGCGCCACGCAGCACGCGGCGGCCGTTGATCGTGCAGGGCGAGGAGGACATGACGGTAGACTGGCAGCACAACCTGAAGGTGCTGCGCAGCAAGTTCGACCAGCCGCAGGTTTTGATGCTGCCGCGCGGCAGGCATCATTTGGCGAATGAGATTCCGGAGATTCGGCAGGTGTACTTCAAGTTTCTAAGTGATCACCTGTAGGCGCGAGCTTGCTCGCGAAAACCAGAGAGCACCGCTGATCCCCGCGTGATCGTTGACGACCATCGCGAGCAAGCTTGCGCCTACAGGCTGATCACGGCGCCAGGCTTGAGGTGCTTTGGCCGACGGCCAAGCCGGCGCGAATCGCCGCCAGTGCCGCCTTGTAGTAAGCCTTGCCATCGGGCGACTCTGCGAAGGTGGCGAATTCTTCCAGCTCCGGGTCGGACAAGTCCCGGTAGACGTACAGCAATGTGTTGTTCAAATCATTGCCAATCTGCTGCATCAAACGCTCGCGCTGGCCGTTCAACATGCCTTGTGCCTGGCCGCCGCCCAACAGGCCGGGGATCATCTGGCTCAAGCTGTCGGCCGCCACGCCGGCGATGGCCAGGCTGACTTCCGCCCCGGCTTCCCGCGCAGGCAGTGCCTGCGCCAAGTGGCCGATGATCAGGCTGCGGGTGGCACCGGCTTCGATGTGTGGCAAGCCCTGGGCATTCTTCGCCAGTTGATCGCGGCGGGTGGCCAGCAATTCGGCGGCGACAATCTTGCGGCCAAGGGGCGATTGGAAGAACGCCAGGGCCGGCTTCGGGTCTGCCAGGTTCTTGCGCAGCTGCGCTTCGGCGCGCTGGTCTACCGACTGCGGTGCGAAGCGTTTATTGCTGTTGTCCACCAGCGCCTGATACACCGCTGGCGGCAAGCTGTTGCGGTAGCGTTGCTGGGCGGCACTGAGGGCGTCATTAAAATGCGCGCGCTGGTCTGCCCAGCCGGCGACCTTGTACAACTGGTCATGGCCGTCTGCCCACGCGGGCAAAACGCAGAACATCAGCAAGGAAAAAAGCAAACGACGCATATGGACTCCTGTCAGTCGGCCACTATTGTCCGTGTCGGGCGTAGGATTTGTCGAGAAATCCTATTGGTCACCTGACTAAAGTGTATTCAGACGCTCGGCGGCGCTGTCGGATTCGCAGGCGTATGGATACTATGCGCGCCATGCCCATACCCTCCGATCACCCGCTGCTGTTACGCATTGTCGATGACTTGGCCGCACAAGGCTGGTCGCAGCAGAATATCTTCCTGCCCGAGGCTCTGACCCTGGAACTGGCGGCTGAGTGCCATAAACGCGCCGCCGAAGGTGAATTGGCGCCGGCAGCCGTCGGACGTGGGCCGTCCCAGGAGATTCGCGAGGGCATTCGCGGTGACCATATCCAGTGGCTGGAGCCGGGCGAAGTGGTCGCCTGCGACAACTATCTGGAGCTGATGGACAGCCTGCGAGTGGCGATGAACCGGGGGCTGTTCCTGGGGCTGGAAGACTTCGAAAGCCACTTCGCCATGTACCCGCCGGGGGCGTTTTACCTCAGGCATGTGGACCGCTTTCGTGATGACGACCGGCGCATGGTGTCGGCGGTGATCTATTTGAACGATGCGTGGCTGCCAGAGCATGGTGGCCAGTTGCGCATGTACCTCAAGGGCGACGTCGAATACGATGTGGTGCCCACCGGCGGTTGCCTGGTGGTGTTCCTGTCGGGGGAGATCCCCCATGAAGTCATGCCTGCCACACGCGAACGCCTGTCCCTTACCGGCTGGTTTCGCCGGCGGGGTAACGAGCCGTTTTGATCATGCAAAAGATTCTGGTCAGCCGCTGCCTGCTGGGCCACCGGGTACGCTACGACGCAGGGGCCAGCGGGCCTTTCGACCAACTGACCGCGTGGCAGGCCGAAGGGCGGGTGGTTGCTGTGTGCCCGGAAGTGGCGGGTGGTTTGCCGACGCCGCGCCCGTCTGCCGAGATCCCGGGCGGGCAGGGGATCGATGTTTGGGAGGGCCGAGCCCAGGTGCTGACGGCCCAGGGGGAAGACTTCAGCGAGGCCTTCCTCGATGGCGCCCACCAGGCGCTGGCGTTGGTGCAGCGCCACCACATCCGTATCGCCGTGCTCAAGGCCAACAGCCCGTCCTGCGGCAACCTGCTGACCTATGACGGCACGTTTACCGGCGTGAAGGTGACCGGCGAAGGTGTGACGGCAGCGTTGCTCAAGCGCCATGGGGTGCTGGTGTTCAGTGAGCTGGAGTTGCCCGAAGCGGCGGCTGCCCTGGCAAAACTCTCTAGCCCGACATAGATCAAAATGTGCGAGCTGGCTTGCCTGCGATAGCGGTGTATCAGCCTACATTTTTGGTGCTGACCCACCGCTATCGCAGGCAAGCCAGCTCCTACATTGACCGGGTCGGTTATCCGGCCTTGGCCACCGGCTTGCTCGCATCCATCCCGAACCACTTCTCCGACAGCGCCGTCAGCCGGCCATCGGCCTTCACCCGTTGCAGGGCCTTGTCCAGGCTGGCCTTGAACGCCGGGTTACCCTTTTGGAACGGGATCGCCAGGCTCAACGTCGGGCCCACATCTGCGCCGCCCTTCACCGGTAACTCGCTGTCACGAATCGCGTAGGGAATCAGCAGCCGGTCACTGATGGCCGCATCAATTTGTTGGTCGGCGACGTCCTTGATCGGCTGTTTGGCATCGGCGTAGCTGCGCAAATCAACGCCTTCGGCGGTGCGTGCCTGCTCCACAAACTGGCTGCCTTGGGCCACGCCCAATGCCTTGCCCTTGAGCGCTGCAAAACTGCCCAGCGGGCGTTGTTCCTGTTTGCGCACGATCAGCTGTGCGCTGGAGTAGCTGTAGGGCTCGCTGAAGTCGAAACGATCCGCCAGTTCAGGAGTCATAGCGATATGGTTGATGGCCACGTCGTATTTGGCGCTTTCCACGCCCGCCAGCAACTCGGCGGCATCGACGGTGATAAAGGAGGGGCGTACGTCCATTTCCTTGGCCAGCAGTTCGCCCAGCTCTACTTCAAAGCCGGTGAGTTTGTCGCCTTGCTTGAAGTTGAAAGGTGGGGTGTTAGCTTGCATGGCGATACGCAGTTCCCCGCGGTCAAACACATCGTCGATCAGATCGGCATGGGCCAGGGGGCTCACAAGGGGCAGTAAAAGTAACAGGCCAGGCAGGAAACGCATGGTCTCTCCTAAAGAATTCGAATGAGCGAGGCGCCGTTCAGGCTCGCTTTGCTATGGTGTTGAGTGCCTTGGACAGCAATTTGTCGCGAAGTTGTCATAACCCTACAGATTTCACAGAAAAACTGGAGAAGTGAATGAAAGCCTTTTTGACCCGTGCAACCCTGGCCAGCCTCTTGCTGGGCGCTTCGATGTTGGCAACCGCCGCCGATGGCATCCCGCGTAGCGCGCCACCTGAAGGTGCCAAGGTGTTTATCGTGTCGCCGAAAGATGGCGCTACCGTCGATAAAACCTTCACCGTGAAATTCGGCATGGAAGGCCTGAAACTGGCCCCGGCCACCAGCCAGGATCCGGGCACCGGCCACCACCACCTGCTGATCGACCAGAAAGCCCTGCCGGACGCCAGCGTGCCGATCCCGGCCACCGACACCGTGATTCACTACGGCAAGGCCCAGACCGAAACCGAGCTGACCCTCACCCCAGGCAAGCACACGCTGCAACTGGTAGCCGGCGACAAACTGCACATGCAGTTCAACCCGACTGTAGCGTCAAAAGTCATTACGGTTAACGTGAAGTAAGATTTGTTCAGACAAAAAAAGGGAGACCCGAGGGTCTCCCTTTTTTGTGCACGCCTGAACGATTAGAACAACACGCGGCTACGGATAGTGCCGTTGATGTGTTGCAGCTTCTCTTGCGCCAGGTCCGAATACTCGGCGTCTACGTCGATAACCACGTAGCCGACTTTCTCGTTGGTCTGCAGGAACTGACCGGAAATGTTGATGCCGTTTTCCGCGAAGACCTTGTTGATCTCCATCATCACGCCAGGGATGTTCTGGTGGATGTGCAGCAGACGGTGCTTGCCAGGGTGAGCCGGCAGCGCCACTTCCGGGAAGTTGACCGAGGACACCGACGTACCGTTGTCGCTGTACTTGACCAGTTTCTCCGACACTTCCAGGCCGATGTTGGCTTGGGCTTCAGCGGTGGAACCGCCGATGTGCGGGGTCAAGATCACGTTGTCCAGGCCACGCAGCGGGCTTTCGAAGATGTCGTCGTTAGAGCGCGGCTCTACCGGGAACACGTCGATTGCAGCGCCGATCAGGTGCTTGTCCTTGATCGCGTCGGCCAAAGCGTCCAGCTCGACCACGGTGCCGCGTGCGGCGTTGATCAGGATCCCGCCCTTCTTGATGGCGCGGATTTCCTTCTCGCCGATCATCCACTGGGTTTCAGCGGTTTCCGGTACGTGCAGGGTCACGATGTCGGACATGCCCAGCAGCTCGGTCAGGCTCGACACCTGAGTGGCGTTGCCCAACGGCAGCTTGGTCAGGGTGTCGTAGAAGAACACCTGCATGCCAAGGCCTTCGGCCAATACCGACAGTTGAGTGCCGATCGAGCCGTAACCGACGATACCCAGCTTCTTGCCGCGGATTTCGAAGGAGTTGGCTGCGCTCTTGATCCAGCCGCCACGGTGGCAGGAAGCGTTCTTCTCGGGAATACCGCGCAACAACAGGATCGCCTCGGCCAGCACCAACTCAGCGACGGAGCGGGTGTTGGAGTACGGTGCGTTGAACACCGCAATGCCGCGCTCGCGCGCTGCGTTGAGGTCGACCTGGTTGGTGCCGATGCAGAAACAGCCCACAGCCACCAACTTCTTGGCGTGATCGAAGATCTCTTCGGTCAGCTGAGTGCGGGAGCGAATGCCGATAAAGTGCGCGTCGGCGATCTTTTCCTTGAGCTGGGCTTCCGGCAGAGAACTGGTGATGTACTCAATGCTGGTGTACCCGGCGGCCTTCAGGACTTCGACGGCCGATGGGTGGACGCCTTCCAGAAGAAGGAACTTGATCTTGCTCTTATCGAGAGAAGTCTTGCTCATCTGCGTAAACCTGTATCCCGGAGAAAAATGGCAGGGAATCGAGCAGCGCAAGCTGACCCGGACGGCAGGAAAGCCGTCACCGCAGAACGCCCTTGGGCACTATCCTGCGGGGGCGGTATGCTAGCATACGTGCCCCGCTAAACACCCATTCCTGCGACGTGAAGCGTTCTCAGGATGACCATGAATTGTTCGAGAGTTCTGTCGATGACCCATCCTGCCCTGATTGATGAGCTGAAGACCCTGGTTGAGCCTGGCAAGGTCCTGACCGATGCTGACTCCCTTGAGGCTTATGGCAAGGACTGGACCAAGCATTTCGCCCCGGCTCCGGTGGCCATCGTCTTTCCGAAGACCACCGAGCAGGTGCAGGCCATCGTCCGTTGGGCCAATGAGCACAAGGTCGCGCTGGTGCCGTCCGGTGGCCGTACTGGCTTGTCGGCCGCCGCAGTGGCCGCTAATGGCGAAGTGGTGGTGTCGTTCGACTATATGAACCAGATCCTCGACGTGAACCTTACCGACCGCACCGCCGTGTGCCAGCCGGGCGTGGTCACCAAGCAATTGCAGAACGTCGCCGAAGAAAAAGGCCTGTACTACCCGGTGGATTTCGCCTCTTCCGGTTCCAGCCAGATTGGCGGCAATATCGGCACCAATGCCGGCGGGATCAAAGTGATTCGCTACGGCATGACCCGCAACTGGGTAGCCGGCATGAAAGTCGTTACCGGCAAGGGCGACTTGCTGGAACTGAACAAAGACCTGATCAAGAACGCCACCGGCTACGACATGCGCCAGCTGTTTATCGGCGCTGAAGGCACCCTGGGTTTTGTGGTCGAAGCCACCATGCGCCTGGACCGTGCGCCGAAGAACCTCACCGCGATGGTGCTCGGCACCACCGACTTCGACTCGATCATGCCGGTGCTGCACGCTTTCCAGAGCAAGCTGGACCTGACCGCCTTCGAGTTCTTCTCCGACAAGGCCCTGGCCAAAGTCCTCGGGCGTGGCGACGTGCCGGCGCCGTTCGAATCCGACTGCCCGTTCTACGCGCTGCTGGAATTTGAAGCGACCACCGAAGAAGTGGCCAACGATGCCCTGGCCACCTTTGAACACTGCGTGGAGCAGGGCTGGGTGCTGGACGGCGTGATGAGCCAGAGCGAAACCCAACTGCACAACCTGTGGAAGCTGCGCGAGTACATCTCCGAGACCATCTCCCACTGGACGCCATACAAGAACGACATTTCGGTGACTGTGTCGAAAGTACCGGCCTTCCTGAAGGAAATCGACGCGATCGTCGGCGAACACTACCCGGACTTCGAAATTGTCTGGTTTGGCCACATCGGCGACGGCAACCTGCACTTGAACATCCTCAAGCCGGAAAACCTGAGCAAGGACGAGTTCTTCGCCAAGTGCGCCACCGTCAGCAAGTGGGTATTCGAGACCGTGCAGAAGTACAACGGCTCGATCTCCGCCGAACACGGCGTGGGCATGACCAAGCGCGATTACCTGACCTACAGCCGTTCGCCGGTTGAAATTGAATACATGAAGGCAGTGAAGGCGGTGTTCGACCCTAACGGGATCATGAACCCGGGCAAGATTTTCGCTGTTTAACAGTCCCTGAAGGAGTCGGTCCATGAGCTACCAGCACAAGTATGTCGACGGCACCAATATTCACTTTCCCCTGGGGAAAGTGGTGTGCATCGGGCGTAACTACGCCGAACACGCCAAGGAACTGGATAACCCGGTACCTACCGAGCCGCTGCTGTTTATCAAGCCAGGCAGTTGCGTGGTGGCGCTGGAAGGCGGTTTCGCCATCCCTACCGAGCGCGGTTCAGTGCACTACGAAGCGGAAATCGCGGTGTTGATCGGCAAGCCGTTGTCGACCAAGCCGAGCCGCGAGGAAGTGCTGGACGCCATCTCCGGCTTCGCACCGGCCCTGGATTTGACCCTGCGGGACAAACAGGCCGAGCTGAAAGCCAAGGGCTTGCCGTGGGAAATCGCCAAGTCGTTTGATGGCGCCGCGGTGATTGCACCGTTCGTGGTCGGCAGCACCTTCGCGGACGTGACCGACATCGGCATCCGCCTGACCATCAATGGCGAAGTTCGCCAGGACGGCAACAGCGCGATCATGCTCAACCCGATCATCCCGATGATCCAGTACATGGCCGGCTGCTTCTCGCTGCAGGCCGGGGATGTGATCCTCACCGGCACACCGGCCGGCGTGGGCCCGCTGAATGTGGGTGATGAACTGGTGCTGGAACTGCCGGGTGTGAGCCGCTTCGAAAGCAGCGTGCGCTAAATACCTGGTGAAACGCGGTCAAAAATGTGGGAGCGGGCTTGCCCGCGATAACGGTGTGTCAGTCGCCTTAGATGTTGACTGACCCGCCGCCATCGCGGGCAAGCCCGGCTCCCACATTGTTTTGTGTTTGTCTGGAAACATCGGTTTTTGCATTTTTTTCACACCCCATCCGGATAATCTCCAGCTTGCTGCGCGCGGGCGTTTTGATCCTGTGCTATCACCTAAAGCTGACTTTCTGGAAAGCGTAATGGCCGTGCCTCTCCCTTCCGTAAAACCCACGCTGCGTTCGCGCTTTGCCATGCGCTGGTATTCCTGGCTGTTCCTGGCCGGCGCGATCATCTATGGCGTTGCCTGGGCGATGCACTGGGACGACCGTGGCTTGCTGTGGGTGGCTGAGGGCTTTGAAACGCCGACCGAGCGCCTGGGAAGCGTGTGGCTTCCGGATTACCACGCGGTGATCGACGCCAAACTGCTGCCCGGCATGGAGAAGGACGAAGCGTCGGACCTGACCTATAACCCACAGACCAAGACCCTGTTCTCGGTCATGGGCAAGAATCCGTTCCTGGTTGAGCTGACGCTGCAAGGCGACGTGCTGCGCAAGATGCCGCTCAACGGCTGGAACAACCCCGAAGGCGTGACCATGATGGAAAACGGCCTGATGGCCGTGGTCGATGAGCGCCAGCACAGCCTGACCATCGTCAAGGTCGACCCGCAGACCCAGCAGTTGAACAAGGCCGACTTCCGGTCTTATGACCTGGGCCCGTCCAAAGACCAGAACAAAGCCTTTGAAGCGGTCACCTGGGACAGGCGCAATCAACAGCTGATCCTCGGCGAAGAGCGGCCACCGGCTTTGTTTACCTGGAAAAGCGACGGCAGCCAGATCCTCACGGGCGACAAGCAAAAGCTCGCCAATACCGAGCTGGACATGCGTAACCTCTCGGCGCTGACCGTCGACCCGCGCACCGGCCATCTGCTGGCGCTGTCGGCTGACTCCCATCTGCTGCTGGAACTGGACGAGAAGGGCGAGCAGGTCAGCTTCATGACCTTGCTCGGCGGCTTCAACGGCTTGAAGCGCACCATTCCGCGTGCCGAAGGCGTGACCATGGACGAGCACGGCACGCTGTACATGGTCAGTGAGCCGAACCTGTTCTATCGCTTCGAGAAGCAGGCGCAATAGTTCGATTACGTCAGATTTCTCTCTATCTGCGGCATCCGCCAGACACCCGGGGCGTTTAAGTTTAAATTCAGGCGACCGTGATATTCATTCGCCAGTTTTTACCTGAGCCCCGCCCCGATGCGTCGACTTGCCCGCCCCAAACCTGCTTTTTTCATCCTGATCCTGCTCGCCCTGGTGGCGTGCGGCGTGGTTGCCCAGCAATTTCGTCTGTTCGAGCGTGCCTGGTTCAACTGGCAGTCGTGGCGCCATCCTGCCGATGAGCGCTCGATTGGCCTGGGAGACTACCGGGTGGCGCTGGAAGCGCAGGTGATCGATGGCCTCAACAATGATGTCTCGGCCCTGACCTTTGATCCGGTGCGCAACAGTCTGTTTACCGTGACCAACAAGAATGCCGAACTGGTGGAACTGTCCCTGGACGGCAAGATCCTGCGGCGCATCGCGCTGGTGGGCTTTGGCGATGCCGAGGCGGTTGAATACATCAGCGACAACACCTACGTCATCAGCGATGAGGGGCAGCAACGGCTGATCAAGGTCCATGTGGATGACGACACCCGGTTCCTGGACGCGGCGGATGCCGAGCAAATGACCCTCGGTGTGCACCTGGGCGGCAACAAGGGGTTCGAAGGCCTGGCCTATGACTCGGTGGGCAAGCGCCTGTTTGTGGCCAAGGAGCGCGACCCGATGCTGATCTACGAGGTGCATGGATTTCCCCACTTCAAGCCGGAGAAAACTTATTCGGTGCACGTGATCAACAACCCCAAGCGCGATGCCGGGCTGTTTGTGCGCGACCTGTCGAGCCTGCAATACGACGAGCGCAGCGGCCATTTGCTGGCGCTGTCGGATGAGTCATTCCTGGTGCTGGAGCTGGACATCGACGGTCGCCCCTTGAGCAGTTTGTCTTTGCTCAAGGGCCGCCATGGCCTGAAGCAGCGGGTGCCTCAGGCCGAAGGGATCGCCATGGACAACGACGGCACGTTGTACCTGGTCAGTGAGCCGAACTTGTTCTATGTGTTCAAGAAATGAACCCGATCCCAGCCATGGCGAGGATCGAATGTGGGCGCTGGCTTGCCTGCGATGCAGGCGACGCGGTCTTTCAGTAGTTCCGGGGCGATGCCATCGCAGGCAAGCCAGCTCCCACACTGGATCTGTGGTGCTTTTATGCCTTGAGGGTTTTCACGCCTTCCGGGGTGCCCAGCAGCAGTACGTCAGCCGGGCGGGCGGCGAACAGGCCGTTGGTGACTACGCCGACGATGGCGTTGATCTGACGCTCCAGCTCCACCGGGTTGGTGATCTGCATGTTGAACACGTCGATGATGATGTTGCCGTTGTCGGTCAACACACCTTCGCGATACACCGGGTCGCCGCCCAGTTTCACCAGCTCGCGGGCCACGTGGCTGCGGGCCATCGGGATCACTTCCACCGGCAGCGGGAAAGCACCGAGTACCGGCACCAGTTTGCTGGCGTCGGCGATGCAGATGAAGGTCTTGGCCACGGCCGCGACGATTTTCTCGCGGGTCAGGGCTGCGCCGCCGCCCTTGATCAGGTTCAGGTGCGCGTCGCTTTCATCGGCGCCGTCGACATAGAACTCCAGGTCGCTGACGGTGTTCAGCTCGTACACCGGAATGCCGTGGCCTTTTAGCCGTGCAGCAGTGGCTTCGGAACTGGCGACCGCGCCGTCGAACGCGCCCTTGTGCAAGGCCAGCGCATCGATAAAGCAATTGGCGGTGGAGCCGGTGCCAACACCGACGATGCTTTTGTCGTCGAGCTTGGGAAGGATTAAATCGACGGCGGCCTGGGCCACTGCCTGTTTGAGTTGATCCTGGGTCATGCGGGCTCCGGAACGGGCGGGGAGTAAAGAGGGGCGCGAGTATAACCCAACAAAACCTCGGTTTTCGTGTGGTCGCCCGGCCAAACGCTGGGTTAGACTCCTTGGCCCTGCCCAACCCGCTCAGTGATGCTTTCCGATGCTTGAACAGTACGTCAAAAAGATCCTCACCTCGCGCGTTTACGACGTTGCCGTAGAAACCCCGCTGCAGACCGCCCGCCAGCTCTCCGAGCGCCTCGGCAACAAGGTCTGGCTCAAGCGCGAAGACTTGCAGCCGGTGTTCTCGTTCAAGATTCGCGGCGCCTACAACAAGCTGACCCAGCTCACCGCTGAAGAGCGTGCGCGCGGCGTGGTCACCGCCTCGGCGGGCAACCACGCCCAGGGCCTGGCCCTGGCGGCCAAGGTGCTGGGGGTCAAGGCCACCATCGTGATGCCCAAGACCACGCCCGAGATCAAGGTCGAAGGCGTGCGCTCCCGGGGCGGCAAAGTGGTGCTGCACGGGGATTCGTTCCCGGAGGCGTTGGCGTATTCGCTGAAGCTGGTCGACGAAAAAGGCTACGTCTATATTCACCCCTACGATGATCCGCACACCATTGCCGGGCAGGGCACCGTGGCGATGGAAATTCTGCGCCAGCACCCGGGGCCGCTGGACGCGATTTTCGTCCCGGTGGGCGGTGGTGGCCTGATCGCTGGTATCGCGGCGTACGTGAAGTACCTGCGGCCCGAGATCAAGATCATTGGCGTCGAGCCAGACGACTCCAACTGCCTGCAAGCCGCTATGGCGGCGGGCGAGCGCGTGGTATTGCCGACTGTGGGCCTCTTCGCCGATGGCGTAGCGGTGGCGCAGATCGGCCAGCACACCTTCGACATCTGCAAGGACTACGTGGATGAAGTGATCACCGTCAGCACCGATGAAATCTGCGCGGCGATCAAGGACATCTACGACGACACCCGCTCCATCACAGAACCTGCTGGCGCCTTGGGCGTGGCCGGGATCAAGAAGTACGTCGAGACCCGTGGCATCACCGGGCAAACCCTGGTGGCGATTGATTCCGGGGCCAACGTCAACTTTGACCGCCTGCGCCATGTGGCCGAGCGCGCCGAGCTGGGTGAAGGCCGCGAAGCCATCATCGCGGTGACCATTCCCGAGAAGCCGGGCAGCTTCAAGGCCTTCTGCGAAGCCGTGGGCAAGCGCCAGATCACCGAATTCAACTACCGCTACCACTCCGGCCGCGAGGCGCACATTTTTGTCGGCGTGCAGACCCACCCGGAAAACGACCCGCGCAGCGCACTGATTGCCAGCCTCACCAGCCAGGGTTTTCCGGTGCTGGACCTGACGGAAAACGAACTGGCCAAGCTGCACATCCGCCATATGGTGGGTGGGCACGCGGCGCACGTCAGCGACGAAGTGGTGTTCCGTTTCGAGTTCCCGGAACGTCCGGGGGCGCTGTTCAACTTCCTCAACAAATTGGGCGGGCGCTGGAACATCTCGATGTTCCACTATCGCAACCACGGCGCCGCCGACGGGCGCGTGGTGGCGGGCCTGCAAGTGCCGGCGGACGAGCGTCACCTGGTGCCGGCGGCGCTGCAGGCCATTGGCTACCCGTACTGGGATGAAAGTGATAACCCGGCCTACCAGCTGTTCCTCGGTTGAGCGACTACGCTGACTGGGCGGCCTTCAAGGAATCGAGAACATGGAAACGCTGACCACCCTTAAAGTGATCCACATCGCGGCCACGGTGTTGCTGCTACTCAGCGGCATCGCGCTGGCGGTGCTGGCCTGGCGCAAACGCAGCGCGGGGCCGGCCTATACCGTGCAGCGCCCGTGGGTGTTTGTGTGGTTGTTGATGGGGATTTGCGTGGTGAGCATGCCGTTCACCGGCTGGTGGCTGGTGCACTTGATCGGCTGGCCGCTGGGGCAAACCTGGATCCTGGGCTCCAGCGTGATCTACACCGTGGCGGCGCTGTGCTGGTTCTGGCTGGTGGTGCGGCTTAACCGGCTACGGTTGGGCGGGGCGGGGAGTGTGAACTTCACCGTGGCGCTGGCGGTGGTGAGCCTGGTGGGGTTTGTGGCGATTGCCGGGTTGATGGGTGCCAAACCGGTTTAAGGCTTGAGACCGAGTTGCCTTCATCGCGGGCAAGCCCGGCTCCCACATTGGGCTGTGTTCACAAATCAAAATGTGTGAATACATTCAAGTGTGGGAGCTGGCTTGCCTGCGATGGCGTCATCAGCCGCGCAGGCTAATCACCGGCCAGCCACGCTTCTCGGCCTCAGCCCGCAGATTCGGATCCGGATCCACCGCCACTGCATGCGCTACCTGCTCCAGCAATGGCAGGTCATTCATCGAGTCGCTATAGAAGTAGCTGTCCTCCAGGCTATACCCGGTCTCTTCCAGCCAACGATTCAAGCGCGTCACCTTGCCCTCGCGAAAGCACGGGATATCCGTACTGCGCCCGGTGTAACGGCCACCTTGCATCTCGCATTCGGTGGCAATCAGGGTTTCAACCCCCAGCCGCTCGGCAATTGGCGCGGTCACAAAGCGGTTGGTCGCGGTAATGATGACCAACTTATCACCCGCCGCACGGTGCCTGGCCAGCAGCTCAACCGCCTGGGGCAGCATGATTGGCTCAATGCAGTCGCGCATGTAGTCGCGGTGCCATTCATCCAGCTGGGCCATCTCGGTGCGGCCGAGGATTTCCAGGCAGAAGTTCAGGTATTCGGCGTTATCCAGCTTGCCGGCCAGGTAATCCTGGTAAAACTCATCGTTGCGGGCCTTGTAGGCCACCGCGTCGAGAATCCCGCGTTCACAGAGGTAATCGCCCCAGGCGTGATCGCTGTCACCCCCCAAAAGCGTGTTGTCCAAGTCGAATAAAGCCAGGCGCATTGCAGTTACTCGCTGAAAAGTCTGTAAAAAGGCGTCCAGAATACGGTCTTTTCACTAGAGTGCACATAAGGTAAGCAGCCTCGTTGCCGCTGTATCAATCTTTGTGGAACAATGCGGTGACATGCGTTTGCGAGGTTGTTGCCGTGATCGACCCCGATGGTTTCCGTCCTAATGTCGGGATTATTCTTACGAATGATGCCGGACAGGTGCTATGGGCTCGCCGTATCAACCAAGATGCCTGGCAGTTTCCTCAAGGCGGAATCAACCCCGACGAAACCCCTGAAGACGCCTTGTACCGTGAGTTGAACGAAGAAGTAGGCCTGGAACGTGAAGATGTGCAAATTCTGGCCTGTACCCGAGGCTGGTTGCGCTATCGTTTGCCGCAACGTCTGGTGCGTACCCACAGCCAACCGCTGTGCATCGGCCAGAAACAGAAATGGTTTCTCCTGCGCCTGATCTCCAACGAGCAGCGGGTGCGGATGGATTTGACCGGTAAACCGGAGTTCGATGGCTGGCGCTGGGTCAGTTATTGGTATCCGTTGGGCCAGGTGGTGACATTCAAGCGCGAGGTTTATCGTCGCGCTCTTAAAGAGCTTGCCCCGCGCCTTTTAGCGCGCGACTGACGACGGAGTTCGACCCCGAGCCATGCTCAATACGCTGCGCAAGATCGTCCAGGAAGTTAACTCCGCCAAGGATCTCAAGGCGGCGTTGGGGATTATTGTGTTGCGCGTCAGGGAAGCCATGGGCAGCCAGGTCTGCTCGGTTTACCTGCTGGACCCCGAGACCAACCGTTTTGTCCTGATGGCCACCGAGGGCCTGAACAAGCGCTCTATCGGCAAGGTCAGCATGGCGCCCAATGAAGGTCTGGTGGGCCTGGTGGGGACGCGTGAAGAACCCCTGAACCTCGAAAACGCGGCCGATCACCCGCGTTATCGCTACTTTGCCGAAACCGGCGAAGAGCGCTATGCCTCGTTCCTCGGTGCACCGATCATTCACCACCGCCGCGTTGTCGGCGTGTTGGTCATCCAGCAAAAAGAACGCCGCCAGTTCGACGAAGGTGAAGAAGCCTTCCTCGTGACCATGAGCGCGCAGCTCGCCGGGGTTATCGCCCACGCCGAGGCCACGGGCTCGATTCGTGGCCTGGGGCGCCAGGGCAAGGGCATCCAGGAAGCCAAGTTCGTCGGTGTGCCGGGCTCGCCAGGGGCTGCCGTCGGTACCGCCGTGGTCATGCTGCCGCCCGCCGACCTGGACGTGGTGCCGGACAAGACCGTCACCGACATCGACGCTGAAATCATCCTGTTCAAGACCGCCCTCGAGGGCGTGCGCAATGACATGCGCACCCTGTCGACCAAGCTGGCCACCCAGCTGCGGCCTGAAGAGCGGGCGTTGTTCGACGTGTACCTGATGATGCTCGACGACGCGTCCCTGGGCAGCGAAGTCAAAGACGTGATCAAGACCGGCCAGTGGGCCCAGGGCGCCCTGCGCCAAGTGGTCACCGATCACGTCAACCGCTTTGAATTGATGGACGACGCCTACCTGCGCGAACGCGCCTCGGACGTCAAAGACCTCGGTCGCCGTCTGCTGGCCTACCTGCAGGAAGAGCGCTCGACCACGCTGGTGTACCCCGACAACACCATCCTGATCAGTGAAGAACTGACCGCCACCATGCTTGGCGAAGTGCCGGAAGGCAAACTGGTGGGCCTGGTCTCGGTATTGGGCTCGGGCAACTCCCACGTCGCGATCCTGGCCCGGGCCATGGGCATCCCGACGGTGATGGGCCTGGTGGACCTGCCGTATTCCAAGGTCGACGGCATCGAAATGATCGTCGACGGCTACCACGGCGAGGTCTACACCAACCCCAGCGAATTGCTGCGCAAGCAATACGCCGAAGTGGTGGAAGAAGAACGCCAGCTGTCCCAGGGCCTCGACGCCCTGCGCGAACTGCCGTGCGTGACCCTCGACGGCCATCGCGTGCCGCTGTTGGTGAACACCGGCCTGCTGGCGGACGTGGCGCGTGCGCAACAGCGCGGCGCCGAAGGTGTAGGGCTGTACCGCACCGAAGTGCCGTTCATGATCAACCAGCGTTTTCCGAGTGAGAAGGAGCAGCTGGCGATTTATCGCGAGCAACTGTCCGCCTTCCATCCGTTACCAGTGACCATGCGCAGCCTGGACATTGGCGGCGATAAGTCACTGTCGTATTTCCCGATCAAGGAAGACAACCCCTTCCTTGGCTGGCGCGGTATTCGCGTGACCCTCGACCACCCTGAAATCTTCCTCGTCCAGACCCGCGCCATGCTCAAGGCCAGCGAAGGCCTGAACAACCTGCGCATCCTGCTGCCGATGATCTCCGGCACCCACGAGCTGGAAGAAGCCCTGCACCTGATCCACCGGGCCTGGGGCGAAGTGCGCGATGAAGGCGCCGACGTGCCGATGCCGCCGATTGGCGTGATGATCGAGATTCCGGCGGCGGTGTACCAGGCCAAAGAGCTGGCGCGGCAGGTGGACTTCCTGTCGGTGGGCTCCAACGACCTGACCCAGTACCTGCTGGCCGTGGACCGCAACAACCCGCGGGTGGCCGACCTCTACGACTACCTGCACCCGGCGGTGCTGCAAGCCTTGCAGAACGTGGTGCGCGACGCCCATGCCGAAGGCAAGCAAGTGAGTATCTGCGGCGAGATGGCCGGTGACCCGGCGGCGGCAGTGCTGTTGATGGCGATGGGCTTTGACAGCCTGTCGATGAACGCCACCAACTTGCCAAAAGTGAAATGGATGCTGCGCCAGATCAACCTGAGCCGGGCCAAGGAACTGCTGGCGGAGTTGATGACCATCGACAACCCGCAAGTTATCCACAGCTCGCTGCAATTGGCGCTGAAGAACCTTGGGTTGGCGCGGATGATCAACCCGGCGTCTGCAAAAACCTTATAGAGGGGTGATGCGTACGTAGCAGCTGTCGAGCCTTGGCGAGGCTGCGTTAGCGGTGTGCCTGACACACCGCGGACGCAGCCTCGCCAAGGCTCGACAGCTGCTACGTGAGTAATTAGACCTTCAGTTCCACCTCGCCCAGCCTGCCGCCATGGGGCCCAAAACTGCGCTCCACGATATGCCGTGTGCCGTCGGCATTCACAATCAGCGCCGTGCTGGCCCGCGTCCCGTAGCTGGGGCTGGCAATAAACACGCTCGACAACAGACTCTCTGTCGCCAAGCCCACGCCGGTATCCGGCAGGTCGGCAAACGGCGCGGTCTGCGGGTCGCTCAAAATCCGCAGCAAGGCGTCAGGCTGGGGGTTTTCCAGCACTTGCTCGAGCGCCGCCCTGGCCTTCAGCAATTTTGGCCACGGCGTATCCAACCCCGCATTGGATAACCCGTAAACCCCGGCTTCCAGTCGCGTCGGTGCCGACTCATTGGCGTTGTAATGCCACAGCTCATCCCGCGTACCCACCAGCAGGTTAAACCCGGCATATTCAATTGACCTGCCGTTAACGTCGGCCAAATAGTCGTCAATCGGCAACGAACCACTGAGAAAGCGCGCCACCAACTCGCCCCGCGACTTGCGTGCCGGCGGCTGGTGCGGGTCACGAATATTGGTCAGCGCCGCAAAGCGCCCATCCGCCCCGACGCCCAGCCAGGTCCCACCCGCTTCCTGGTCCCTTCCTGCGTAAACATGGGGCACATCCAGCCACTGGGCCAACGGCAGACTGGGCCGTGCATAAAACTCATCGCGGTTGGCCGCGAGGATCAGCGGCTGGGCATGGCCCGGCCGCCAGGCGAAAACAATCAGGCACATAAGGCGATCCCTTTGTGTTTTTGCCCACTCTACCCATAGAACCCTGTGCTTTGCATCCGTTAACATGCCGGTCTGTTTTCGAGGGCTCCCATGGAATTTCTGCTGTATTTACTGCTGGGTTCCTGCGCGGGCATGCTCGCCGGGCTGTTTGGCGTGGGCGGCGGGATCATTATTGTGCCGGTGCTGGTGTTCAGTTTTACCTTGCAGGGCTTTGATCCCTCGGTGCTGACCCACCTCGCTGTCGGCACGTCCCTGGCGTCTATTATTTTCACGTCGGTTAATGCGGTGCGCGAGCATCACCGGCGAGGCGCGGTGCGCTGGCCGATCTTTGTGTGGATGGCCGTGGGCATCCTGATGGGCGCGGGCGTCGGTGCACTGACCGCCGAAGCGATCTCCGGGCCGCATTTGCAGAAGATCATCGGTGTGTTTGCCCTGGTGATCGCCCTGCAGATGACCCTGGAGCTCAAGCCCAAGGCCAGCCGCCAGGTACCGGGCAAACTCGGCCTGACCCTGGCGGGCAGTGTGATTGGCTGGTCTTCGGCAATTTTCGGCACCGGCGGCGGTTCGTTGACCGTGCCGTTCCTGACCTGGCGCAGCGTGCCGATGCAGCAGGCGGTGGCCACTTCGTCGGCCTGTGGCTTGCCGATCGCCCTGGCCAGTGCGCTAAGTTTCATGATTTTGGGCTGGCATGATCCGCTGCTGCCCGATCATAGTCTCGGTTTTGTGTATTTGCCGGCACTGCTGGGCATTGCCCTGACCAGTATGGTGGCGGCCCGTTTCGGCGCGCGACTGGCGCACCGGTTGTCGCCGCGCTTGCTCAAGCGGCTGTTCGCCGGGCTGCTGTTTTGCGTAGGGCTGAATTTTTTGCTGTAACGCAGGCTTAATCGCGCACCGGCATGGTCCGATGCGCCATGACTATTGATTTAACGAGGAGTCGCAATGCTGCCTTACCCGCAGATCAACCCGGTGGCCGTGGCCATCGGTCCGCTGCAAATCCACTGGTACGGGTTGATGTACCTGATCGGCATCGGCGGTGCCTGGTTTCTGGCTTCCCGGCGCCTGAACCGTTTCGACCCGACCTGGACCAAGGAGAAACTCTCCGACATGGTGTTCTGGATGTCGATGGGAGTCATCGTCGGCGGACGCCTGGGGTATGTGCTGTTCTACGACCTGCCAGCCTACATTGCCAACCCGACGCTGATCTTCGAGGTGTGGAAGGGCGGCATGGCGTTCCACGGCGGGTTTGTGGGCGTGATGATCGCTGCCTGGTGGTTTGGCCGGCGTAACGGCAAGTCGTTCTTCCAACTGATGGACTTTGTCGCACCGTTTGTGCCGATTGGCCTGGGTGCCGGGCGCATCGGTAACTTTATCAACGCCGAATTGTGGGGCAAGCCGAGCGACGTGCCGTGGGCTATGGTGTTCCCGCCGTTCAGCGACCCGGCGCAATTGCCGCGCCACCCGTCGCAGCTCTACCAGTTCGCCCTGGAAGGCGTGGCGCTGTTCCTGATCCTCTATATCTTCTCGCGCAAGCCACGCCCAACCATGGCGGTGTCGGGCATGTTCGCGTTGTTCTACGGGATCTTCCGCTTTATCGTCGAGTTCGTGCGGGTGCCGGATGCGCAACTGGGCTACCTGGCGTGGGGCTGGGTGACCATGGGTCAGATTCTCAGCCTGCCGATGATCATCGCCGGCCTGGGCCTGCTGTGGTGGGCTTACAATCGCCCGCAAGGCATCAAGAACACCGCGCTTTAAATTCGAACGCCGGGTCCCGAGGGTCCCGGCTTCAACGATACAGGTATACACATGAAGCAATATCTCGAACTACTGAACGATGTCGTGACCAATGGACTGACCAAGGGCGATCGCACCGGCACCGGCACCAAGGCCGTGTTTGCCCGTCAGTTTCGGCATAGCTTGGCCGACGGCTTTCCGCTGCTGACCACCAAGAAGCTTCACTTCAAAAGCATCGCCAACGAATTGATCTGGATGTTGAGCGGCAACACCAACATCAAGTGGCTGAATGAAAACGGGGTAAAGATCTGGGACGAGTGGGCCACCGAAGACGGCGACCTGGGTCCGGTCTACGGCGAGCAGTGGACGGCCTGGCCGACCAAGGACGGCGGCAAGATCAACCAGATCGACTACATGGTCGAGACGTTGAAGACCAACCCCAACAGCCGCCGCATCCTGTTCCATGGCTGGAATGTCGAGTACCTGCCGGACGAGACCAAAAGCCCGCAGCAGAACGCCCGCGACGGCAAGCAGGCGCTGCCGCCGTGCCACCTGCTGTACCAGGCTTTCGTGCACGACGGTCACCTGTCGATGCAGTTGTACATCCGCAGCTCCGATGTATTCCTCGGCCTGCCGTACAACACCGCGGCCCTGGCGCTGCTGACCCATATGCTGGCCCAGCAATGCGACCTGATCCCCCACGAAATCATCGTGACCACGGGCGACACTCACGCCTACAGCAACCATATGGAACAGATCCAGACCCAGCTGGCGCGCACGCCGAAGAAGCTGCCGGAACTGGTGATCAAGCGTAAGCCCGAGTCGATCTACGATTACACATTCGAAGACTTTGAAATCGTGGGCTATGACGCTGACCCGAGCATCAAGGCTGACGTAGCGATCTGAGACCGCAGTGCCTGCATCGCAGGCAAGCCAGCTCCCACAGTTAAAATGCATTCCCCTGTGGGAGCGGGCAGCGCAGTGTCTGCATCGCAGGCAAGCCAGCTCCCACAGTT
>NZ_JBUZVP010000018.1:0-150157 GCF_055409485.1 Pseudomonas sp. A125
GGGGTTTCCCCATGTGAGAGTAGGTCATCGTCAAGATTAAATTCCAGAACCCCTGATTGCTAACGCAATCAGGGGTTTTGTTTTTGCGCGGTCGAAAACCAACCACGCTTGCGCTTGACGTCAACGATAGCGCGACCTTTCTGAATCAGTGCGGAGCCCTTGCGTTCTTCGCAATCAAGCTCGCTCCTACAGGCGGCCTTCAATGCTAAAGTCCATCC
Organism: Pseudomonas sp. A125; assembly: GCF_055409485.1. Lineage (NCBI taxonomy): Bacteria > Pseudomonadati > Pseudomonadota > Gammaproteobacteria > Pseudomonadales > Pseudomonadaceae > Pseudomonas > Pseudomonas sp. A125. The sequence continues at coordinate 219 of NZ_JBUZVP010000018.1, forward strand.
CTCGATTTTGCTTTTCCCAAGGAAGCCTTTATGCCGGATGCGACGTCCCTCAGTGCTGGATTCATGGTGGTTCACGGCAACCGCCTGGATGAGCTGCGCAGCCTGGTCGTCAGTTGGATGCGTCGCTATCCGCTCGCCCCTCTGGAAAACGAAATCGCCCTGGTGCAAAGCAACGGCATTGCCCAATGGTTGAAACTGGCGCTGGCCGAAGACCCCGAAGAGGACGACATGGGCGGCTGCGGTATCGCCGCCGCGATCGATGTGCAACTTCCCGGCAGCTTCATGTGGCAGCTCTATCGCATGGTCCTGGGCAAAGACGAAATCCCCCCCAAGTCCCTGCTCGATAAAGCCCCGCTGACCTGGCGTCTCATGCGCCTGCTCCCTGAGCTGATCGACCAACCGCATTTTGAACCCCTGCAGCGCTTCCTTACCCACGACACGGATCTACGTAAACGCTACCAACTGGCTGAACGTCTCGCCGACCTGTTCGACCAATACCAGGTCTACCGTGCCGACTGGCTGGAAGACTGGGCCGCGGGCCGCCACCAACTGCGCAATGGTCGAGGCGACTCCAAGCCCCTGAGCCCCGCCAACTGCTGGCAAGCAGAACTGTGGCGTGCGTTGCTGCTGGATGTCGGAGAGGAGGGCATGGCCCAAAGCCGCGCAGGGGTTCACCAGCGCTTTATCGAGCGTATCAACACTCTGGAACAAGCCCCGGTTGGCCTGCCTTCCCGAGTCATCGTCTTCGGCATTTCTTCCCTGCCAGCCCAGGCCCTGGAAGCGCTTGCCGGTCTCGCCCGTTTCAGCCAAGTGCTGCTGTGCGTGCACAACCCTTGTCGCCACCATTGGTCCGACATCGTTGCCGACAAAGACCTGCTTCGAAACGAGTACAAACGCCAGGCCCGCAAAGCTGGAATGCCGGTCACCATCGACCCGCAAACCCTGCACCAGCACGCCCACCCGCTGCTCGCTGCCTGGGGTAAGCAAGGTCGCGACTACATCAACCTGCTGGACAGCTATGACGACCCCAACAGTTACCGCTCGGCATTCCGTGACGGCCGCATCGACCTGTTCAGCGAAAGTGAGCCCACCACCGTGCTCAACCAGCTCCAGGACGACATCCTCGAACTGCGCCCGCTCAACGAAACCCGCGAACTCTGGCCAAGCGTCGACCTGGAGCGCGACACCTCCATCCGTTTCCACATCGCCCACAGCGCCCAGCGTGAAGTTGAAATTCTCCACGACCAATTGCTCCAGCGCTTCAGTGCCGACCCCACGCTGCGCCCACGGGACATCATCGTCATGGTCCCCGACGTCGACAGCTACGCGCCGCACATTCGCGCCGTATTCGGCCAGCTTGAAAGGAGCGACCTGCGCTTCATTCCGTTCACGTTGACAGACCAAGGCCAGCGGGGCCGTGACCCACTGCTGATCGCCGTCGAACACCTGCTTAAGCTGCCCGACAGCCGGTTCCCGGTCAGTGAAATCCTCGACCTGCTCGACGTCCCGGCATTGCGCGAACGTTTCGCCATCAAGGAACGCGACCTGCCGACCCTGCATCGCTGGATCGAAGGCGCGGGCATCCGCTGGGGCCTTAACGCCGAGCAACGCGCGGGTCTGGGCTTGCCCCAGGAGCTCGAACAAAACAGCTGGCGTTTCGGCCTGCGCCGCATGCTCCTGGGTTACGCCGTGGGCTCTGGTTCGGCCTGCGATGGCATTGAGCCCTACGATGAAATCGGCGGCCTCGACGCCGCGCTGATCGGCCCGTTGGTCGCGCTGCTCGACGCACTGCACGACGCCCACCAGGCACTGTCACAACCCGCCGCGCCGAGAGAATGGGGCGAGCGCCTGCAAAACCTGATGCAACTGTTCTTCCTCCCGAGTAACGAGCACGACGACTACCTCTTGGGCCAACTCGAGCAATTGAGAGAAACCTGGCTGGAGACCTGCGAGTCCGTCGGACTGCACGACGAATTACCCCTGACCGTAGTCCGCGAGGCCTGGTTGGCCGGCCTCGACCAAGGCCGCCTGTCCCAACGGTTCCTTGCGGGTGCTGTCAATTTTTGCACCTTGATGCCCATGCGCGCGATCCCGTTCAAGCTGGTGTGCCTGCTGGGCATGAACGACGGCGACTACCCACGGGCGCAGCCACCACTGGACTTCGACCTGATGGGCAGCGACTACCGCCCAGGCGATCGCTCGCGCCGCGAAGACGACCGCTACTTGCTGCTCGAAGCCCTGCTCTCGGCCCGCGACCAGCTTTACATCAGTTGGGTCGGGCGCAGCATTCGCGACAACAGTGACCGCCCGGCCTCCGTGCTGATCGGCCAGTTGCGCGACCATATTGCGAGCGGCTGGCACACCACCAACGGCGAGCCGCTGCTGGAAGCCACCACTCAGGAACACCCCCTCCAACCCTTCAGTGCCCGCTACTTCCACGAAGGAGATGAACTGTTCAGCTATGCCCGCGAATGGCAGTTGCTCCACGCAACCCCCGAGAGCCTCACTGACACCGCCAGCCTGGCGCCCTACATCCAGGAAGAACCGCTGGGTCTCGGCCAACTGCAAGACTTCCTGCGCAATCCGGTCAAACACTTCTTCAGCCAGCGCCTCAAAGTGTTTTTCGAAGCCGCTGAAGTCCCGCTGGAAGATGAAGAACCCTTTGTCCTCGATGCATTGCAGCGCTACAGCCTGAGCGACAGCCTGCTCGCGGCCGCGCTGACCCAGCCCGACAACCTCGATGAAGCCCTTAATGCCCAAGCCCTGCGCCTGCAAGGCAGCGGCTTGTTGCCAATGGTCGGCTTCGGCGAATGCCTGCGCAAAGAACTGATCGAGCCTTTACCTGATCTGTTGCAACGTTACCAACAACTCCTGGCACTCTGGCCTACCCCGCACGGCAGCGCCGAACCTATCAGTTTTGAGCATCAGGGCGTTCAGCTGGAAGGTTGGATCAGCGGCCTGCACCAGCGCGGCGACGGCGCCTTCCTGAGCGTCACCGCCATCCCCAACAGCATCGGTTCGATCAAGACCCGCAAGTGGCACCGCCTGATTCGCCCGTGGGTCAATCACCTGGTGGCCTGCGCTTGCGGGGTGCCATTAAGTACCGGCCTGGTCGCCAGTGACGACACCCTGCTACTGGCCCCGCTGGAACAAACCACAGCCCAGGAACTCCTCGGCAACCTGTTGCTCGCGTGGAAAACCGGCATGAGCCAGCCACTGCCAATCGCCGTCAAGACCGCGTTCGCCTGGCTCGGTCAAACCGACCCCGTCAAAGCCCAAGCCGCCGCCCGCAAAGCCTACGAAGGCGACGGCCAAACCACCGACGGCGAGCGCCGTGAAAGCCCCGCGCTCACCCGCCAGTTCCCCGACTACGCCGCGCTGATGGCCAGCGAAGAGTTCGAAGGCTGGTGCGAAACCCTCTATCGACCGTTGATCAATGCCTCCTGGCGATCACTCACCAGCGCGGAGGCCAGCGCATGAGCGGCATAAAACCCCTGGCCCTGGCCTTTCCGCTCCAGGGCAGCCAGTTGATCGAAGCCAGCGCCGGCACGGGCAAGACGTTCACCATCTCGGCGCTCTATTTGCGCTTGGTGCTCGGCCACGGCGGTGACGACTCCGGCTTCGGCCGCGAGTTGTTGCCGCCGCAAATCCTCGTCGTGACGTTCACCGACGCCGCCACCAAAGAGCTGCGTGAACGTATCCGCATCCGCCTGGCAGAAGCCGCGCGTTTTTTCCGCGGAGAAATCGAAGAGCCCGACGCATTGATCGCCGAACTGCGCGACCAATACAGCCCCGCACAATGGCCCGGCTGCGCGAATCGCCTGGACATCGCCGCCCAATGGATGGACGAAGCCGCCGTCTCGACCATCCACAGTTGGTGCCAGCGCATGCTGCGCGAACACGCGTTCGACAGTGGCAGCCTATTCACCCAGACCCTGGAAACCGACCACAGCGACCTGCTCGGCGAAGTGCTGCGCGACTACTGGCGACTGTTCTGCTACCCGATGCACGACGATGCGTTGAACTGGGTGCGCAACAATTGGGGCGGCCCGGCCGCGCTGATGCCACGCGTACGCGCGCTGTTTGGCAGCGAGCGGCCCACCGATGAAACCCGTGAACCTGCCGAACTGATCAACGCCTGCCTGCAAGAGCGCCGCCAGGCCCTCGTTGCACTCAAGGCGCCCTGGCAGCAATGGGCAGATGAACTGCGTAACATTTGCCTGCAAGCAGTCGCCGCCAAGGCCGTCGATGGCCGCAAGATGCAAGCCCGGTACTTCGAGCCCTGGTTCGAAAAAATCAGCGCCTGGGCGGCTGACGAATCCCTCGAGCAACTGGACATCGGCACCGGCTTCACCCGCCTCACACCCGACGGCATGGCTGAAGCCTGGAAAGGCGAACCACCGCACCATCCCGGTATCGACGCCATGGCCGGTCTCAAGGCCAGCCTCGATGCTTTGCCAACGCCCGATGCCGCGGTACTGCAACATGCTGCCGGCTGGGTGGGGAAACGCTTCGAAGAAGAAAAACGCCGTCGCGCCGAAATGGGCTTCGACGACATGCTGATCCGCCTCAACGCCGCCCTGCAGGCCGACGGCGGCGAGCGCCTGGCCAGTGTGATCCGCGAGCAGTTCCCGGTCGCCTTGATCGACGAGTTCCAGGACACCGACCCGGTGCAATACAGCATCTTCGACAGCATTTACCGCATCGAAGAAAACCACCTCGACAGCGGCCTGTTCCTGATCGGCGACCCGAAGCAGGCGATCTACGCGTTTCGTGGCGCCGACATCTACACCTACCTGCGCGCGCGCCAGTCCACCACTGGCCGCCATCACACGTTGGGCACCAACTTCCGTTCGAGCCACGCTATGGTCGAGGCGGTAAACCATGTGTTCCAGCGCGCAGAAAAAGGCCGTGGCGCGTTCCTGTTCCGCGAGCCCGACGGTACGAACCCGGTACCGTTCCAGTCGGTATTGTCCCAGGGCCGCAAGGAGCAACTGCAGGTCAACGGTCAGACGTTGCCCGCGCTGAACCTTTGGCACTTGCCCACCGACCAGCCCATATCCGGCGTGCTCTACCGTCAACAACTGGCGGCTTCGTGCGCGAGCCAAATCGTCGCCTTACTCAACGGCGGCCAGCAGGGTACTGCGGGATTCCTCAGCCAGGACGGTAATCTTAAAGGCGTACTGCCGTCGGACATTGCCATTCTCGTACGGGACGGCAAGGAGGCCCAGGCCGTGCGTGCTGAACTGGCCGCCCGTGGCGTGCGCAGTGTGTATCTGTCCGACAAAGACTCGGTGTTCGCCGCCCAGGAAGCCCATGACCTGCTGGCCTGGCTCAAGGCCTGCGCCGAGCCGGATGTCGAGCGCCCGCTGCGTGCCGCCCTGGCCTGCGTCACCCTTAACCTGTCACTGGCGGAACTGGAGCGTCTGAACCAGGACGAGCTGGCGTGGGAAAAGCGCGTGATGCAGTTTCGCGACTACCGCACGATCTGGCGCACCCAAGGCGTGCTGCCGATGCTGCGGCGCTTGCTGCATGACTTCAAGCTGCCGCAAACCCTGATCACTCGCAATGATGGCGAACGGGTACTGACCAACTTGCTGCACCTCTCGGAATTGCTGCAACAAGCGGCCGCCGAACTGGACGGCGAACAGGCACTGATCCGCCATCTGGCCGAACATCTCGCGCTTTCCGGCCAGGCGGGTGAAGAGCAGATTTTGCGGCTGGAAAGCGATGAGCAACTGGTCAAAGTGGTGACGATCCACAAATCCAAGGGATTGGAATACGACTTGGTTTTCCTGCCGTTTATCTGCTCGGCAAAACCGGTGGATGGCAGCCGCTTGCCGTTGCATTACCACGACGCAAATGGCAGATCCCAGGTCAGCCTCAGACCCACCGCCGAGTTGATCGCCCAAGCGGACGACGAACGCCTGGCCGAAGACTTGCGCCTGTTTTACGTGGCACTGACCCGCGCCAAACATGCCTGTTGGTTGGGCATCACCGACCTGAAACGTGGCAATAACAACAGCTCCGTATTGCACCTGTCGGCCCTGGGCTATTTGCTCGGCGGCGGTGCTTCACTGGGCGAATCCGCAGGCCTGGCCCGCTGGCTGCTCGATTTGCAGGACGGTTGCCCGGCGCTGCATTACGCAGAAATGCCCGAAGCAGACGCAGTTGTGTTCCACCCGCCGCGCAACGAAGCGACGTTGCTCGCGCCGCTGCTGCCCAAGCGCAAGGCGGCAGAAAACTGGTGGATCGCGTCCTACAGTGCCCTGCGCATCGGCGAAAGCATGAGCGCCGCGAGCCTCGAAGCGCCGGAGAGCCCGCAGGCGCAGAAGCTCTTCGACGATGAACGCCTCGACCCGGATGCACCACGGGAAGTGCCGGCTTCCGGCGGCGATATCCACCGTTTCCCACGCGGGCCGAACCCCGGCACCTTCCTCCATGGCCTGCTGGAATGGGCCGGCGGCGAAGGCTTCAACGTTACTCCCGACGCCATCGAAGATGCCGTCGCCCGTCGCTGCAACCGGCGTGGTTGGGAAGGCTGGATCGGCACCCTCGGCGGTTGGCTTGAGCATCTGTTGCACGCCCGGCTGCCGCTGGGCAACGGGCAGGCGGCCCTCAGCGAGCTGCAGCACTACCAGATCGAAATGGAGTTCTGGTTCGCCAGCCACAAGGTTGACGTCCTCGCGCTCGACAAGCTGGTGTGCCAGCACACGCACAATGGTGTATCCCGCGTGGCTGCCGAGCCGGTGTTGCTCAACGGTATGTTCAAGGGTTTCATCGACCTGACCTTCGAACACGAAGGCCGTTACTACGTGGCGGATTACAAATCCAACTGGCTTGGTCCCGACGACTCGGCCTACACGCAACAGGCCATGGAACTGTCGATCCTTGATCATCGTTACGACCTGCAATACGTCCTTTACCTGCTGGCCCTGCATCGCCAGCTCAAGGCCCGACTACCGGATTACGACTACGACCGGCACGTCGGCGGCGCGTTGTACCTGTTCCTGCGCGGTAGCCATTCTGCGAGCCAGGGCGCGTATTTTACCCGGCCGCCCCGGGAATTGATCGAAGGCCTGGACCTGCTGTTCCAAGGCAAACCGCTACCACTCAAGGCCGAACCCGCCTGGGAACAAGGAGTGTTGCTATGAGCCTGTCGCCGTTACCACTTGAAGAGCTGACGCCGCTGAACCGCGCCGCCGATCTGGTGCAGTTGCTCGATCTTTGGGTGCAGCGCGGCTGGTTGCGTGCGCTGGATAAAGCCTTTGTCGGTTTCCTCCACGAGCTTGAGCCAAAGGCTGATCCTTTGGTACTGCTGGCCGCCGCCCTGACCAGCCACCAACTGGGCCACGGCCACGTATGCCTTGACCTGTTCGAAACCCTCAAAGCACCTGATTTCGCCCTGTCCCTGCCGCCCGAAGGCGATGCACAAAGCGGTGCCATGCTGCTGCCATCGCAATTGCTTGATGGCCTGGACGGCGCCCATTGGTGCCACGCCCTGGCCGCCAGCCGCCTGGTGGCACTGGCCGTCGACGGCAGCGAAGAGGCACAAAGCCGGCCACTGGTCTTGTCTGGCAAGCGCCTGTACTTGCGCCGCTACTGGACCTACGAGCGGCGCATCGACACCGCGTTGCGCCTGCGACTCGCCACCCGTGAAAGTGTTGCCGATGATCTGTCCGAACGGCTGAACCGCCTGTTCGACCAGGCTCCGCCGGACGGCGTCGTAGACTGGCAAAAACTCGCCTGCGCCCTGGCCACACGCGGCGCATTCAGTATCGTCACCGGCGGCCCGGGCACTGGCAAAACCACTACTGTGGTGCGCTTGCTCGCGCTCTTGCAGGCGCCAGCGGTGGAGGGCGGCAGCGCATTGCGCATCCGCCTCGCCGCCCCCACCGGCAAGGCCGCCGCACGCTTGACCGAGTCCATCAGCCAACAAGTGCTGTCGCTGAAAGTGCCCGATGCGGTAAAGGAAAAAATCCCGACCCAGGTCACCACCGTTCACCGTTTGCTCGGCAGTCGCCCCGGCACCCGGCACTTCCGGCATCACATCGGCAACCCGCTGCCCCTGGATGTGCTGGTGGTGGACGAAGCCTCGATGATCGACCTGGAAATGATGGCTAACCTGCTGGACGCGTTGCCGCCTCACGCCCGCCTGGTGCTGCTGGGTGACAAGGACCAACTGGCTTCGGTTGAGGCAGGCGCGGTGCTGGGTGATTTGTGCCGCGACGCAGAAGCCGGCTTCTACAGCCGGCAAACCCGTGAGTGGCTGCAACAGGTCAGCGGCGAAGACCTCGGCGCCAGCGGCCTGCAGGAAGACCTCGACGGTAGCCATCCCTTGGCGCAACAGGTGGTGATGCTGCGTTACTCGCGCCGTTTTGGCGAAGGCAGCGGCATCGGCCAACTGGCCCGCTGGGTCAACCAGCAAAACCCCGGGCAGGCGCGTAAACTGTTGACCGCCCGCAGCCACGCCGACCTGTTTTGCGTCAGCCTCAAGGGCGAGCACGACCATGCCCTGGAGCGCCTGGTGCTCGACGGCCACGGCGACGGTGCCCAGGGTTATCGCTATTACCTGAAGCTGCTACAGACTGCGCGGCCCACCCTCGACACCCCCCGGGATGACGAGGGCTGGACCGTGTGGGCGCAAAAACTGCTGAAAGCCTTCGATGCATTCCAGTTGCTTTGCGCCGTACGCAAAGGCCCATGGGGCGTCGAGGGGCTGAACCAGCGCATCACCGCGGCGCTGCTCAAGGCCCGGCTGATCGACAGCGACCAGCAATGGTACGAAGGGCGCCCGGTGTTGATGACCCGCAACGATTACGGGCTGGGCCTGATGAACGGCGACATCGGGATTGCCCTGAAACTGCCCGAAAGTGACGGCGGGCCCCAAGTGCTGCGCGTGGCGTTCCCGCGCAACGACGGTCAGGGCGGCGTGCGCTTTGTGCTGCCCAGCCGGCTCAACGACGTGGAGACCGTGTACGCGATGACGGTACACAAGTCCCAGGGCTCGGAATTCACTCACACCGCGCTGATCCTGCCGGATGCCCTGAACCCCGTGCTCACCAAAGAGTTGATCTACACCGGCATCACCCGCGCCAAGGACTGGTTCAGCCTGATCGAGCCACGAGGCGGTGTGTTCGAAGAGGCGGTGAGTCGCAAGGTGAAGCGCTTGAGTGGGTTGATGCTGGAACTGGGCACGTGATCGTTAAAGAAGCTGACCGATGGGTTATCTAATTTTTCTGATCAAAATGTGTGATTTTTCTTAATAAAATGTCGGAATCCTCCTAGGCGTCGCTTCGGACGGGTTCCGCCGTTGTGCTATCGTTGCGGCATCATCCCGAGAAGATCTAAGAGAATCGCTGCATGAACGTGGCTGTCTCGCCCACAGAGCGAAGTTTGAGCTGCAGACGCATGCTGCTGTTGGCGCTTCTATGGGTTCTCGCGCCTCTCACTTTTGCCCAGCCGCCAGCCGGCGTCGCCGATCAGCGGGCGAAGGCCGTCACTCAAGTGGTCCTCGGAATTCTCAGTTACGCCCGCTGGCCGGTCGAACCCACCCAACTGCGCCTGTGTATCGTCGGACCAACCCAATACACCGACGACCTGGTCAAAGGCACCATTCAGGCCACCGGCCGTCCGGTGGTGGTGCAGCGCTTGCTGGTCGATCATCCCGACATCGCCAGTGCCTGCGACGCCATATACATCGGCCAATTGAACAGCGACGAGCGCAGCCGCCTGTTCGCAGCGTTGATTGGCCATCCGGTGCTCAGTATCAGCGAAGGTGGCGACCAATGCACCGTGGGCAGCCTGTTCTGCCTGCGGGTGGGCGATGAGCAGGTATCGTTCGAGGTTAACCTCGACTCTGTTGCCCGCAGTGGCGTACGCATTCATCCGAGCGTGCTGCAGTTGTCTCGACGTCGAGCGCCGGGGTCATGAGTTACCCCAAGGCACCCGTGCGTCCCACCCTGCGCTCAGTCATCGGGCGCGGCCACCTGAGCCTGGCGCTGATGGCCGTCAGCATGGCCAGTATCTCTCTGACCCTGCTCGGCGTACTTGCGCTACGGGTGTATGCCGACCATAACCTGCACCTGATCGCCCGCTCCATCAACTACACCGTGGAGGCGGCCGTGGTGTTCAATGACAGCGCCGCCGCCACGGAAGCATTGGCCGTGATCGCCTCGGAGGAAGAGGTGGCCCAGGCCGAAGTCTTCAACGTCGACGGCAAGCGGCTGGCCTTTTGGGAGCGTCCGGAAACCGGAATGTTGTCGATGATCGAGCTGGAGCTGGCCCATGCCCTGCTCGAACAGCCTATCAGCCAACCCATCCTGCACCAGGGGCAGGTCATCGGCCGCGTGCACCTGACCGGCCATGGCGGCAGCTTGTTACGCTTTTTGCTCAGTGGCCTTGCCGGCATCCTGGTATGCACCGCCCTCAGCGCCTGGGTCGCGTTGTTCCTGGCGCGGCGTCTGTTGCGGGGTATCACCGGGCCGTTGCACAGCCTGGCGTCCGTGGCCCACGCCGCGCGCAGCGAGCGGGCGTTTGACCGGCGTGTGCCACCGGCGCAGATCGCCGAGCTCGACAGCCTGGGCAACGACTTCAACGCCTTGCTCGACGAGTTGGAAGCCTGGCAAACCCACCTGAAAAGCGAAAACGAAACCCTCGCCCACCAGGCCAGCCATGACAGCCTGACCGGGTTGCCCAACCGTGCGTTTTTTGAAGGACGATTGATTCGCGCCCTGCGCAGCGCCGCCAAGCTCAACGAGAAAGTCGCGGTGTTGTTCCTCGACAGCGACCGCTTCAAAGACATCAACGACAACTTTGGCCACGCCGCCGGTGACGCGGTATTAGTGGCGGTGGCGACGCGCATTCGTGCGCAATTGCGCGAAGACGATCTGGTGGCTCGCCTGGGTGGGGATGAATTCGCCATCTTGCTCTCACCGTTGCACAAGCTTGAGGACGCCCATCGCATCGCCGACAAGATCATCGCCAGCATGGACGCACCCGTTGCGCTGCCTGGCGACACCCACGTCTTGACCTCACTGAGTATCGGTATCGCTGTCTACCCTGATCATGGCGCCACTCCCGGTAACCTGCTCAATGCCGCCGACGCGGCCATGTACCAGGCCAAACGGCTTTCCCAGGGTGGCCAGCAAACGGCGGAGACGGAGTGCCCCGCCGACAACGTTCAACACAGGAGTTGACCCCTTGTTCTCGACCGCACGCTTTTTATTTATCACCTTGCTCGTGGCCTTGCTCGCCCTGAGCGGCTGCCAGACACCGCCGCCCAAAGGCCTCACCCCGGCACAAATCGCCGTGCTCAAACAACAAGGCTTTGAACTGACCGACGAAGGCTGGGCGTTCGGCCTGTCGGGCAAGGTGCTATTTGGCAGCGACGTCGAAAGCCTGAATGCACCCAGCACCGAGATCGTCCAGCGCATCGGCAAGGCACTGTTGGGCGTGGGCATCGAGCGCGTACGGGTCGACGGCCACACCGACGCCTCGGGCAAGGAGACCTACAACCAGCAACTGTCCCTGCGCCGGGCGAAAAGTGTGGCGCACGTGTTGGCAGGCGTTGGTATGAAGGAAGAAAACATACAACTGCGTGGGTTGGGCAGCAGCGAACCGGTGGCGTCCAACGCGACGGCGGTGGGGCGGACGGAAAATCGACGCGTATCGATCGTGGTGAGCACCGACTAAAGTGGGTGATTCTTCACCTCCTTTGCTGCGGTTTTACCTTACGATTCGCGTATAAATGTTGGCCGCGCGATAACCGTATCAGGTTCAGAGGCAGTACTGATTATGACCACCGTTCGCTGGGAAACCCGGGTAGCGGCAATTGCGAGTGATGTGTGGGACAGTTGCTTTACCGACGTCGAAGGACGTTGGTGGTACGAAGCCCTCGAAAGCAGCGGGCTTGAGGATCAGTTCGAATTTGCCTACGCCGTGATCGAAGACCGCGGCGTCCCGGTTGCGATCGCTCCGACCTTCATCATGAATGTGCCGATGGCGCTGGTAGTGCCCCCGGGTATCGCCAGGGTCATGAGCATTTTTCCGCCGTTGCGGTATCAGCGCACTCTGTTTATCGGCTCACCCTGTTCCGATGAAGGCTCCATCGGCATGCTGGCGGGATACTCGCTGGCAGACTTTGTCTTGCCATTGCAGGATGCCTTGAGCGCCCGCGCGAAAGCCCGCAACGTGTCGATGACCGTGTGGAAAGACTTCGGTGAATTGCAAAAGCCGGCGTTCGACGCCTTGTCCCAGGCTCGCGGACTGTTCCCCATGGTGAGCTTCCCGGGCACCACGGTGACGTTGCCGGCGGGTGGCTTTACGGCGTACCTCGAAGGGCTCAAGAGCCGCCATCGGTACCGGCTGAAAAAGAAACTCAAAGACGGCCTCGCCCAGGGGCGGGTCAATGTAAGCGTGGTGCAGCAGCCTGACGAACAGGCGCTGCAAGCCCTCTACGGGCTGTTTCAACAGACCTACGAAAAGGGCAAAACCAAGTTCGAGAAACTCAATATCGAGTTTTTTCGCCAGATAGCCCTCAAGCCCCAGTCGCACTTCATCCTGCTGACCGATGACGCTACAGGCAAGCTTGTCGCGTTCATGCTGTGTTTTCAGCTGGGTGAAAAGGCCATCAATAAATTCATCGGTATCGACTACAGCGTCGGCATGCAGTCGCACCTGTACTTCCAGCTATGGGAGCAGGCGGTCAAATGGGCGTGCAGCGTGGGCGTCACCTCCCTGGAAAGCGGCCAGACGGCCTATGGCGCCAAGCGTGAGGTGGGACACCAACTGGTGCCATTGCACTGTTATTGCCAGCACCGCAACCCATTGCTGCACCGGGTATTCGGGGCAGTCGCGAAAAAAATCACCTGGATCAGCCTGGACCCGGAGCTGGAGCAGATGTCGTAGGACTCTAGTCGGCGAACACCATCTGCCGCGTTTGCCCCATCAACAACGGCTGATTCTGTTCCGTCACCTCACGGATGTAATCCCACAGCAATGTGATCCGCTTCAACTTCCTCAGGTCCTCGCGGCAATACATCCAAAACTGCCGCGTAATATTGATCTCCTTGCCCAGCACCGGCAGTAGTCGCGGGTCTTGCGCGGCCAGAAAGCACGGCAGGATCGCCAGCGACCGGCCTTGCTGCGCCGCCACGTACTGCGCGATCACGCTGGTACTGCGCAAACTCGCGCTGGCGCCGGGCACCACGTTGGCCAGGTACAACAGCTCCGAGCTGAACGCCAGGTCATCCACGTAGCTGATAAACGGATGTTCGGCCAAATCCGCCGCTCGGCGGATCGGCGGGTGCTGGTCCAGGTATTCCTGCGTCGCGTACAGCTGCAGTTTGTAGTCGCACAGCTTGCAGCACACGTATGGCCCGTGTTCCGGGCGCTCCAGGGCGATGACGATATCCGCCTCGCGCTTGGACAGGCTGATGAAGTGGGGCAGGGGCAGGATGTCTACCGAGATCGCCGGGTAGGTGTCGACGAAGTGGCTCAACTGCGGGGTGACGAAGAAGCTGCCGAAACCTTCGGTGCAGCCCATGCGTACGTGGCCGGACAGCGCCACGCCGGAACCGGAGACCTGTTCGCAGGCCATGTGCAAGGTGCTTTCGATGGACTCGGCGTAACCCAGCAGGCGCTGGCCTTCAGTGGTGAGTATGAAGCCGTTGGTCCGGGACTTTTCAAACAGCAGGGTGCCCAAGGATCCTTCAAGGGAAGTAATCCGCCGCGACACCGTGGTGTAGTCCACCGCCAGGCGCTTGGCGGCGACGCTGGCCTTGCGGGTACGGGCGACTTCGAGGAAAAACTTCAGGTCATCCCAGTTCAGGGAGCCTAGCGAGGTGATGTTTTTTTGCATATTGGACCGGCTTTTATGTGCGTTCTTATTAGAAGTTTGCACATCTATACTCCAAAAACAGTCCGAACGCCTCATCCTCAAGGCGATTCAACGCCTTGGTTCTCTACCATACAAATAAGAATTGGAGACCACATGAACGCATCTGCCGATATTTCCGTGCAACAGGTCAAGCTGCTGATCAACGGCGAGTGGGTCGAGTCCAAGACCACCGAATGGCAAGACATCGTCAACCCGGCCACCCAGCAAGTGCTGGCCCGCGTACCGTTTTCCACCCCCGAAGAAGTCAACGCTGCCATCGACGCCGCCCATCGCGCCTTCCAAACCTGGAAGCTGACGCCGATCGGTGCGCGCATGCGCATCATGCTCAAGCTGCAAGCGTTGATCCGCGAGCACTCCAAGCGCATCGCCGTGGTCCTCAGCGCCGAGCAGGGCAAGACCATTGCCGATGCTGAAGGCGACATTTTCCGAGGCCTTGAAGTGGTCGAACACGCCTGCTCCATCGGCACCCTGCAAATGGGCGAATTCGCTGAAAACGTCGCCGGCGGTGTGGACACCTACACCCTGCGCCAGCCGATCGGCGTGTGCGCCGGCATCACCCCGTTCAACTTCCCGGCGATGATTCCACTGTGGATGTTCCCGATGGCTATTGCCTGCGGTAACACCTTCGTACTCAAACCGTCGGAACAGGACCCGCTGTCGACCGTGCTGCTGGTTGAATTGGCTGTCGAAGCCGGCGTGCCAGCCGGCGTACTGAACGTGGTTCACGGCGGCAAGGATGTGGTGGATGCGCTGTGCACCCACAAGGACATCAAGGCAGTGTCCTTCGTCGGTTCTACCGCCGTCGGCACTCATGTCTACGACCTGGCCGGCAAACACGGCAAGCGCGTGCAATCGATGATGGGCGCCAAGAACCACGCCGTGGTGCTGCCGGACGCCAATCGTGAGCAAACCCTCAACGCCCTGGTAGGTGCCGGTTTCGGCGCGGCCGGCCAGCGTTGCATGGCCACCTCCGTGGTGGTGCTGGTGGGCGCGGCCAAGCAATGGCTGCCGGACCTCAAGGCCCTGGCGCAAAAACTCAAGGTGAACGCCGGCAGCGAAGCCGGTACCGATGTGGGCCCGGTGATTTCCAAACGCGCCAAGGCACGCGTCCTCGACCTGATCGAAAGCGGCATAAAAGAAGGCGCCAAGCTGGAACTGGATGGCCGTGGCATCAAGGTTCCTGGGTTTGAGGACGGCAACTTTGTCGGCCCGACCCTGTTCTCCGGCGTGACCACCGACATGCAGATCTACACCCAGGAAATCTTCGGCCCGGTACTGGTGGTGCTCGAAGTCGACACCCTGGACCAGGCCATCGCCCTGGTCAACGCCAACCCGTTCGGCAACGGCACCGGCCTGTTCACCCAAAGCGGCGCGGCGGCGCGTAAATTCCAGAGCGAAATTGACGTGGGCCAGGTGGGCATCAACATCCCGATCCCGGTGCCGGTCCCGTTCTTCAGCTTCACCGGCTCCCGAGGCTCGAAACTCGGCGACCTGGGCCCGTACGGCAAGCAAGTGGTGCAGTTCTACACCCAGACCAAAACCGTCACCAGCCGCTGGTTCGACGATGACAGCGTTAACGATGGCGTCAACACCACCATCAACTTGCGCTGATCGAGGAGACGAGCATGAAAATTGCATTTATTGGCTTGGGCAACATGGGCGCGCCGATGGCGCGCAACCTGATCAAGGCTGGCCACGCGCTGAACCTGTTTGACTTGAACCAGACCGTACTCAAGGAGCTGGCCGAACTGGGCGGCACCATCAGTGCTTCGCCCCGCGCGGCGGCAGAAGGCGCGGAGCTGGTGGTGACCATGCTTCCGGCTGCGGCCCATGTACGCAGCGTGTGGCTCGGCGAAGACGGCGTGCTCGCCGGCATCGGCAAAGGCGTGCCGGCGGTTGATTGCAGCACCATTGACCCGCAAACCGCACGCGATGTAGCGGCTGCAGCGGCGAAACACGGTGTGGTGATGGCCGATGCACCAGTGTCCGGCGGCACGGGTGGTGCCCAGGCTGGCACGTTGACCTTCATGGTCGGCGCCACCCCGGAACTGTTCGCCACCCTGCAACCGGTGTTGGCGCAGATGGGGCGCAACATTGTCCATTGCGGCGAAGTCGGCACCGGGCAAATCGCCAAGATCTGCAACAACCTGCTGCTGGGGATCACCATGGTCGGCGTCAGCGAAGCCATGGCCCTGGGTGATGCGCTGGGCATTGATACGCAGGTGTTGGCGGGAATTATCAACAGCTCCACCGGGCGCTGCTGGAGTTCGGACACCTATAACCCGTGGCCGGGGATTATCGAAACGGCACCGTCCTCCCGGGGTTACACCGGTGGGTTTGGTGCGGAGCTGATGCTCAAGGATTTGGGACTGGCCACTGAGGCGGCCCGCCAGGCGCACCAGCCGGTGATCCTTGGCGCTGTGGCGCAGCAGCTATATCAATCGATGAGCCAGCGCGGGGAGGGAGGCAAGGACTTCTCGGCGATCATCAACAGCTATCGCAAGCCCCAATAGAGGGGTTTCCTGGAACCCACCTTCGGTGGGGTCCAGGGGGTTTGGCTGTCAGGCAAACACAAAATACTTACGCACTGTCTCGACCACTTCCCACGTCCCCTTCATCCCCGGCTCCACCACAAAGATATCCCCGGCCCGCAAATGGATCGGCTCCAGGCCATCCGGGGTAATCACGCAGTAGCCTTCCTGGAAGTGGCAGTATTCCCACTTCACATACTCCACCCGCCATTTGCCCGGGGTGCAGATCCAGGTGCCCATGATCTTGCTGCCGTCTTCGCTGGTGTAGGCGTTGAGGTTGACGGTGTGCGGGTCGCCTTCGAGTTTTTCCCATTTGCAGGCGTCCAGCACCGGCAGTGGGTGGGTGTCGCGCAATACGGTGATCGGCTTGGACATGATGGTTCCGAGGCATTGGAAGGGAAGTTCGAACCCTATCGCCTTGTGCCGCGTGCCAGTGGTCTGAACTCGACATCGGGATGCCCAGAAGCGCAGGTAGCCGCTGGTCATCGCCACCACGCCAGTCCCCGTAGGAGCTGGCTTGCCAGCGATGGTCGTTAACGATGCCGCGTACATTCTGGTTTGGCGCGGTGCCCTTGAGTTCTTCGCTGGCAAGCCAGCTCCTACGGGGACTTGCCAGGGCAGCTGCTTTTGAAATATCCAATCACCAATCAGCCGTTTCCTCGCAGGAAGTGCGAAAGATTTCCCGCATTGCGCTGGAATTCGCAAGAATATTTACAGCCGGCCCTCGTATCATTCACCCCAGTAACGACCGAGAGCCTTGAAATGAATCCAATAACAACGTGGTGGGACATCAGCCCGCCCCTGAGCACCGCGACCCCGACCTGGCCGGGTGATACGCCGTTTCAGGAAGAGCGCGTGTGGCAGTTCGGCCCCGAGTGCCCGGTGAATGTCGGGCGCATCACCCTGTCACCGCACACCGGCGCCCATGTGGACGCACCGTTGCACTACAGCGCAGACGGCGCGCCGATTGGCGAAGTGTCCCTGGACGTATACATGGGCCCATGCCGGGTGCTGCATTGCCTGGGCAGTGGCGCGCTGGTACAGGCGCATCAATTGCAAGGCCGCCTGGAAAACCTGCCGGAGCGGGTGCTGTTGCGCACTTACCAACAGGCACCGTTGGAGACCTGGGATTCGAATTTCACGGCGGTCGCCCCGGAAACGATTGAGCTGCTGGCCAGCCTGGGTGTGCGCCTGATCGGCATCGACACGCCTTCCCTGGACCCGCAACAGTCCAAGACCATGGACGCCCACAACACAGTCGCCCGCCATGGCATGGCGATTCTCGAAGGCATCGTTCTCGACGACGTGCCAGAGGGCGATTACGAGTTGATCGCGCTGCCGCTGCGTTTTGCCAACCTCGATGCCAGCCCGGTACGAGCAATCCTGCGCCCGCTCAAGGAGCCCACGCGATGAGCCAGTGTCCTTTCTCCCCTGATTACCAGCCGCCGGAAGAATGGCATAACGCCGAGCTGAATTTTTCCGAGTCCATGAGCTACGGCGATTATCTGGACCTGGGCAAAGTACTCAGCGCCCAGCACCCGCTGTCGCCGGACCACAACGAGATGCTGTTCATCATCCAGCACCAGACCTCGGAGCTGTGGATGAAGCTGATGCTCCACGAACTCAAGGCCGCCCGCGAACACGTGCGCCTGGGTGAGTTGCCGCCGGCGTTCAAGATGCTGGCGCGGGTGTCGCGGATCTTTGACCAACTGGTGCACGCCTGGGCGGTGTTGGCGACCATGACGCCCTCGGAGTACACGTCGATTCGCCCGTACCTGGGCCAGTCGTCGGGCTTCCAGTCGTTCCAGTACCGGGAAATCGAGTTCATTCTCGGTAACAAAAGTGCGGCGCTGTTGCGGCCACACGCCCATCGGCCGGAGTTGTTGAAAGAGTTGCAGCTGGCGATTGCCACGCCGTCGCTGTATGACGAAGCGATCAACCTGATGACCAAGGCCGGGCTGGCGATCGACCCCAAGCGCGCCGAACGCGACCCGACGGCGCCGACGGTTCACGATGAGTCCGTGGAGGCGGCGTGGCGCGAGGTGTATCGCGACCCGAGCCGGTATTGGGACCTGTATCAATTGGCCGAGAAGTTTATCGACCTCGAAGACTCCTTCCGCCAATGGCGCTTCCGCCACGTCACCACGGTGGAACGGATCATCGGCTTCCAGCCTGGCACCGGCGGCACCGAAGGCGTGGGCTACCTGCGCAAGATGCTCGACACCGTGCTGTTCCCGGAGCTGTGGCGAGTGCGTTCGACGCTGTAATCAAAGGCCAACAAAAAGCCCCGACATTCATCGAATGCCGGGGCTTTTTTACAGCTCAAATACGCCACCTGTAGGAGCCGGCTTGCCGGCGATAGCGGCCTTCAGACTGGCGCAAGGCTACGGGCCTCATCGCCGGCAAGCCGGCTCCTACAAGGGTTAGCGTGCGGTGGCCAAGGCTTTGCCCTTGCTCAAGCGCAAACGGTACGCCACGTAGATAATCCCGACCCAAACCGGAATCGCATACACCGACGCCCGTACACCCGGAATCGCCAGCATCACGCAGATGATCATCAGCATGAACGCCAGGCACAGGTAGTTGCTGAACGGGAACCAGAAGGTCTTGAACGACGGCACCACGCCTTGCTCGCCCATGGCCTTGCGGAACTTGATGTGGGTGAGGCTGATCAGCGCCCAGTTGATCATCAGCGAGGCAACCACCAGCGCGAACAACAGCTCCAATGCGTCATGCGGCGCGACGTAGTTGATCACCACGCACAACAGCGTCACCAGAGCCGAGATGCCCAGGGCACGCAACGGCACGCCTTGCTTGTTGAGCTTCATCAGCGCTTTGGGCGCATCACCTTGCTCGGCCAGGCCGAACAGCATGCGGCTGTTGCAGTACACGCCGCTGTTGTACACCGACAGCGCCGCGGTCAGCACCACGAAGTTGAGGATATGCGCGGCGGTGTCGTTACCGATCAACGAGAAGATCTGCACAAACGGGCTGCCGCTGTAGGGATCGCCTGATGCGCCGAGGGTTTGCAGCAGTTGGTCCCAAGGGTACAACGAGAGCAGCACGGTGAGTGCGCCGACGTAGAAAATCAGGATCCGGTACACCACCTGGTTGATCGCCTTCGGGATCACCTTGCGTGGCTCGCTGGCCTCGGCAGCGGTAATACCCACCAGCTCCAGGCCACCGAACGAGAACATGATGAACGCCATGGACATCAACAGCCCCATGCCGCCATTGGGGAAGAACCCGCCGTGGCTCCACAGGTTGCTCACCGAGGCTTGCGGGCCTCCGGTGCCGCTGAACAGCAGGTAGCAGCCGAGCACGATCATGCCGACAATCGCCACCACCTTGATGATCGCGAACCAGAACTCGGTCTCACCGAAGAACTTCACGTTCAGGGTGTTGATCAGGTTGACCAGCACAAAAAACACCACCGCACTGACCCAGGTCGGAATCTCGGGCCACCAGAACTGGATGTACTTGCCCACTGCCGTCAACTCGGCCATGCCCACCAGCACATAGAGTACCCAGTAGTTCCAGCCGGCGAGGAAGCCTGCATAACCGCCCCAGTATTTGTGGGCAAAGTGGCTGAAGGAGCCTGCCACCGGTTCCTCGACGATCATTTCGCCCAGCTGGCGCATGATCAGGAACGCGATGAAACCGGCTACCGCATAGCCCAGGATCATCGACGGCCCTGCCGACTTGAGCACGCCCGCCGAGCCAAGGAACAGCCCGGTCCCGATCGCCCCTCCCAGGGCAATCAGCTGAATATGCCGGTTCTTCAGGCCACGCTTGAGGCCTACCGGGTTAACCATGTCATCCGCCATTAACAGTCCCTTCTACTTGTTTTTTTCAGGGTTGATCGCACACCGAACCAGCCCCTCATACCGCTGAGGGGTCAGATATTACTCTCGGTAAACTTTTCGTAATACAGCTGAACGCCATCAAGTGCCTGATCCAACAGCCATTGCTTGATGGATTCGACCATCGGTGGCGGCCCGCACACGTACATATCCGCCGATTGATCCCGCAATTGCGCCAAGTCGAAATGCTCGGTGAGGTAGCCGCGTTTGCCGTTCCAGTCGGGCGTCGGGTCGCTGAGAACTTCGGTGTAGCGAAAGCCCGGGATTTTTTCGGCGTAGGCCTGGATGCGCGCGCTCTCGCATAAATCTTCAGCACCGCGCACGCCGTAATACAGATGTACCGGCTGCTGGCAGTTGCTGGCGGCCAGCTCATCGAGCATGCCCAACAGGGCCGACAACCCGGTGCCGCCAGCCACCAACACCAGCGGCTGGGTGACGTGCCTTAAATAGAACGCCCCCAGTGGCGCCTCCAGCAACAGTTCATCGCCGACCTGGCAACGTTCGCGGATGTAATTGCTCATGACGCCATCGGGTAGCAGGCGGATCAGGAACTGCAATTGATTACTCGACTGGTTGGCGAAGGAATAGGAGCGCCGGCTGTCGGTGCCGGGGATCGACAGCCGGGCGTATTGGCCCGGAAGGAAATCTAATGGTGCTTCAAGCTGCAGGTGCAGGATCGCCGTGCTGGCCGAGATTTGCTGCACATCGCTCACCGTGCTGCGAATCTGGACCGGCCCCGGCGCGTTGCACAGGCTGGAATCAAAATCGAAGTAGAACGCCGCGTCAGATTGCACCCGGGTCTGGCAACTGAGCATTTTGCGTTGTTGCAGGTCGAGGCTGGAGAGGGCTTCCTCGTCCACATAGTCCTGGCTGTAGTCGCCGGACTCGCAGCGGCCCTGGCAAGTGCCGCACACGCCTTCGCGGCAATCGAGCGGGATGTTGATGCCGTTGCGCAACGCCGCATCCAGCAGGATCTCATTGGCGCCCACCGGGAAAAACAGGGTCTTGCCGTCGGCAAAACTGAAGGCCACTTTGTGATTCATATGCTCGCTCTCTAAAACGCCCCCCGTAGCAGCTGTCGAGCCTTGGCGAGGCTGCGTCTGCGGAGTGTCAGGTGCGCCGCCAACGCAGCCTCGCCAAGGCTCGACAGCTGCTACGGGGGGGGTGAGGTGTTCACAGGTGATAGAAATCCAGCACCGAGTTGATGGTGTCGTTGAGCAGCAGCACGTGTTTGCGGGTGATCAACCAACTGTCGCCATCGGGCTTGAGGCTGTAGGTGGCGTTGCCGTAGAACTGCTCTGACGTCGCCAGCCGGTAGAACAGCGTGTGCCAGTTCAGCCGCACTTCCAGTTGCCCGTCTGCCTGCTCGGCAATCCGCACGTTATTGATCAAGTGCAGCGTCCTCGGCATCGGCGTGGCAGACGCTGCCTTGCCCGTGCGCAGGCGAAATACCCGATCCTCCAGCCCGGAACGGTTGGCGTAGTAGATCAGCGACATCTCGCGCTTGGGGTCGCGGGTGTACACGTGTTCGGAGTCCCATTGCGGCAGGTGGAACTCACTTTGCGGGTCGAACAGCTGCACGTAGGCGTCCCAATCCTGGGCGTCGCACAGCTCGGATTTACGGTAAAAAAACTGCTCGATCCGGTACTGCAATTGCGCATTCATCATTCCACCTCCCGCAGTTTCAAGGCTTGGGCATCGAGCCCGTCCAGCAGGAATTTCTGCCAGTTGCGGTGCTGGTTGACGTACAGCCCTTCGTGGGTGAATTCGGTGCCGGTCATCGCCGGTTGGATGCCGATCGATTCACTGTTGGCCGTCGGCCCGGTTTCCCAGCGGTGGCTGCCGCGGGAGATATCGCTCCAGCGCTCCAGGCGGCCCTGGAAACCGCGCTGGGCTTCACGAAACTCCACCAGGTCATCCGGCGTGCCCATGCCCGAGACGTTGAAGAAATCCTCGAACTGGCGAATGCGGTTTTCACGGTCAGCGTCAGACTCGCCCTTCACCCCCAGGCACTGGCTGATGATCTCGGTCTTGTTCCACGCGATGGGGCGGATGATCCGCAGCTGTGAGCTGATCTGGTCGAGAAAGAACAAGCTCGGGTAGATATTCAGGTTGCGCAGGCGATGCATCATCCACTCGGCTTTTTGCTGGCCGTGTTCTTCGATCAGGCGCGGCATGATGGTGGCGTAGCCCGAGCGCACGGTCGGGTTGGGCATGTCGCTGAACAACAGGCTGTGGCCATTGTTGAAGGCAAACCAGCCGTCGTCGGTGTTCGCGTCACCGGCGCCGAGCTTGCTGTAGTCCAGGGTCGTGCCCGAGCCAGTGCCGTTCTCGGTGTTGACCTGCTGGCGATGCTGCACCGTGGCCACATAGTTGTAGTGCACCGTGCTGACGTGATAACCGTCCAGGCCGTTTTCGTTTTGCAGCTTCCAGTTGCCGTCGTAGGTGTAGGCCGACTTGCCGGGCAGCACTTGCAGCTCTCCGGTGGCGGACTGGGCGACCATCATGTCGAAGAACACTTTGGCATCGCCCAGGAAGTCTTCCAGGCTGTTGGTGCCGTTCACGTCCAGGCTGATGAACACAAAGCCCTTGTAGCTTTCGATGCGCGCTTTTTTCAGGCCGCGAGTGGCCTTGTCGAACCCTTCCGGGTATTCCCCCGGTGCCTTTACCTTCACCAGCCGGCCGTCGCTCTTGTAGCACCAGGCGTGGAACGGGCAGGTGAAGGTGGACTGATTGCCCTTGCCGACCCGCGTCAGGGTGGTGCCGCGATGCTGGCAGGCGTTGATCAGTGCGTTGAGTTGGCCTTCGGCGTCGCGGGTGATGATCATCGGCTGGCGCCCGGCGCGCATCGTCACAAAGTCGTGCTTGTTGGCCAATTCGCTTTCGTGACAGGCGTAGATCCAGTTCTTTTCGAAGATCAGCTCCATCTCCAGATCAAACAGCTGGGGCTCGGTGAACATGTCCCGGGCGATGCGGAACACTTCATCCACCGGACGAAAGTCCAGGCAGCCTTCGATAAAGCTTTTCCACTGTTCGACGCTTCTTGCACCACTCATGGGAGGCACCTTTTTGATAATGGCTAAACGGGTAGGCCATTAAGAGGTTGCGGCGGGGCGGCGGGCTATCCGGTTAATGGGGGAAGGTGGGCCACTTAGTGGGCATGAAATACCCATGGCAGTGCAGGGCGGCGGTGGAATGCGCTACTGTCTTGCAAGGTGATTGTCGGAAAAGTCGGCGTGTTATCCACTTAGTCGACGGTTGCTATCCACCCAGTGGCAATGCTGCTGGCGTGGCGCAAAACTTGCTCTTGCTCTACCAGGACGCGCCACAAGAGCGCGCCGGCCACAATTGCCGTGGGTGCCCCGTGATGAGTAGCAATACACGCGATATACGTATCGAGCGCTTCGACCTTGAAGGCGCCTGCAGCTGGATGTCCGGCATCTGCGGGCCGCACCGGCTGCAAACCGCGACGCCGGAGCGCATCCGCTTTCACCACAGCGCCAATGTGTTCAAGTCCCGCGCCACCACGTTGGGGATTATTGAGTACGGCACTGACGTGACTATCGACATCGAAGACGCCGAGCATTTCAGCAGCTACAGCCTGAGCTTGCCGCTGGTGGGCGAGCAGGAGTTGAGCAAGAACGGCGAACGGCTCAGCTCCAACCGCGACCAGGGCGTGATCATCTCGCCCAATGAGCATCAGGTGCTGGCAATCTCCGGCGACTGCCGCAAGTTGCAGGTGGTGATCACCCGCGCGGCCATGAGTGAATCCCTGGAAGGCTTGCTGCAACGGCCGATTGAGGCGCCGCTGCGCTTTGAGTCGGTGATGGACGCGGTGGATGGCGCCTCGGCGTCGTGGTGGCGCATGGCGCGGTATTTCATCGCCGAGCTTGAGCGCAGCAGCGAACTGTACGACCAGGCAGCGTTTACCCGGGACCTGGAGAGCTCGCTGATCAAGGGCTTGATCCTGGCCCAGCCGAATAATTATTCCGAAGAACTGCGGGACGTGTTGGGCGTAAAGCTGCCGCACTATTTGATCCGTGCCCGGCAGTACATCCACGACAACGCCCGGGAAGCGTTGCACCTGGAGGATCTGGAAGCGGCGGCGGGCGTGTCGCGTTTCAAGCTGTTCGATGCTTTCCGCAAATACTTCGCCCTGTCGCCCATGGCCTACCTGAAGAAATACCGCCTGGGCGCCGTGCGCCAGCAAATCCTCGAACACGGCTCAACCCGCACCATCTCCGAAATCGCCCTGGGCTGGGGCTTTACCCACCTGGGGCGATTCTCGGCCGAATACCGCAAGCTGTTCGATGAGTCGCCCAGCCAGACCCTGCAACGCAACGACGCCCGGCGCATGCGTGGATGAACACTTTATGCAAAAACAACGCAGATCAACTGTGGGAGCTGGCTTGCCTGCGATAGCGGAGGACCAGCCTGCATTTTCTTTTCTGACTCACCGCTATCGCAGGCAAGCCCGCTCCCACAGGGGATTTGTGATGGTTGTGAGGTCTCAGATCAACTCTTCCACCAATTGCAGGCAATGACTGAGCCCCGGCGACTGGTCATTGATCCGCCGGCTGAGAATGATCGGCGACGTGGCGGTAGTTTCTACTACCGGCGTATAGCCGATGTCCGCCCGGTGCAGCACCTGCACCGAGGCCGGCACCAGCGTCACGCCCATGCCTGCGCCGACCAGCCCGATAGCGGTCTGCAATTCATTGGTCCACTGCGCAACCTTCAGGCTCAAGCCGTGGGCGTCGAACAGCGCGATCACATGGTCGGCGTAGCTGGGGCGCGGGTTGCCGGGGTACAGCACGAAAGGTTCGGCGGCCAGTTGCGCCAGGGTGGCCGGGGCGCCCAGCAAGGGATGCCCGGCTGGCAATACCGCCACCAGCCGATCCTCCACCAATACCCGCTGCAGAATGGCCGGGTCGTCAATGCGAATCCGCCCGAAGCCCACGTCAATCCGCCCGGCCTTGAGTGCTTCGACCTGTTGCAGCGTGGTCATTTCCGACAGGCCCAACTCCAGCTCCAGCCCGTCGTGGCTGCGCAGCCGGCGAATCAACTCCGGCAGCACGCCATACAGCGTCGAGGGCGCGAAACCGATGCCCAGCCAGGTTTTCTGCCCAAGGCCGATGCGCCGGGTGTTGTCGCACACCTTGCCCAGTTGCTCCAGCAGCACATTGGCGTGCTCATAGAAAAACCGCCCGGCTTCGGTCAGCCGCAACGGCCGCCCGCGTTCCAGCAGGACCACGCCCAGTTCGTCCTCCAATTGCTGGATCTGCCGGCTCAACGGCGGCTGGGCAATGTGCAGGCGTTCGGCGGCGCGGGTGAAGTTGAGGGTTTCCCCCAGCACCTGGAAGTAACGCAGATGGCGCAGTTCCATAAGGACTCCTTTCATACCTTAAGGGTATTGTTCAAGACCAATTCTATATTGGAAGCCAGAAAAAATGCGGAACAGAATCAGGCCAAATCTATAAAGAACCCAACGGGTATTGCCATGCCGATTTGCGCCATCGAGTCGATCGAGACCATCATCGTCGACCTTCCCACTATCCGCCCGCACAAGCTGGCGATGCACACGATGCAGAACCAGACCCTGGTGGTCATCCGCGTGCGCTGCGCCGACGGCATCGAAGGCATTGGCGAGTCCACCACCATCGGCGGCCTGAGCTACGGCAATGAGAGCCCCGACAGCATCAAGATCAACATCGACCGGCACTTCGCGCCGCTGCTGCTGGGCCAGGACGCCAGCAACATCAACGCCGCCATGTTGCGCCTGGAGCGCAGCATTCGGGGCAACACCTTTGCCAAGTCGGGTATCGAAAGCGCGTTGCTCGATGCACTCGGCAAGCGCCTGAACCTGCCGGTCAGCGAATTGCTCGGCGGCCGCGTGCGGGACGCCTTGCCGGTGGCCTGGACCCTGGCCAGCGGCAACACCGAAAAAGACATCGCCGAGGCCGAGAAGATGCTCGACCTGCGCCGCCATCGCATCTTCAAATTGAAGATCGGCGCCGGCGAAGTCAGCCAGGACCTGGCCCACGTGATCGCGATCAAAAAAGCCCTCGGCGACCGCGCCAGTGTGCGGGTCGACGTCAACCAGGCGTGGGACGAAGCCGTGGCCCTGCGTGCCTGCAAAGTGCTGGGTGACAATGGCATCGACCTGATCGAACAACCGATCTCGCGCAACAACCGTGGCGGCATGGTGCGGCTCAACCTGTCGAGCCCGGCGCCGATCATGGCCGACGAATCTATCGAATGTGTGGAAGATGCTTTCAACCTGGCCCGCGAAGGCGCGGCCTCGGTGTTCGCCCTGAAGATCGCGAAAAATGGCGGCCCGCGCTCGGTACTGCGCACCGCCGCGATTGCCGAAGCGGCGGGCATCGGCCTGTACGGCGGCACCATGCTTGAGGGCGGTATCGGCACCCTGGCTTCGGCCCATGCCTTCCTTACCTTGAACAAACTGGCGTGGGACACCGAGCTGTTCGGCCCGCTGCTGCTCACTGAAGACATCCTCGCCGAGCCGCTGGTGTACCGCGATTTCCACCTGCATGTCTCCACCGCTCCGGGCCTGGGCCTGGCCATCGATGAAGAGCGCCTGGCGTTCTTCCGCCGCGATAAATAACCCGAGGACACCTGCGATGTTGTTCCACGTAAAAATGACCGTGAACCTGCCTGTCGACATGAACCCCGAGCGCGCTGCTGGCCTGAAGGCTGAAGAAAAAGCCTTCTCGCAGCGGCTGCAAGAGCAAGGCAAATGGCGCCACTTGTGGCGCATCGCCGGGCTGTACGCCAACTACAGCGTGTTTGATGTCGACAGCGTGCAGGAACTGCATGACCTGTTGATGCAACTGCCGCTTTATCCTTACATGGCCATCGAAGTGAATGCCCTGTGCCGGCATCCATCGTCGATCCGTGAGGATGATCGCTGAGTCTGTTTTTTCACCTAATAATTACAAGATGAGGATTGCACCATGTCCATCCGACTTTCCCAGACTGCTCACGCCCAACAGTTTCTCGAAGAAGCCAGCGGCAACCTTAACGACGGCGGCAACCCACGGGCCAAGGCGCTGATCTACCGGATCCTGCGGGACACGGTCAACATCATTGAAGACCTGGAAGTGACCCCGGAAGAGTTCTGGAAGGCGGTCAACTACCTCAACGAACTGGGCAAGAACCAGGAAGCCGGGTTGCTCGCGGCAGGGTTGGGCCTGGAGCATTACCTGGACATGCTGATGGACGCGGCGGACGAGGAAGCCGGCAAATCCGGCGGCACCCCGCGCACCATCGAAGGCCCGCTGTACGTGGCCGGGGCGCCGCTGTCCAGATACGAAGCGCGACTGGATGACGGCCTCGACCCGGGCGTGCCGCTGTTCATGCAGGGCCAGGTGCGCGACACCAACGGCAAGCCGCTGGCGGGGGCAATTGTGGATGTGTGGCAGGCCAACACGGGCGGTACCTATTCGTGGTTTGACGGCACGCAATCGGAATTCAATCTGCGCCGGCGCATCGAGACGGATGCCCAGGGCAACTATCGTTTTCGCAGCATTGTGCCGTCCGGGTATGGCTGCCCGCCGACCGGGCCGACCCAACAGTTGCTTGACCAGTTGGGGCGCCATGGCCAGCGGCCGGCGCATATCCACTTCTTCATCTCGGCGCCGGGCCATCGGCACCTCACCACGCAGATCAACCTGTCGGATGACCCGTACCTGCATGATGACTTTGCCTATGCGACCCGCGATGAGTTGATCGCCGAGATTCGCTTCAGCGAGGACGCCAACCTGGCGAAGGAATTTGGTGTGCAAGGGCAGTTTGCGCAGATTGATTTTGACTTTGAGTTGCAGCCAGCGGCAGCGCCGGTGGAGCAGAAACGCATGCAACGGGTGCGTGCGCTCGAAGACTGATCCCGACTTCCTGTAGGCGCCGGCTTGCCGGCGATGACGGTGGTGACTGAACCACCGCTATCGCTGGCAAGCCAGCTCCTACAGGGGGTGTGGTGTTCGTGCTATTTGCGCACTACCAAATCCAGCAGATCATCCCGATCCTTGATCTTCTGCAGCACGATCTCCGAGCGAATATCCATCACCCCCGCCGTGCGGTTCAGATGGTTCACAATAAAATCCGAAAAGTGCTTTAAATTCCGCGCCTGCACCCGCAGCACATAATTGCTCGCCCCGGTAATCACATACGCACTGGCCACCTCCGGCCAGCCTTGCACCTTCTTGATAAACGTCTCGTGCCAATCCTCCACATCTTGACGCAACGACAGGTGGACGATGGCCTCCAGCTCGATCCCCAATTGCTCGGCGTTCAACACCGCCCGATAACCGCTGATGATTCCCTCGCTCTCCAGCAGGCGCAAACGCCGCAGGCAGGCCGACGGCGACAGGGCGACTTTCTCCGCCAGTTCCTGGTTACTGATACGGCCATCCTGTTGCAGGAAATGCAGAAGGCGCAGGTCGGTGGCGTCGAGAATCATGGTTAGAATAAATCCGCGTGTTTGGAGGTTAAATTCGAATTTCCTACAGCTTAATTAGCCTGTTGCCCACCACTTTGCACGAAAATTCTCTAAAGCTTCGTTCATTATTTGGCTCATTGTTACTACAAGAACAGGACTGACCATGACCACCCGCACCGATTGCCTGACCCTCGACGACCAGGATCCGCTGGCGCCACTGCGCAACCAATTCGCCTTGCCGGCCGGGGTCATCTACCTCGACGGCAACTCCCTCGGTGCGCGCCCGGTAGCGGCACTGGAGCGGGCGCAAGCGGTGATCGCCGAGGAGTGGGGCAATGGCCTGATCCGCAGCTGGAACAGCGCCGGCTGGGCCGACTTGTCCCAGCGCCTGGGCAACCGCCTGGCGCCGCTGATCGGCGCCCGCGACGGTGAAGTGGTGATCACCGATACCACGTCCATCAACCTGTTCAAGGTGCTCAGCGCAGCACTGACCGTGCAGCGCGAGCGAGCGCCGAGCCGCAAGGTCATCGTCAGCGAAGCGAGCAATTTCCCCACCGACCTGTACATCGCAGAAGGCCTCACCGAACTGCTGCAACAAGGCTATTCCCTGCGCCTGGTCAACAGCCCCGACGAACTGCCGCAGGCCATCGACCAGGACACCGCCGTGGTGATGCTCACCCACGTCAACTACAAGACCGGCTACATGTACGACATGCAGGCCCAGACCGCGTTGAGCCATGAATGTGGCGCGCTGGCGATCTGGGACCTGGCGCATTCGGCGGGCGCGGTGCCTATCGACTTGCATCAGGCCGGTGCCGATTATGCGATTGGCTGCACCTACAAATACCTCAACGGCGGGCCGGGCTCGCAGGCGTTTGTGTGGGTCAACCCGGCGCTGGTGGACGTGGTCACGCAGCCGCTCTCGGGCTGGTTCGGGCATACCCGGCAGTTCGCCATGGAATCGCGTTATGCGCCGAGCCAGGGCATTGCGCGCTACCTGTGCGGCACCCAGCCGATTACCTCGCTGGCGATGGTGGAATGTGGCCTGGATATTTTCGCCCAGACCGACATGGCGAGTCTGCGCGCTAAATCCCTGGCGCTGACAGACGTGTTTATCGAGCTGGTGGAATCCCGTTGCGCTGCCCACCAGCTGACCCTGATCACCCCGCGTGAACATGCCCGGCGTGGCAGCCACGTCAGCTTTGAACACCCTGAGGGTTATGCGGTGATCCAGGCCTTGATCGCCCGTGGCGTGATTGGTGATTATCGCGAGCCACGCATCATGCGTTTCGGGTTTACCCCGCTGTACACCAGCTTTACCGAGGTGTGGGATGCAGTGGAAATCCTCGGTGAGATTCTCGACCAGAAAGCCTGGGACCAGCCGCAATTCAAAGTGCGCCACAGCGTCACCTGATACAACACAAAACCCTTGTAGGAGCCCGGCTTGCCGGCGATGGCGTCACTTTGGTTTAACTGACATACCGAGGTGTCTGCATCGCAGGCAAGCCAGCTCCCACAAGGTTCAGGGCAAGCAACAAACAGTGCAATCACAATAATAAAGGGGCACGCCACGTGACTACGCCAAACCAGGGCTTTGCCGAAATAACCAATCGCGAGTTGGGCCTGCGGCGCCAGCTCACTTCCGGCCAGATGAGCATGATCGCCATCGGGGGCGCCATCGGCACCGGGCTGTTCATGGGCAGCGCCTACGCCATCGGCTATGCCGGGCCCAGCGTGCTGGTCAGCTATGCCATCGGCGCGCTGATCACGTTGCTGTTGATGGGCTGCCTGGCGGAGATGACCGTGGCGCATTCCACCTCGGGATCGTTCGGCGCGTATGCCGAGTTTTACGTCAGCCCACTGGCCGGTTTCCTGGTGCGTTATGCGTACTGGGCAGCGATTGTGCTGGCGGTGGGCGCCGAGGTCACGGCGGTGGCGATGTACATGAAGTACTGGTTCGCCAACGTGCCGGAATGGGTGTGGATCGTGTCGTTTTCCAGCGTGTTGATCGTGCTCAATGCCATCAGCGTCAAGACCTTCGGCACCTTCGAATACTGGTTTTCCACGATCAAGATCAGCGCCATTGTCGGCTTCATTATCCTGGCGGTGTATGTGGTGGTCGGCTCCGGCAATCCGGATTACGGCGTGCAGAACTACACGGCTCACGGTGGCTTTTTCCCGAACGGGTTGAGCGGCATGTGGATCGCGGTGATCGTCTCGATCTTCAGCTACCTGAGCGTGGAAATGATCGCGGTAGCCGCCGGTGAAGCGGCCGACCCGGAGCAGGCGGTGAAAAAAGCTTTCCGCGCAACCATCGTGCGGCTGGTGGTGTTCTACCTGCTGACCCTGGCGCTGATGCTCGCCATCGTGCCGTGGAACCAGGCCGGGCATGCGCAAAGCCCGTTCGTCACGGTGATGCAGACCATCGGCATTCCCGGCGCCACGGGCGTGATGAACTTCGTGATCCTGATCGCTGCGTTGTCGGCGATGAACAGCCAGCTCTACATCACCACACGCATGATGTTCAGCCTGTCCCGCGCCGGCTTTGCACCCAAGTCCATGGGCGCCTTGAGCAAGAGCGGGATCCCGTTGAACGCCTTGCTGCTGTCCAGCTCGGGCATTGCCCTGGCAACGTTGCTGAACGTGGTGTATCCGGAAAGCTCGTTCACCCTGATGATGGCGATTTCGATGTTTGGCGCGATCTTCACCTGGTTCATGATCTTCCTCACGCACCTGTTTTTTCGCCGCTACCGCAAGCGTCACGGCGGGGCGAAGCTGTCGTTCCAGTTGGCGCTGTTTCCCTACAGCACGCTGCTGGGCCTGGTGCTGATGGGCGCGGTGATGATCACCACGTTCTTCACCGACGCGTTCAGGATGACGCTGGTGTTCGGGGTGCCGTTCCTGTTGATTCTGTCGCTGGTGTACTACGTGTTTTTCCGCAAGGGTCGCCAAAACCCTGTAGGAGCGAGCTTGCTCGCGAAAAACCCGAGGGCGCCGGGTTAAATCAGAAAGCCCGCGTTATCGTTGACGTTCTTCGCGAGCAAGCTCGCTCCTACAGGGGGAGAGGGCGTTTAGCAGTTGGGCGGCGTAACCGGGCAATTGGTCGAAGCCGCGCGCGCACAACAGCAGTTTGCGACAGGCCCAATCCTCGGTCAGGGGTTGGGCCTTGAAGCGCTGCTCCAGCGGCCAGCGTTCCAGCGCGGCGAGGGGCACGATCCCCAGCCCGGCGCCCCGGGCGACCATGCGAATCAACGCGTCAAACCCGTCCGCGCGAATGCGGGTCTGCAAGCGAAAGCCTGCGTGCAATGCCTGTTCTTCCAGGTACACCGCCAGCGCGCTGTCGGCGGCCAGGCCCACGTAGTCATGTTGCAAGCTGTCG
Source organism: Pseudomonas sp. A125 (assembly GCF_055409485.1). Taxonomy (NCBI): domain Bacteria; kingdom Pseudomonadati; phylum Pseudomonadota; class Gammaproteobacteria; order Pseudomonadales; family Pseudomonadaceae; genus Pseudomonas; species Pseudomonas sp. A125. Next base: position 32,350 of record NZ_JBUZVP010000018.1, read on the forward strand.
ATAAAACTCACGGTGCGCCCGGCCAATGGGTGATCCAGCGGCATGATCAACACCAGCGGGTCATCGCGAAAGGCCAGGGTTTGCAGGCCGTGGGTGTCCACCGCATCGGAAATAATCCCCAGGTCCGCCGCGCCCTGGCGCAAGGCATGGGTGATGCGCAGGCTCGGCAGTTCCTGCAGGTCGATGTCGAGGTTGGGGTGCTCGCGTAGAAAGTCTGCCAGCAGTTCCGGCAGGTACTCGCTCAGGGCGGTGGTGTTGCACAGCAGGCGCACCTGGCCTTTGACGCCGTTGGCGTATTCCGCGAGGTCTTGCTGCAGGTGTTCGGCTTGCTGCAACAGCAGGCGCGCATGACCGGCCAGGGCTTTGCCTGCCGGTGTCGGGGTGACGCCGCGTCGGCCACGTTCCAGGCACTCAATGCCCAGCGAGGCTTCCATCGCCCGAATCCGCGCACTGGCGGCGGCCAGGGACAAATGGCTGCGGCTGGCGCCGGCGGTGATATTGCCGGTGTCGAGGATGTGCAGGTACAGGCGCAGGTCGATCAGGTCAAAGTGCATGGGCTGTAGGTTCCGGGTGAATGGGCCGGCCTCATCGCAGGCAAGCCAGCTCCCACAGTTGGAATGCGATCAACTGTGGGAGCTGGCGTGCCTGCGACGACGTCATCAGCCTCATGCAAAACAAGAGGCTGCCTCAGTATATGGTGAATTTTCAGTCATCATCCAAACGCGCAAAATCGGCCCATGAATACTTTCCTCGCGTTCTACCAAAACCTCGGGCCGGCCCTTACATTACTGGTGATTGGCACATTTCTGCTGGCCGGTACGGTCAAGGGTGTGATCGGCCTGGGCCTGCCCACCGTCGCCATGGGCATGCTCGGCCTGGCTATGTTGCCGGTGCAGGCTGCGGCGTTGCTGATCATCCCCTCGACGGTCACCAACCTCTGGCAACTGGCGTTCGGCGGCCATCTAAAGGCCTTGGTCAAACGCCTGTGGCCGATGCTCCTGCTGGTTTTCCTCGGCACCGGGCTGGGCTCGTTGTGGCTGGGCATGGACGGCGGGCACTGGGTGGTGCGGGCGTTGGGCGGGGCATTGCTGGTGTATGCCTTGAGTGGTTTGTTGCTGCCGACCTTCAAGATCAGCCCGACCACCGAGCGCTGGCTTGGCCCGTTGTGCGGCGTGCTGACCGGGATCATCACGTCGGCCACCGGGGTGTTCGTGATCCCGGCGGTGCCGTATCTGCAAGCGTTGGGCTTGAACCGCGATCAACTGGTGCAGGCGCTGGGGCTGTCGTTCACGGTGTCGACCCTGGCGCTGGCGGCCGGGTTGTTCTGGCGCGGCAGCCTGGGCGGCGGCGAATTGAACGCCTCGTTGCTGGCGCTGGTGCCGGCATTGCTTGGGATGTGGCTGGGTCAGGCCGTGCGCCAGCGCATCAGTGCGGTGCTATTCAAGCGGGTATTTTTCATCGGCATGGCCGCATTGGGTGGCCATCTGCTGATCAGTGGTTAAGAATCAATTGCTGATTCGTGCTTTTTGCTCAAATGTATTTTGCAGTTTCGACGCTTATTCCACAGCATCGGCCCCGTTACCCTGCCTTCAGACATTTTTAATCTTTAGGCACATCCATGAAAAAAGTTCTGTTGCTCAACGGCGGTAAACAATTCGCCCATTCCGATGGCCGCTACAACAGCACCCTGCATGAGGCCGCCCTGGCCGTGCTCGACCGTGGCGGCATCGACGTCAAGCAAACCCACATCGACGCCGGCTACGACGTGGCCGAAGAAGTCGCCAAATTCCTCTGGGCCGACGTGATCATCTACCAGATGCCCGGCTGGTGGATGGGCGCCCCATGGATCGTCAAGAAGTACATCGACGAAGTCTTCACCGAAGGCCTTGGCAGCCTGTACGCCAGCGACGGCCGTACCCGTTCCGATGCCTCGCAGAAATACGGCAGCGGCGGCCTGATCCAGGGCAAGCAATACATGCTGTCCCTGACCTGGAACGCCCCGCAGCAAGCCTTTGACGACCCCACCGACTTTTTCGAAGCCAAGGGCGTGGACGCGGTGTACTTCCCGTTTCACAAGGCCAACGAATTCCTCGACATGACCGGCCTGCCGACCTTCCTGTGCGTGGACGTGATGAAACGCCCGGCCATCGAAGCCGACGTGGCGCGTTATGAGCAGCACCTGGCGCAGGTGTTTAACCTGAGCCTGTAATGCGGCTAGTATCCGTGCAGCCGCTATAAAGAGGATTCACGTTGAAAGCCCGATCCGATGAGCTACAGATCTTCGTCTGCGTGATTGAATGCGGGTCGATTTCCGCCGCCGCCGAACAGGTCGGGCAGACGCCGTCGGCGGTCAGCCGTACCTTGTCGCGCCTGGAAGCCAAGCTCGACACCACCTTGATCAACCGCACCACGCGGCGCATGGACCTGACCGAAGAGGGCAAGTATTTTTTCGAGCGGGCCAAGGTGATCCTCGAGCAAATGGACGACCTGGAAGAGCGCCTGTCGTCGCGCCAGCAAACCCCGTCGGGTCGACTGCGGATCAACGCGGCGTCGCCGTTCATGCTGCATGCGATCGTGCCGTACATCGCCGAGTTTCGTGGCCGGTACCCGGACATCCAGCTGGAGCTGAACAGCAACGACCTGATCATCGACCTGCTGGAGCAGAGCACCGACATCGCGATCCGCATCGGTGCCCTGGCGGACTCCACCCTGCACGCCCGCTCGCTGGGTTGCAGCCCGCTGCATATCCTTGCCAGCCCGGCTTACCTAAAACAGCACGGCACGCCCACCACCGTTGCCGAACTGGCCGAACACACCTTGCTCGGCTTCACCCAGACCGAAACCCTCAACCACTGGCCACTGCGCCATGTGCACGGGGATCGCTGGCAGATCCAGCCGGGCATCGCCGCTTCCAGCGGTGAAACCTTGCGCCAACTGGCGCTGGAAGGGCAGGGCATCACCTGCTTGTCGGACTTCATGACCGCCCAGGACATCAAGACCGGGCGCCTGATACCGGTACTGGCCGAATTCAACAGCGGCTATCGCCAACCGATCAACGCCGTGTACTACCGCAACTCGCAATTGGCCTTGCGCATCCAGTGCTTCCTGGACTTTATCCAGGGCAAGCTGGCCAGCTACGCCAGCTGATTCGTGACCCCTGCGCAAGATTGAATTGGGCAATACGGACTTATTCCGCATGGATAGGTCCGCAATACTTAACCCATCAATTACTCACGCAGGGAGACACCTCCATGAACGTATTCATTACTGGCGCTGCCGGTTTTATCGGCGGCTCCATCGCCACTGGCCTGGTCCAGGCTGGCCATAAAGTCACAGGCTTGGTACGCAGCGCCGAACAGGCTGAAGAAATGACCGCACTGGGCATCACGCCTGTGATCGGCACGCTGGACGACAGCGCGTTGTTGAGCGAACAGGCGAAGAACGCTGACGCGGTGATCAACGCGGCCAGCAGCGACCATCGCGGCGCCGTGGAAAGCTTGCTGGCAGCCTTGCGCGGTTCCCACAAGCCGTTCCTGCACACCAGCGGTTCGAGCATCGTGGGTGATGCGTCGGGCGGTAAGTCGAGTGATGTCATTTACTTCGAAGACAGCCTGCCGGAGCCGACCGTCGACAAGGCTGCTCGCGTGGCCATCGACAATTTGATTTTGGCGGCCGCCAAAGACGGCGTGAACTCGGCGGTGATCTGCAACACATTGATCTACGGTCACAGCCTGGGCGTGAAGCGCGACAGCGTGCAATTGCCGCGTTTGCTCAAGCAGGCGCGTAAAAGCGGTGTGGTACGCCACGTGGGCACCGGCCAGAACATCTGGTCCAACGTGCACATCGAAGACGTGGTTGCGCTGTACCTGTTGGCGCTGGAAAAGAATGTGCCGGGTACTTTCTACTTTGTGGAGAGTGGCGAGGCGGCGTTTGTCGACATGACCACCGCGATTGCCGAAGCGCTGAAGCTGGGCAAGCCACAGGATTGGCCGTTGGCAGATGCTGAAGCCGAGTGGGGCTATGAAATGGCCAACTACGGTTTGGGCTCCAACAGCCGTGTGCGTGGCAAGCACGCCCGCGAACTGCTGGGTTGGGCGCCGAAGCGCACTTCTGTAGTCGAGTGGATTCGCAACGAGATGGTGTGATGTTCGCTTGAAACCGAGTTGAGCCCTTCGCGGGCAAGCCCGGCTCCCACATTTTGATGTGTGAACACGATCAAATGTGGAGGCTGGCTTGCCTGCGATGGAGGCAACAGGGTCTACCTGTCATGACACTGCACTAGCCCCACCCCGCCCAATTCCGTACCATCCCTCGCCTTATCCCCGCAACTCCCCGGTACTTCAATGAACCTCACCCGTCTGCGCGCCGACGCCCTGGCCGGACTCACCACGTCGTTTGCCTTGCTGCCCGAATGCATCGCCTTTGCCCTGGTGGCTCACCTCAACCCGCTGATGGGCCTTTACGGCGCGTTTATCATTTGCACCCTGACCGCGCTGTTCGGCGGCCGGCCTGGCATGGTCTCCGGTGCCGCCGGTTCGATGGCCGTGGTGATCGTCGCGCTGGTGGTGCAACACGGTGTGCAGTACCTGCTGGCCACGGTGTTGCTGGGCGGCCTGATCATGGTTGCCTTCGGCCTGTTGCGCCTGGGCAAGCTGGTGCGCATGGTGCCGCACCCGGTGATGCTCGGGTTCGTCAACGGCCTGGCGATCATCATTGCCCTGGCGCAGCTGGAGCATTTCAAGAGCGGTGACACCTGGCTCAACGGCACGCCGTTGTACGTGATGACCGGGCTGGTCGCGGCAACCATGGCCATCGTCTACCTGCTGCCGCGCCTGACCCGCGCCGTGCCGCCAGCGCTGGTGGCGATCCTCGGCGTGGGTCTTGCGGTGTACCTGCTCGGCCTGCCAACCCGCACCCTGGGCGACATGGCCCATATCGCCGGCGGCTTGCCGACCTTCGCGCTGCCGCAGATTCCCTGGACCCTCGAAACCCTGCACATCATCGCGCCCTACGCGATCCTGATGGCCATGGTCGGCCTGCTGGAAACCCTGCTGACCCTCAACCTCACCGACGAAATCACCGAGACCCGTGGCTACCCGGACCGCGAAAGCGTGGCCTTGGGTGCCGCCAACATGGTCTCGGGATTGTTCGGCGGCATGGGCGGCTGCGCGATGATCGGGCAAACCGTGATCAACCTCAGCTCCGGCGGGCGCGGGCGCTTCTCCGGGGTATTTGCCGGGGTGATGATCCTGTTGTTCATTCTGTTTCTGTCACCGCTGATCGAGCGCATTCCGCTGGCGGCGTTGGTGGGCGTGATGTTTGTGGTGTCGCAGCAGACTTTTGCCTGGGCTTCGTTGCGGGTGATCAACAAGGTGCCGCTCAACGACGTGCTGGTGATCATGGCGGTGACGGTGATTACCGTGTTCACCGACCTGGCGACGGCGGTGCTGTGCGGGATTGTGATTGCGGCGCTGAACTTTGCCTGGCAGCAAGCGCGCGAGCTATACGCGGATGAGCATATGGAAGCGGACGGCAGCAAACTCTATCGTCTGCACGGCACACTGTTCTTCGCCTCGACCACGCCGTTCCTGAACCGGTTCGACCCGGCCAACGACCCGGCCCAGGTGACGCTGGATTGCCGTCACTTGAGCTTCGTCGACTATTCGGCGATTGCTGCGTTGATGACCCTGCGCGAGCGCTACACCAAGGCCGGCAAGCACTTGCGGGTGCTGCACCTGTCCGAGCGCTGCCGCAAACTGCTCAAGCGCGCCCGGGTGCAGCACGACTGACAGTTGCTGAAGTGCGATTGCGTAGCAGCTGTCGAGCTTTGGCGAGGCTGCGTCCGCGGTGCATCTGACACACCGAAGTCTCAGGTTTTACGACTGCTGCGCAGCCGAACGCGGCCTCGTTCTACTCGACCGCTGCTACGCAAGGGTGTGTTCGGCCATCATGGCCCGACCAGGTTTTCCAGTTCCTGGGCGCGGGTCTGGGTCATGTCCAGCAGGCAACCGGAGCCGTTGACCTGATCAATGGTGCCGCCGGTTGCCGAGCCAATGAAGCCGCAATTGGCATCACGAAACTTGAGCCACTGGCGCTGCACGTCCTGCAATTGCTGTTTGCGGTTGCCTTCCATCGCCGTCATCGCCGCTTTGTAGGCGGTGTTCAGGCGCGCGTCCTGCACTTTGGTTTCCTTGGCATTGCAATCGACCATGTCGGCGGTGGTATTGGCGCCGTCCATGCACTTTTTCAGCGCCGGGTTCTCGTCGGCCGAGGCTGTGCCGCACAAGGCCAGCAGCAGTGCGCTGGCGGCGAAAGGGACAAGCAGGTGTTTGCGATTCATTCTGGGTTTTCCTGGTCATGAGTCGGTGTGCAGTCTAAGACTCGGCCTGCGCAGTTGAGTTTCCAGCCCCGGCAATCTTCATGTAAGAACGCCCCCCGGATTTTCATTCACGTGTCCTGGGCATATCCCTGAGCGACAACGCTTATCTGTGGGCGAAAATTACTTTCATAAAAATTGAAAATCTACCTCGGTAATGATTTATGACTTTCACAACCTATTCGACGTGACCCTTTTCGAGGAGTACCGCATGGCCGCATCACCGGGGTATTGGCTGTTGATCTACGCCGCCATCGCCATCATTGCATTGATCGTATTGATCGCGCGTTACCGGCTCAACCCGTTTATCGTCATCACCCTGGTGTCCATCGGCCTGGCGCTGTTGGCCGGGATGCCGGCGGACACGATCATGGGCTCCTATGAGGCGGGCGTCGGCAAGACGCTGGGGCATATCGCCCTGGTGGTTGCGCTGGGCACCATGCTCGGCAAGATGATGGCCGAATCCGGCGGCGCCGAGCAGGTGGCGCGCACGCTGATCAACCGCTTCGGCGAGCGCAATGCGCACTGGGCGATGGTGTGCATTGCGTTTCTGGTGGGGTTGCCACTGTTCTTCGAGGTCGGTTTTGTATTGCTGGTGCCGATTGCGTTTACCGTGGCGCGGCGGGTGGGCGTGTCGATCCTGATGGTCGGTTTGCCGATGGTGGCGGGTTTGTCGGTGGTGCACGCGCTGGTGCCGCCACATCCGGCGGCGATGATGGCGGTGCTGGCCTATAACGCTTCAGTCGGGCAAACCGTGCTGTATGCGATTCTGGTGGGTATCCCGACGGCAATCATTGCGGGGCCGCTGTACGCCAAGTTCATCGTGCCGCGCATCCACCTGCCGGCGGAAAACCCGCTGGAACGTCAGTTCATCGACCGCGAGCCGCGCACCCGTCTGCCGAGCTTCAGCCTGACCATGGGTACCATCCTGTTGCCGGTGGTGCTGATGATGATCGGCGGCTGGGCCAACCTGATTTCCACGCCGGGCACTGCGTTCAACCAGTTCCTGTTGTTTATCGGTAACTCGGTGATAGCGCTGTTGGTGGCGACCCTGGTGAGCTTCTGGACGCTGGGCCTGGCTCAGGGTTTCAACCGCGAGTCGATTCTCAAGTTCACCAACGAATGCCTCGCACCAACCGCCAGCATCACCTTGCTGGTAGGTGCGGGCGGCGGTCTTAACCGGATTTTGGTGGATGCCGGCGTTACCAATGAAATCCTCGGCCTGGCCCATGCCTTCAACCTGTCGCCGCTGGTGATGGGCTGGCTGTTCGCCGCGCTGATGCGTATCGCCACTGGCTCGGCCACTGTCGCGATGACCACCGCGTCGGGCGTGGTAGCGCCGGTCGCCATGGGCCTGGGTTATCCACACCCGGAACTGCTGGTGCTGGCGACCGGTGCAGGTTCGGTAATCTTTTCCCACGTGAACGACGGCGGCTTCTGGCTGATCAAGGAATACTTCAATATGACGGTGATCCAGACCTTCAAGACCTGGACCGTGCTGGAGACCCTGATTTCGGTGGTTGCCTTCGGTCTGACTTATGGTCTGTCCTGCATCCTGTAACCGGAGACCCCATGGACATCCTCTACCAGATCCGCGCCCGCCAGGATTCCTTCAGCGCCGGCGAAGGGCGTATCGCCAGGTTGATGCTCGATGACGTCAGCTTTGCAGCGTCCGCCAGCCTGGAAGAGTTGTCCCAACGGGCGCAAGTCAGCACTGCCACCCTGTCGCGTTTTGCCCGCAGCGTCGGGTGCCGCGACTTGCGCGACCTGCGCCTGCAACTGGCCCAGGCCAGCGGGGTTGGCAGCCGTTTCCTCGACCCCGCGGGGCTGCCCGAACAATCGGCGTTTCACCGGCAGATTCTCAGCGATATCGAGGCGACGTTGCGCCGGCATTTGTCCGGTTTCAACCAGCGTAGTTTTGTCGACGCCGTGAGCCTGCTGGGCAATGCGCGGATGATCCATGCGTTCGGCATGGGCGGGCCCTCGAGCCTGTGCAGCGACGAGTTGCAAGTGCGCCTGGTGCGCCTGGGCTACGCGATCGCCGCCTGCCACGACCCGGTGATGATGCGCGTGACCGCTGCCACCTTGGGGCCGAAGCACGCGCTGATCGTCTGCTCGCTGACCGGCATCACCCCGGAGGTATTGGGCGTGGTGGCGCTGGCGCGTAACTACGGCGCCAAAATCATCGCCATCACCCTGCCGGATTCCCCGCTGGCGCAGCTGGCCGATGTGCTGCTGCCGCTGCAACCGGCGGAAACCAGTTTTATCTACAAGCCAACGGCGGCGCGCTACGGAATGCTGTTGGCCATCGACGTGCTCGCTACCGAGCTGGCGCTGGCCATGCCGGACGACAACCAGGAACGCCTGCGACGGATCAAGCTGGCCCTGGACGATTATCGCGGCGGCCCCGACAGCCTGCCGCTTGGAGACTGAGATGAAGTACCACACGCTGATCCGCCAGGCGCTGATCATTGATGGCAGCAACACACCCGGCTATGTCGCCGATGTGGCGTTGCGCGAAGGGCGCATCGAGAAGATCGGCGACCTGTCCCAGGACAGCGCCGAGCATGAAATCGACGCCACCGGGCGCGTGCTGGCGCCGGGGTTTATCGACGTGCACACCCACGACGACACGGTGGTGATTCGTCATCCGCAAATGCTGCCCAAACTCAGCCAGGGCGTGACCACGGTGATCGTCGGCAACTGCGGCATCAGCGCATCGCCGGTCAGCCTGCGCGCCGATCCACCAGACCCGATGAACCTGTTGGGCACGCGCGAGGCGTTTGCCTACCCGCGTTTTGCCGATTACCGCGCGGCGGTGGAAAGTGCCCATCCGGCGGTCAATGTGGCCGCGCTGATCGGCCACACGGCGCTGCGCAGCAACCATATGGACGACCTGCACCGCACCGCCACGGCGGATGAAATCGCCGCGATGCGCGTGCAGTTGCAGGAGAGCCTTGCGCACGGTGCCCTGGGTTTATCCACCGGGCTTGCCTACGCCAGCGCCTTCAACGCCGAGACCGATGAAGTGCTGCAACTGAGCGAAGAACTCACGGCGTTCGGTGCGGTGTACACCACCCATTTGCGCAGCGAATTCGAGCCAGTGCTGGAGGCGATGGACGAGGCGTTTCAGATTGGCCGTCATGCCAAGGCGCCGGTGATCATTTCCCACCTCAAGTGCGCGGGCGCCGGCAACTGGGGGCGCAGTCCACAGTTGTTGGCTTCACTGGAGCTGGCGGCGAAGACCCATCCGGTGGGCTGCGATTGCTACCCGTATGCCGCGAGCTCTTCGACCCTGGACCTCAAGCAAGTCACCGACGCGTTTCGCATCACCATCACCTGGTCGACGCCGCATCCGGAAATGGGCGGACGGGATCTGCAGGACATCGCCGCCGAATGGGCCGTGCCGCTGGTGGACGCCGCCCGGCGCCTGCAACCCGCCGGGGCGGTGTATTACGGGATGGATGAGACCGATGTGCAGCGGATCCTGGCGCATCCGCTGTCGATGATTGGCTCGGACGGGCTGCCCGAAGATCCGTTTCCCCACCCACGCTTGTGGGGGGCGTTTCCACGGGTGCTTGGGCATTTCAGCCGGGACCTTGGGTTGTTCCCGCTGCACACTGCCGTGCACAAGATGACCGGCTTGTCGGCGGCACGTTTCGGGCTGGCCGAGCGCGGTGAAATTCGCGAAGGACATTGGGCCGACCTGGTGTTGTTTGACCCGTTGCGGGTGCGGGATGTAGCCGACTTCAAGGCGCCACAGCGTGCGGCTGAAGGGATTGACGGTGTGTGGGTCAACGGTGTGTTGAGCTACAGCGACGGAAAGGCCAACGGGCAGCGGCCCGGAAGGTTCCTGGCGCGCAGCGGGGATTTGCGCAAGGGGTTCGCGGCCTTATAGTGGCGGCTTTCAAACACGGAGCAATCGCCATGCACTTAGGAAAAGTCACCCCGATTTTGCGCAGTTTCGATGAGGCCAGGACCCTGGCGTTCTACGTCGATTTCCTGGGGTTCAAGGTCGATTGGCAGCACCGCTTTGAAGACAACTTTCCGCTGTACCTGCAGGTGTCGCTGGGGGAGTGTGTGTTGCACTTGTCCGAGCACCATGGCGATTGCTCGCCAGGTGCGGCGGTGCGGATTCAGGCTCAAGGGTTGGACGCGTACCAGCAGCAGTTACTGGCCAAGCACTACCGCAACGCCAAGCCCGGGATTGAAGACACGCCGTGGGGCAGCCGCGAGATGAGCATCAGCGACCCGTCGGGGAACCGGTTGGTGTTTGTTGAGGAAGTAGCGGTTTAAACCCGTTCTAATGTGGTGAGGGAGCTTGCTCCCGTTGGGCTGCGCAGCAGCCCCAAAACCAGGCGCCGGGTTTACCTGAACGGTCTCGGTTGTCTGGATTGGGGCCGCTTCGCGACCCAACGGGAGCAAGCTCCCTCGCCACAGTTGAAGGGGCTTGCGTTGAAGGTGGTTTACACCCGGAAATGGCTGACCATCTGTTGCAACTGCCCGCCCAGGCGCGCCAGTTCCACACTCGACTTGGCCGTCTCGTCACTGGCTGCTGCCGTCTGTTCCGACACGTCCCGCACATTCACGATGCTGCGGCTGATTTCTTCAGCCACGGCGCTCTGTTGTTCGGCAGCGGCGGCGATCTGCTGGTTCATCGACTGGATACTCGACACCGTACGGGTGATGTTTTCCAGTGATACACCGGCCTTGCGCGTCAGTTCGACGCTGCTGTCGGTGAGGCTGCGGCTGTTGTTCATCACGGCGGCGACTTGCTGGGTGCCGTTCTGCAAACCGGCCACCAGGCCTTCGATTTCTTCGGTGGATTTCTGGGTGCGCTGGGCCAGGCCGCGTACCTCGTCGGCGACTACGGCAAAACCACGACCGGCTTCACCGGCACGCGCGGCTTCGATGGCGGCGTTGAGTGCCAGCAAGTTGGTCTGCTCGGCCACGGCCTTGATCACGTCCATCACGCTGCCGATCTTGTTGCTCTCTTGCTGCAGGTGCGTCATGGCGTCGGTGGAGCGGGCCACTTCGGCGGCCAGACGCTCGATCTGGGCGATGGCTTCGGCCACCACCTTGTCACCGGCGCGGGCTTCGCCGTCAGCGGCGGAGGCGGCTTGGGAAGCTTGTTCGGCATTACGCGCGACTTCCTGCACGGTGGCGGTCATTTCGTGCATGGCGGTCGCCACTTGATCGGTCTCGATCTTCTGGCTGTTGACCCCGGCGCTGGTTTGCTCGGTGACGGCCGACAACTCTTCGGCGGCGCTGGCGATCTGGGTCACGCCGTCGCGGATGCCGCTGATCAGTTCACGCAGGGTGGTGCCCATGCGCTGGATGCCCTGCTGCAATACGCCGAGTTCGTCGCGGCGGGTTACCTGGATGTTGTGGCTCAGGTCACCGGAGGCGATGCGTTCCACCACGGCGAGGGTCTCGCGCAGTGGGCGGGTAATCTGGCGAGTGATGACCACGGCCGCCACGATGCCCACCAGCAACGCCAGCAATGTGCTGATCAATTGCAGGCTGCGGGCCTGGGCGCTTTCGGCGTCACGGCGTTGCAGCTGGAGGTCGTACAGCTTGTCGCTGATGCTGACAATGTCGGTGCCTTGGGTGGTCATTTCTGCGCGGGCGACAACGATGTTGGCGTTGGCAGCCTTGTAGTTCTGCAGGGCGCTGCGATAGGCGCGCAGCGCGGTTTCCAGTGACCCCAGGGCGGCCTGTTGGCTGGCTCCGAACGCGGTATGCAGGTCTTTCAAGCCGTCGATGGCGTTCTCGATCTGCGCCACAGCACGGGCTTCGGTGTCGGCGTTGACGTTGCCGGTGTAGCCGCGCACTTCGTAGCGCGCCAGCTGGAATTTTTGTTTGGCGGTGGTCACGGCCTCGAACTGGGCGAAACGCTCGGCGCCGTCGGGCATCTGCCGCACGCTGGTGTCCAGGGCATCGATCTGCGCGTTGGCGATGTCGGCCTTGTCGCCCATGACCTGGCGTGCGGCGTTGCCGTTGCGGTAGGCCTCGCGCATTTTGTTCAGCGACTGCTGGTAGGCGGTGATGATCGCTTTTTGCTCATTGAGCAGCTTGAGGTTTTCGCTGCTCTTGAAACTGTCCAGCAGCTTCTGTTGCTGGGCGGCAAAGCCGTCGAGGTTGGTCTGCACGTTTTGCGCCACGGTTTCGTCACCGTTGGCCAGCATGTATTGCAGGCGTACGATCCGCAGCTTGGTCAGCGAAGCGTTGAGCTGGGTGATGTCGCTCATCCAGTTGCTGCGGTCGATCAGGCCGCCCAGGCTGGTCCAGCCGGTGAGCGCAAGGATCGAAGTAAGCACCAGCACCAGGCCGAAGCCCAGGCCCAGTTTCATGTTGACGCTGATGTTGCCGAACCAACTATTCATCGCATTCCTCCAGGAACAGATTTGCGGGTACATCCGGTTGCTGGAAGTAGCGACCAGCCGATGGGTAGTCAGGAGGTATCGGCAGCCCTGGCGAGAGCTGAAACGGTTTTTTCGTGTGCGCAGGGTTTACGACGTGTGAGCGACGAATGGTCAGGCCGCCCTGCGCACGCACAGCCGGGTCAGTCGACCTGGCGCATGGCTTTATGGGTTTTGATGAAGTCCATCAGCGCCTCGCGGCTTGCGAAGCGCCGCTCATCGAGGTGCCAGCGGCTGACAAAATGACCTCTGGCATCCTGCTGCAACGTGGTGTGCACCAGTACGCTGTCGCGGTTTTTGTGGATGATTTCCATCCCGCCATCCAGGGTGCGACGAAGCAGGAAGTCGCCTTTGCGCCGCAGGCGTTGTTCAAGGCTGGGTGCGGGCGCGGGCACGGCGCCAAAAGGTAGCGGGGCGCCCGCGACTTCGACGCTTTTCTTGAAGTCGTAGCGCACCAGCGGCCATTGCTGTTCGCGCGTCATGGCCAGCACTGTTGCGGGTTCGCGCACAAAACCTGTGGCCGAACCCGAAGGCACATCGTCCAGCAGCACACTGATACCGTTGTTGAGGTCGGCAATGCCCGGTATGCCGCGATGGGTGTTCAGGTGCGTCTCACTGACCAGCGCGACCCATTTGTGAGCGCCGTATTGAAGCTGGTCCGCGCGTATGACCTGTGTCGCGAAATAGTTGAACATTGATGTCCGGGAGGCCGTCATGCCGTCAACCCGCACGCTGGCAATGCAGTCCAGGGCACGGACCCGCACCTTATGCTTGAGCGCCACCTGTACCACGCTGATGAAACTGTGGAGGCTGCCGGTGGGAACCCCATGGCTGTCGTCCAGCGCCTTGAGAAATGCCCACAATTCGTCGGGTATAAACCCCAGGCTGTTGGCAATGTCCAGGTCTGCCTGATGCAGGTCAGTGGTCAGTTGTTCCATGTAGAGCGTCTTGACCTGGCGCTGACTGTTCAGGTGCTCCATGTGCCGACTGAGGAAGGCTTTGCTCGACGTGACGCCATGAGCTTCGCCCATTACCAGGCCGTTGGCGGTTTCCAGCAGTTGCTCAATAACCTTTACCTCATCCATGGACGGATCGACGCTGGGCAACGCCACCCGTGGGGGCGGTGTTTGGTCGGCAAAAAACGCCTGGGCCTGGGCCTTGAGCTTTTTGCGGGTGTGGTCGAACGTGGCTTGTGCGGCCCTGCGGCTGCTGGTGAGCTCCTGGTAGGCGGTAGAGAAGAGCGCCTCGCGCGTGTCTATCGGCAGGGTGATGTCATGGTTGAACAAAGGCATGTGCTCCTGCGGCAGATCGAAGTCGCTGAAGTGTGTGGGCGCCTCGGCTGGAACAGGGCGTACGGCTGGCAACGGTTGTGAGCGTCCTGGCAATGGGCCCGGCTGCGGCGCTGGTTGCGCCGCGTGGCTCGCGGTGTGCAGCGACAACTTCAGGTCGCCCTTGGCCAAGGTATCGCCCGGGATGCCTCCCGCCACGTCGGCAAGCAATTGAGTGGGTTTGTCGAGGCCGTCTTCGACGCGCAGCGCGATGCTTTTTTGCAGATCGGCCAGGCCCAATGTGCCGCGATAAGTACTCATGCGCTTTTGATCTACCAAGGCTATCCAGCGCTTGCCCGGAGTCTTTTCCTGGTCGGCGTTGATGAGGGTATGGGCGTAGAAATTGGTCAGGGTATTTGGACGGATGGGCGCAGGACGCGAGTCGACCAGGCCCAGGGTGTTTTCCAGGTCATAGCAGGTCGAGGCGTTCAGCGACCGGATTTCAATACCGTGCTCCTGCGCGGTTTCCACCAGTTTCCAATAACCGTATAGCCCTTGCGGGTCACGGAGGGTTTCGCGGTCGATGGACTTGAGTTGTCGCTCGGCCTGCCTGGAAAAACCGCTGGAAATCCGCGAGTGGGTCTTTACGTGATGAATGTCGCGCCACAGGTGCTCAATGTAGATTGCGCTCACGTCCAGCTTGCGCAGGTGCTGCATATGCTCGATCAACACCTTTCGCGCCGCGAAGGAAAAGGCCGCCTCACCCACCACCAAATGTTGTGCATCGTCGAGCAACTGTGTGAGCAACTCGGGTAGGGCAATATCCGGGGCCAGGTTCAGCGTATCGGCGCGCATGATTTGGGGTGGGAGCCGGGCAAAAAAAGCATCGGCGTCGTCAGTGAGTGTCTTGACCAGCGCCAGGTGACGCTGGAGCGCCGGGGCGAGCTGCCTTCGCGAGATCCAGATGGAGTGGGTGTTGAGGTCTCCGTCCAGGTGGGCGACCTGCAGGAACAGCGCCGTTCGGTCTTCCGGTGGAATGATAGAGGCAACATTCCTGCGAAATTTGTCTGGTAACTCGTAAGGCGCTTCAAGCTTTTCGTACTTGGGCATGCCGCCCGTCACGCCGGAACGCTGCCACCCACCGTCCGCTGTTTTATTCACCAGTTTTCCGGTGGACTGCAATTGGCCGCTGGCGTCGTCAAAGCGAAACAGCAGGAACCGCCCGAGGCTGTCCGGGATCGGCGCGGCCCACAGGCGGTCGCCGGCATACAGCACGGGCTGCATGCCTTGGGGGGCGGGCGGTTGCGGTTGTAGCTGCTTGGCCAGCGTGATCGCCTGTTGATCCCCGGGCGCGCGAACAACATGGCGCAGCGGCGGGCGAACAAGCCTGGTGGAGGTCAGCAGCAGTGGGCGCAAATCAGTCAGCAACGCCCCACCGGCATTGAGCAATGCCCCCAGGTAATGGCCCAGCGCGTCGGCGGTTTGGTTGCGGTTATAGGCATGCAGCGCGAGCATCGAATCCTTGAACACCAGCAAGCCACCCAAGGCCAGGCTCAAGGCAGGAAACGGTGCGGTAAGGACCGCAATGGTGATTTCACCGATGACGCTGACCAGCGCCATGATCATCTGCAGGCGCCCGGTGGTGGTGTTTTTGACTTCATCGATGCGATGGCGCAGAGGCTTGTCGTAGCTGTGGTAATGCAGGTCTTTGAGTGGCCGTGCGGTGCGAGGCACTTCATCGAACACCGGTGTGGAATAAAGCCCCTTGCGCTGTGCCGGCAGCCCTGTCACCAGCGCCTGCAACCTGAGTTCGAACGCGGTGCGCTCGATGCTGGCTACCCGGCTGATGTAGTAGGTGTTCATGCCTTCGAGGTTTTTCAGGCGTTCGTTGAATTCCCTTTGTGGCCTGAAGGCGATGCCGTCCGGTGCGTTGGGGGTATAGAGCAGAGGCAGATCGTTGGCGTGACGGAACAGGTAGCAGCCATCGATCACTTGGCCGCTGATTTGCAGTGGGTAAAGGCGATAGCGATTGCGCACGCTGTCGCGGTTGTCGGCCAGGCTGTCGATGCTTTTTTCCAGCCAGGCCAGGTCGCTCCTCGCCAGGCAGCCTTTAAGGCAGCACTCCAGCGCGGCGATGTGCATATGGAGCTGGGTGACCTCCAGCGCCATGCTGCGGCGCCATCCGTAGTTGGCATCTTGAGTGTCCAGCAAGGTGTTCTCCACCTCGGCGACGTACCGGTCACCGATCCAGGTGCCCCTTACCGAGCGGCTCACCGTGTGTGCGGTGAGCTGGCTCAGGTCCACACCCGGCGGCCCCTTGAACTGTGCAGTGGTGCTTGCGGGGTTGATGAAACCCAGGCTGGCGTCGTAGCCATTGCGGTACAGCGTGGTGTAGCTAAGGCGCTCGCGAGGGGTAATCACGCCCACCAGGTTTGGGTCTACCGCGGGCGTCGGGTTGCCCAGCAGTTGATTGAGCGCGGTTTTTGCCGCCGTGTGCAGGTAGCTGTCAAAGTCGGGAAACTGTTGTGGGCTTCCCGGGCTTGAGCCATACGCCTGTGCGGCGCCGAGTGCCTGCTCCTTGAGGTCGGCGAGTTTCTGACGGTCGGCGGCCGAGGCCTGGATGAGCCAGTTGGGCATGAGGTGCAGGTATTCATCGGCCTGGATGGCCAGGGTCGTGGTACTCATCTCCAGCAGGCAGGCCGCATAGGTCGACGGGGCGCCGAAGCCGATCATCCGGTACTCGCGGTTGGCCGGGATGAAGCCCAAGGCGGAGAGCATCGCGCTGTATTTTGGCCGGATCCGGCTGACGATTTGCTCCAGCAAGTAGTCCTTCATGCTGCGCGAGCCAGGCACGGCCGACACGTCCTGGCTCCAGCCGATGATGTGCGCCTGCAACTCCCGCTCACTGTCAAAC
Organism: Pseudomonas sp. A125; assembly: GCF_055409485.1. Lineage (NCBI taxonomy): Bacteria > Pseudomonadati > Pseudomonadota > Gammaproteobacteria > Pseudomonadales > Pseudomonadaceae > Pseudomonas > Pseudomonas sp. A125. Next base: position 49,330 of record NZ_JBUZVP010000018.1, read on the forward strand.
GCCTGGAATTGCTCGGCGCGCGGGGCATGCGCGGTGCACAACAGCAAGCGCTTGAGGGTGCCTGTCGCGTCGGTCTGGCGCAGGGCCCAGAGGTCTTTGAGCGGCGCCTTGTGCAGGAACAGGCAGCACGCGGTGAGCGTTTGCGATGGGCCTTCGCTCAGGGTCTGGAGTAGTGCGTAGTCGTCTGTGCTGATGTGGTTTTGCAACGATGCACTGTAGGCCAGCGCGTGCAGGCGGCTGTCGAGCATCTGCTGCATGGCTTCCTGCACTGCCGGCAAGCTATGCGCGCGTTGTTGTTCTTCGGCGAAGTTCAGGCTGGGCTGCACTTTGGCGAGCAGCTCGGCCAGGTAGGCCGGGGTAACGTCCTTGAACTCGGGCGGCAGCGGCTGGTGGGCGTACGTCAGCGAGGTGTGTTTGAAAAACTCGGAGCCCGCCAGCTCATCGCCACGGTGCAGGCCACGTACCGCCAGTTGCACCAAATTGTTTAGCTGGGGGTATGAGTTGCCTGATTTCAGGGTGCGCTCCGTGCTGATTTGCAGTTGCTCGGGAATCAGGCTCCGGATATCCAGGTCTTCATCCAGGTGTTCAAGCAATTGCAGGCGCGCCATGGCCTCGGGCGACACCGCCGGGCCCAGCAGCGCCAGTACGTGCAGGCTGAGGTGTTCGTAAGTGCGCAGGTGTTCGGCGAGGGTTTTGCGCTGTGCCTCACTGGCGCTGCGGTACCAGTCGGGGGTGGATTGGTGAAGCATTTTTTCGAGCAACAGTTGCGCGCGCAACTCCAGGCGGGACGTCAGGTCCCAGGGGAAGCCGCGCAGTGCCCGGTGCAGTTCGAGGGTCATTTGGGCAACACTCACGGGCGCCGGGTGAGCCTCCAGGCCCAGGGCAAAATCAATGTCCTGGCGCTGTTTTTCCTGCAGGGCGCTGTAGGTGTGTTCGGTCAGCGGGACGCTGTCGATCGGGCTTAACGCCAAGGGCCAGATACTGGCTGCCTGCAAACGCTGGTAGCGGCGCGGCAGGTGCTGCAACAGCTCCTGCCGCCAGGCCGCCTGGCCCATGCGCTCTCGCAACGTGCGGTCCAGATGCTTGAGCGAGGTGAAGCCCTCCAGGCCTCGGGATGGGGTGAACAGCAGCACATCGCCGTCTTCGGTATCCAGGTGGGCGGCCGCTGCCTGGCTGCGCGTGAGGACAAACGCCCCGGCGAACTCGATGGTTTGTTGGCGGTAGCGAAAGGTCAGGCGATGGATCCCCGGACGAAGCTCGGGGCCGCTGACGATATTCATCACCAACGAGAGGTCGCCGGGGTTGAGTAGGCGGTCGGCAACCTTCAACTTGACCTCGGCCTCCAGCATCGACTGATGGCTGTCCAGAATCCAGTTTTTGCGGACATGCCCGTTGGGGCGCCGCTTTATCTCGATGGCGGCCAGTTTGTCGTGGAGCGCGGTGCGGATGCGGGTGCGGTTCAACAGGCCCTGCGCGCCGTGGATCACCCAGTCGCGGGGCACGCTGTAATGGCCCTGTGTGCTCTGCACGGTCCAGCGGTTTTCTTCTGCCAGGGCCGCGTGCAATTCCTGCACCGCCTGCAACTCGGCAGAGGGCTGCGCGGCGGGCGCCTGGTCATTGGAGAAGACTTGCAAGCGATGACCGATTTGCAGCAGGTAGTTGTTGTGCTGTTGGAGGGTAAGCGGTGATGTGTTCGGGGGCTGGGTGGGCATGGCCGGTCCTCAGGGTTCAATGAACCCTGAGGGTGCGCAGTGTTGGGGGGACGATGGCGGTAGTTAGTTACTGGGGCTATTCGCCCCTTTGATCATTGCTCGACGAAGTAGTAAGGCTGGCGGTTGATCGCCATCTCCTTGACCACCGTCACCGGTACGTCCAGCCGGTCAGTATTGTCCACCACTGCCACGTTGCCGGGCTTGGCGGCGAGGTAGCTTTTGAGCTCTTGCGGCGTCTGCAGGATCGTCAAATAGGCCTGCATGTAAAACACCCCGGCGCCAGCGATTCGCTCATTCGCCTGGTACAGCACCACCTCTTTGCCTTGCGCCTGCATGGCCTGGATCGCACTGATCACCGGCACAAACGACTGGCGCACATCGGCCTTGGGCGCGAACCAGAAGGCGGCAACCAAGTAGCAGGCAACCACCACCGTGAAAAAGCCACCCACCAGGCCGCGGCGATGTTCATAAACATGCTCGGCCACGTGGGAGACCTGCCCACGACTTTTCAGCCAGCCCAACAGCACGCCGCCATACTCGGCAGCCAGCACCGCAGCGGCGGGTGTCAGCGCCATCAGGTAAACCGTGCGCTTGCTGGAGGCGAACGTCAGCAGGGTGAACTGCGCCACCAGCCACACGCTGAAAAACAGCCGGTAGCGGTTGCGTACCAGGCTTTTGCGAAAGTGCCACAGGCCCAGGTACACCAGGATGTTCCAGGGCAAAAAGGCTTCGGGCAATTTGGCGATGTAGTAATAGAACGGCTCGTAGTGGCCGGCTTCGACAAACGAGCCGCTGAAGCGCCCGACGCTGTTGGTCAGCAGCACTTCGCGTACCGCTTGCAGCCCGTCGCGCTGGTACAGGAACCCCAGCCAGATCATCAGCGGCACCAGCGCCAACAGGGTGAACAGCCCGGGTTTGATCCAGTCGCCCAGCTTGAATTGCTTATCCATCAGGCTGGTGCTGGCCAAATAAACGAAGATCACGATGCCCGGCATGGCCAGGCCCAGAACCCCTTTGCTCAAGGTGGCGATCACCATCCCGAGGGTGAACAGTAACCAGGTGCCCAGGTTGGAACTGTCGCGCTCCGACTCGGGGCGGTTGGCCTGATAGAACGCCAGCAGGGCCATGGTGACCCCGAGGGTGAGCAGCGAATCTTCACCCACGCCGCGCACGTTGCTCCAGTAACTGGCCATGGTCGCCAGCATCAGCGCCGCAACAAACGCCAGGGTCTTGGGCCGGCCAAATTTGCGCAACATCCCGTACAGCAGCATCACACTGAACAGCCCGGCAAACGCCGACGCCAGGCGCACCGCCCAGGTAGTGCCGCCAAACAGGCGAATCGCCCCGGCGTCGAGCCACAGGCTCAGTGGTGGTTTCTCCAGGAACGGTTCACGAAACAAGCGCGGCACCACCCAGTCGTTATCCAGGTGCATGGCCATGGCGATCCCGGCCACACGGGCCTCGGTCGAGCCTTGCAACTCGTGATTGCCAAGGGCAAAGAAAAACAACAGCGCAGCAAGCAGGAGCAGCAGAGGAGCGGAACGCGTCATGGATTCTGGCTACCGGGGCAGGGGACCGTTCGGGGGAGCAGTCCGGGCGATCGGCGAGTATACGAGTGTGATTCTTAATAATTCGTGAATGAATGTGAGGTTTTTGTAGGGTCAGGCATTTAAGGCAGCGCCAAGCCGACCTGACAGGCTCCGATCATGGCCTATAAGCACCTACCCGGATTGGCCTGCCGAGGTGGCCTGAAGTGGTTGGTTTGGAGCGGCATGCAAAACCTACCATTGCGCCGTCCCGAACCGGTTCCGGGTTCGGGCTTTCAGAAGGAACGTGCGATGAGTAATGAGCAGCAAGCCGTGACCGTTCGGGCGGTGCAACTTGAGGATTATCAGCAGTGGCTGCCGTTGTGGCTGGCCTATCAGGACTTCTATGAAGTGGCCCTGGAGGACGCGACGAGCCGTTTGACGTTCAAACGGTTTCTCGACCCGGACGAAAGTATGTTCGGCGCCGTCGCTGTTCAAAATGGCGAACTGGTGGGGTTCGTCAACGCCATCCTGCATCGTTCCACCTGGACGGCTACTGATTATTGCTACCTTGAGGACCTGTATGTGGCACCCACCGTCCGTGGCGGCGGGACCGGTAAAGCCCTGATTGAATGGGTACGCCACATCGCCCAACAGCACGACTGCTCACGCCTTTATTGGCACACCCACCAAACCAACAAACGAGCGCAAGCGCTCTACAATCGGGTCGCCCAGGATTCGGGCTTCATCGAGTATCGAATGCCCCTGTAGCGCGAGCCCCGCCGATATTGCCCATGGACATATCGGCGACGCGCAACAAAGATGGCAGGTTTGGCGCGTCGTATCTTCCATCCCAGGCTTGGCACATGACCCACAATTTCGAGTTGGACACCCTCAAGATCCGTCTCGCAGACCCTAAACTCGCCACGCTGGATTTGCGCGTGCGTGTGCAGCGAGTGCTGCGTCAATTGATTCTCGAAGGCGTGCTTGCGCCAGGCAGCCGCTTGCCGGCCACCCGGACGTTGTCGCGCTCCTTGGGCATCTCCCGGGACACGGTGGAAATCGCCTATGTCCAGCTGCAACTGGACGGCTATCTCAGCCGTCGTGAAGGCTCGGGCAGCTTTGTGTCCGAAAAGATCGGGCCGAGCCTACTAGGGGTGCGTCAACGTAAACCGGTGCCGATAAGCCTGTCCGGGGCACTCAGTGCCAGGGGCGCGCAGATTCTTGCCAGTGGCGGCGTCAACGATCAGCAAGTGGTAAAAGCCTTCGCCACCGGCCTGCCCGAAACACGCACATTCCCGACAGGCGTCTGGGAGCGATTGCAGCGACAAGTCCTGAAAGATTGCCGCGACAGCGTTCTATTGCACGGCGACCCCCAAGGCGCCGAGCCTTTGCGGGAAGCCATCGCGAGCTACTTGAACCTGGAACGCGGTGCCCGTGTGACGCCAGACCAGGTACTGGTGCTGTCCAGCACACGCCAGGCGCTCTACCTGTGTGCCCAGGTTCTGGTGGATGCCGGTCAGCCAATCCTCATGGAAGATCCCGGCTATTTTGGTGCGCGCAAGGCGTTTGAAATGGCCCAGCTGGAGGTCATACCGGTGCCGGTGGATGGCAACGGCCTGTGTGTGGATCAACTGTATGCCGACATCAGCGGTGCCAACACCGTGTACGTCACGCCCTCCCATCAATACCCAACCGGCGCCACACTTGCCTTGGAGCGCCGCCTTGAGCTGATTGCCTGGGCCGAACAACGCCAGGGCTGGATCATCGAGGACGACTACGACAGCCAGTTCCACTACGAAGGGCTGCCAACGGCCTGCGTGCAAGGCCTGGACCGATACCAGAGAACGATCTACCTGGGGACTTTCGCCAAGTCGCTGTATCCCGGGTTGCGTATGGGCTACATGGTGCTGCCGCCCGAACTGGTCAAGCCCATGACCTACGCGCGAAGCATTCTGGACGGCCACACACCGCAGATCGCCCAACTGACGTTGGCACGCTTTATAGACGACGGCCACTTCGGCGGCCATGTGCGCGCGATGCGCAAAATCTACGGGGCGCGCCGCGACGCGATGGCGCAGGCCGTGCAGCGGCATTTGAGTGGCGTTGTGACCGCGCGCCTGCCGCCGGGTGGCTTGCAAATGCCCTGCATCCTTGCCGAAGGCTGGTCGGAGCTTGCTACGATCAGGCAGGCTGCCAGAGTGGGTATTCAACTGCCGGGCCTCAGCCGCCTTTACGCCCAACCGCCCGCGGTGTGTGGCTGGTTATTGGGTTTCTCGGCGCTTACGCCCACTGAAATCGAGGCGGCTACGCGGCAGTTGGCCAAGGCTATTATCTAGCCAGTGGTCTGGTCGGGTGCGGGGGATTGGACTGAAAGGGCCATCCGCAGCGGTGTTAGCCTTTGAGCCCCCAACGACCTCAGGTAAGGAACGCCCCATGAGCCGATCGGACACAGGATTGCGTGTCGCCGACTTCATCTCTCCCAGCATCAGCGCGCTGATATCGGTAATCGTCAACTACGCCGGTACCTTCGTGCTGGTGTTCCAGGCCGCGCAACTGGCGCAACTCAGCGCGGCGCAAACGGCTTCCTGGATCTGGTCGGTCAGCATTGGCGTGGGCGTTACCGGCGCCTGGTTGAGTTACCGCTACCGCGAACCAATCGTCACCGCCTGGTCCACACCCGGTGTTGCTTTCCTGGCCACCGTCATGCCGTTCACCCCCTATGGCGAAGTGATCGGGGCCTACGTTATGTGTGCCATTGGCTTCATTGTGCTGGGCGTGTGCGGTGCCTTTGAACGGTTGGTTCGACTGATCCCCGGCGGCATCAGTGCCGGGTTGCTGGCGGGCATCCTGCTGCAGTTCGGCGTGGCGACGTTTGGGGGTGTAAGCGTCGAGCCGCTGCTGGTCATCACGCTGCTGGTGACGTATGCCGTGCTGCGACGCTTTACCTCCCGTTATGCGATGCTCGGCGTCCTGCTGGTTGGCATGTTACTGCTGGTCGGCGAGGAACGTATCGACCTGCAGAGTCTGCACTTGCAACTGGCTGTACCGGTGTTTGAAATGCCGCAATTCTCCATCGCCGCACTGCTGGGGGTGGCACTGCCATTGTTCGTGATCACACTGACCGGGCAGTACATTCCCGGGATGCTGGTGCTGCGCAATGACGGCTTCAAGACCAGCGCCAATCCGATCATCACCGCCACCGGGCTTGGTTCGCTGATCATGGCCCCGTTCGGTGCTCACGCCTTCAACGTGGCCGCGATCACCGCTGCCATCTGCACCGGCAAGGATACCCACCAGGACCCATCCAAACGCTACATCGCCGGGCTGGTGTGTGGCGGGCTCTATGTGACGGTCGGGATCTTTGGCGTCACGCTTGCGACATTGTTCATGATCCTGCCGCGCCCGTTTATCACCGCGCTGGCTGGCTTGGCGTTACTGGGTGCCATTGGTACGAGCTTGTCCAATGCAATGGCTGATACCCGCACACGGGAGACTGCGTTGATCACGTTTTTGGCAACGGCGGCGAATGTCACCTTGCTGGGAGTGGGAGGGGCTTTTTGGGGGCTGGTGGCAGGGTTGATGGTGCATGTGTTGATTCATGGCGGGCGCCGGGCACGGGTTAGCGCGGTTGGGTAGGCCAGCGGGATTGCCGGGAAAAAGGTGACGGATATTTTCGAGGAAAATAGCCGTTCACCTTTTTCTGACGTTATTGGCGCGTGCCCGCTGGATGGCCATTTTCAGTGTTGAGAGGTGGTCCTTCCCGCTGGTACTGACTCTGCCGTTGGCACAAGAATGTCCAGTGCGCGCGTCACCAGCAACTCACCCAGGACGCTCAATTGTTGAGTGGCCAAAAGCTTATGGCGAAAGGCGCCGTCAAACTCGAAAGCCAGGTCGGTAGTGAGCGCGTTCAGCGAGGCGAGGGTTTCGCAGGCTTGTACCAGAAGGGTTTCGGGGTCGATGTTTTGAGCGATGCAGAAGATGTCTGTGCTGGATTGGTTTGAACATGGAGGATTGGGAGTAATCTTTTTCATGGTGAAGCTCCTACACTGGTAAGAGGAGCTGCCATTCCCCTGCTGTCAAACAGGATTGGGTGGCAGCTGTACGCGGGTTGACAGACCGGAAGTGTAGGAACCCGGCGCACCCGAAGATGCCCCACGCACAGCCGCCATGAACGAAGCGGAATGCGCGAAGCATGCCGACTGATCAAGGGGAGTGAAAGGTTACACTTTTCGGCCTGTCAAAGCCGGTTGCTGATGAGCAGCAACCCGTGAAGGCTAACTTTGTGGTGTGGCTTGCGCTAGTTCATGCAGGGCGCGACGTCTTGCAGGAAAAATCCGAAGGGCCATTCGGCGGTGTATTTCCAGGAAACAGAAACAACAAAACCCGCATAAGGCGGGTTTTGGTGGTGCTTCGTATTTGGTGGGCCGGGGTAATCTGAATCGGTCTGTTATGCTATTGATTATTCTAAAAAATATTCGAGCGGTATTTTGATTGGAATACCAATTGGAATACTTCAGATGGCAATGCCATGACCCGCCGCTCGTAATCGAATTGACAATCTTGCTCGGCAGCCATGGTTTACGATTATTGTTTGTTAACTGCCTACCCGTTGATAGAGGTCCACAGATTTCTATCGAGGACGAAATAAATTTGTAGGTGGCGACCGTTATCCCGGAAGCGCAATTTCAAGTTTCGGTCTTTCCGCATCTTGTGCTTTTGCCTTGGCCGCTAAGATACGGTCTTTCATTATTCGCGCGACCGCTTCGAAAACAGGCACTGCTACGGAGTTGCCGAATTGACGGTAAGCTTGGGTGTCAGAGACAGGAATCACGAAGCTGCTCTCGCCCGGTTTGTCAAACCCCATCAAGCGGGCACATTCATGAGGAGTAAGGCGGCGCGGCCTATTCATATGATTAAGTTCGCCATGAAATTCAAGTTTTTCCGAGAATCCGCGATCAACAAGAATTTCGGAGCCATCCTTGTGGTAGCGGGCGGACAGCGTACGCGCCACACTGTTGGGGCCAGTCAGGCCGAACCCGAAGCCGTTACCCTTCTCCTTGTGTTTCTGAGCGTACTTATAGAGATACTCCCACAGCTTGGGCGTGAGGATGTACTTGCTGTCGACGTCCTCGTCTAGAAGATCGCCGAACGAAGGCCGTTGTGCTGGCTGGTGCTTGACTATGTCTTTGAGAGTGAAGCCCTCATGGACATTTAAATCGCGTCTGAAGCCTACCAGTACGATCCGCTCGCGGTGCTGAGGCAGAAATTTCATGGCATCAATCACCTTCGGATCGGCACCCTTAGGTGCGTTTACATCAGCCACTTCGTAGCCGAGCTCGTCCAGCGTCTCGCAGATGATCCGGAATGTGTTGCCCTTGTCGTGACTCTTAAGATTTTTCACGTTTTCGAGCAAAAACGCTGCTGGCCGCTTGGCCGCTATGATTCTGGCAACATCAAAGAAGAGCGTGCCTTGAGTTTCGCATTCGAACCCATGCTTGCGACCTAACGAATTCTTTTTCGAAACGCCTGCCAAGGAGAAAGGCTGGCAAGGAAAACCTGCCAGCAACACATCATGATCTGGTATTTCAATATCAATATTGCGATATGCCTCGTCCTCGCTGACGTCAGGCCGATCGGATAGTGTCACGGACCTGATATCCAAGTTGAAGCGATGGCGAGCTGGGTCGCAATAATGGTTGGCTTTGTAGGTCCGAACTGCGTACTTGTTCCATTCGGAGGTGAACAGGCACTCGCCGCCGATCGCCTCGAAGCCCTTTCGAATACCGCCGATTCCGGCAAACAAATCGATGAAAGTGAATGTGCGCTTGCCTTCGACCTTTCGAGGTAGCAGCTCACTGAGGCGCGCGTGCTCGACGTAGGAGAGTTTCGGAGATGCCTTACCCTTGTGCCAGCGGTTGATCGTCTCGCGACACCAGTGCCCAGGACTGGCTTCGTTGAGGGTCTCAGCCAAAAAGCCTTGGTCGTAGATGTCGAGCAGCTTCTTTAACAACGCTAGGTCGTTGTCGGCATGATTAGCGGGACGATTCGCCAATAAGCTCGGTGCATCTCCATAAGCGTTTTGTTCATTGTCAGCGAAATTCATATGAGCTCTTCTGGGTCAAATCTGTGACGAAATATCACTATAATATCCCTATGGCAGCTAATGTGAAGCGTTTTCTAAATTAGCTTGCAGGAGCAAAAAACGACTTGAAATTATCGTTTGGCTGTGTGCATGTACAGTGCTTTGCGGTGGCAGATTTTGTTTGCCGTTCTGGTACATGATCCAAGCTATTACCGAATCCAGCTCAACTGCTAGCTTGTCGGCATGTTTCTTGAACCTCGCAAAGCGAGAGTTACCGAACAGAGATCTTTCACGGTTACGGTTCAGATATGGACACTGTAGACACTGCAACTCGTTCTAGGATGATGTCCGCCATTCGCGGCAAGGACACTGTGCCAGAAATGGTAGTCAGGCGCTTTTTGCACGGTCGAGGTTACCGTTATCGCATCCATCGTAAGGACCTAGCCGGCAAGCCAGACATCGTGATCCCACGTCTGAAGGTCTGCATCTTTGTCCATGGCTGCTTCTGGCACCGGCACCCGGGCTGCCCTTACTCAACGGTCCCGAAGACGAGGCCAGAGTTTTGGGAGGAAAAATTCCAGAAAAATGTCGCAAGTGACCTCGCCAACATCAATAGCCTTGAGGCTGCCGGCTGGAATGTTCTGATTATCTGGGAGTGTCAATTGAAGAAGGAACCGGACACATTGGACCGGCTGGAGCGGAAACTTAGCCTGCTATCGTCCGATCAGGCACCCTCCTAAAAAAATGGTTGCGACATCGGACTAGGCTTGCTGGAACGGATGTTCATTAAAAGCCGATTGAGCGAGTTGTCCTGCAGCGTCAGAGTACAATTATACTGGCCCGAATTTTCGCTTGGTGCAGAAACTCGCCGGACTAGACGGTAGAAGCCCATGATAAAAGGATTTCGATGTGAACGATTTGATCAACGAGCCCGATGCTCCACGTTTGATTTTTGGTCTTAGGGATACTGGCTACAACGTTAGGACTGCGGCTGCGGACATCATCGACAATTCGATTGCCGCGAAGGCGGGGCAGATCAATGTCGAGATCACTCTCCGTGAAGACGGCCGAAAGTTTGTCTATTTCGGCGACAACGGCGAAGGTATGGATGCGCAGGGCATCCATCGGGCCATGCGCTACGGGGCTCCCGAGCGCGAGAATCCTGAGAGCCTCGGCAAGTTCGGGCTTGGTCTGAAGACGGCGTCAAGCTCCGTATGTCTCAAGTACACTCTGATTTCCCGCAAGAGTCCGGACCAGGAACTCGCAAAGCTTGCTTGGGATCTCGAGTATGTTGCCAAGCAGAAAAAGTGGGAAATGCTCAAGGAGCCAGTTACCTCAGACGAACAGGAGATGTTTGAAGAACTCTGCGGTGACAAGGGAACGCTCTTGATCTGGGAGAACTGTGACAGGATCCTGACGAAGGATTATGAGCCTGGCTCGGCTAAGGAACAGGCTGCGATCAAGCGGCTGGCAGAAAGCCTTGTCAAACATCTTTCGCTCGTTTACCACCGGTTCGTCGACTCGGCTGACGATAGGGAGCGCAACGTATCCATTTTCGTTAATCAAATCCCTGTCGATCCTTGGAATCCCTTCTATCCCTCCCGCTCAGAACAGGTCCTTGCCGAGACAAAGCAGAAGCTCCTAGTGGAAATGCCCGACGGCTCGGAAGAGATCGCGAATATTCGGGCGTGGATCCTGCCCCATCGCAGCGACATGACCAAAGATGAGGAAAAAGCCCATGCGCGGATCTCCAACCGCGCTCAGGGTTTCTACGTCTATCGAGAGGGGCGCTTGATTCAAGATGGCAGCTGGATGGACGTCTTCGGAGCTCCTGAACCGCATACTTCGCTGCTGCGGATCGAGTTCGACTTCGGCCACGAGCTTGATGATGCGTTCCGGATCGACGTAAAGAAATCCCGGATTCTTTTCCACCCCGACCTAGAGGACGGTCTGCGTGATCTACTGCAGCCAATCTACCGGGAAGCTGGGAAGCGTGCTCGAAGGCAAACTCGTGAGCAGACAAATGTTCGTCAGATCGACCACACCAGTGCGAACAAGAACATTGCGGATACAGGCAGTGCCAGTAAGGCTCAGGTGACATCCGTCGATCCTGCTGCCCAGTCGGCAGTCATCTCCAATAACATGGGTTCGAAGATCAAGCTCAAGCTTACTGTCCAAAGCAATGTGAGCGCGGACACGGTATATGTCGATGCGGTCGAAGACATCAATACTGGTGAGCTATGGCAGCCTGCCCTGCGTAGCGCAGGCGATAGCGGCCACATGCCGGCGGTACTGCTGAACAAACATCATGATTTCTACCAGAAGATATATAAGCGTGCCGCTGCCAACGGTTACGCGGTAGAGGGTATGGACCTGCTTCTATGGGCATTTGCCGCAGCAGAGCAAAACAATACGAACGAAGAGCTGGAACCGATCTTCGAGGACATCCGCAGCGAGATATCGAACAACCTGCGCAAGCTCCTACGCAATGTTCCTGATCCTGACCCTGCTGACTTGATGATTGAGGATGAAGACGCAGAATGATCGTAGGGAAGAAGGATCTGATTTTAAAGGAGCTGGAAGAGGGAACCGGGGCTGCGATCGCTGCCGCAGTCGACGTCAGCGGACTGCGATCGGGCCTGCGTATATGGTTCGGCGATCTTGACCAGAAGCACGGACCGGTTGCCGAGCTTAAGCCTTACGGCTTGAAAGGGCACAGCGTCGGTCTGTCGTTTGGTAGCTTCTCAGGAGAGATAATCGGACAAATCCGAAGGGCAGCTTCGGAGGATGTGCAGTTGGCGCGTGCTCTTGTCGCCTCGATCCGGTCAGATATTGCGGTGGAAATCGCTGGCCAAAACCTCGCCGACTGGGCTGTTACGTCTGGCTCTTTCCGGATGACTGCGCTAATCCGGAATCAGGACCATCCACACGATGACGTTGCGATCATCGCCATCTGTCGCGACGTGATAGTACCGATGATGGCCGCAATGGCCGAGCTCATCGGATATGACGTTATTGAGGAGGAGGTCAATGATGAAATTCCCTCATTTGAAGGCGCTATTCTTCAGTCAGTCGTGAAGCGAAGGGAGCGCAACCCGCGCAACAGGCTCTTGTGTATCCGCATTCACGGAGAACGTTGTATCGTTTGCGGACTCGAGCCCCGACGGGTCTACGGGGAGGCGGGGGCGATAATTGAAGTACACCATCTTGAGCCGCTTGCATCGCTTATCGAACCTCGCCCTTATGATCCACGTACCGATCTAGTTCCACTTTGTCCATCCTGTCATCGAGCGCTTCATACGAAGCGCCCAATTCCTTGGGATATTGAGGATTTAAAGCGGTTGAGGAGTGGCTGCAATGACTGAGCCTGCCGAATTCCCAGAGAGTTATGAGTCGCTGCGACAGAACATACCCGAAGGCTTGATGCTTTCGGAGCGATTGATCGACCCAGTAATGATCATCGGCCGGGCTGGGGACTGGATTGTTGCGCGACTTGGTGGGGTCCGCTTGCTGAGAGGAAATCGCTATGTGCATCTCGCGCCCAGCAATCGCCATGCATGGGTCATAGACGGTACGACGATTCGGCCTCTGCCGCGAGATGCAGTCATCCTTTTCGAAAAAATGCTGAATGGCTGTTCTCCCGATAGGCTTACCTATAGCCAAGCAATCAGCCTTATCCGCGGCGTGGATGCAAGTATGCAGGTCGAGGTCGAAGAGGGGTTTCTTCAGGCTGGTAGAGTCGCTGCTGAGGACCTAGATGGCGAAATGACTATTCAGGGGCTGACAGCTACCCTTTTTCCGTACCAATCGCGCGGCGTCAGTTGGATGTGGAACACCATTAGACATACCGGCGGATTGATCCTGGCCGACGAAATGGGGCTAGGGAAAACACTACAGATCATTGCGTTGTTGCTGATGGAACCGCCGAAAACCGATGCTCCTGCCTTGATAGTTTGCCCGACCAGCTTGATTGCCAACTGGGTGCGTGAATTTGAGCGCTTCGCGGCCGGGATGACAGTGATGGTTCATCGGGGGGCCAATAGAGCTGGAATTTACCGAGAGCTCCAACGGACAAGTGTGGTCATTACGACCTACGACACGATGGTTAATGACATTTCAATCTTTTCATCGTTTGAATGGTCATGGGTAATCTGCGATGAGGCACAAGCCATCAAGAACCCGGACTCGAATCGTAGAAGTGCAGTCGTATCGATCCCGCGCCGGCGAACCATTCCTATGACTGGCACTCCGGTTGAAAACAGTCTATTGGATCTGTGGTCACTCGCAGATTTTGCGATACCAGGTTTGTTGGGTTCGAGACGGGAATTTGAAGCAGCCTACTCGGACAGCCTCGAATCGGCACAAGCGATTGGGCACTTTACGGATCCGATCATTCTCAAACGCAGAGTGGTTGACGTGGCAGGTGACCTTCCCGCGCGAATTAATATCGATATTCCGTTAGAGCTGGATGATTTGCTCGCCGACCATTATTCCATGGTACGTGCGGCTACCTTGGCTAAGTACCCTGTGGCGGGAGCTTTGGTTGCAACGCTCCAACTGCAATTAGTTTGTGCGCATCCTTGGCTGCGGAAAGATGAAGAAGGTGACGACGAGGGCGAAGAGGCGAGCGTGCTCCGCTCAACTGGGTGTCCTCTCATGACTCCCAAAATGGAGCGTGTTGTGAGCCTGCTTCGTGAGGCATTCTGTAATGGACGAAAGGTCATTGTGTTTGCGCTCTTCAATCGGGTCGGGGGACTCTTGATGGAGGCGGTCCAGAGCCTCCCCAACACATATTGGGGAGCGATTAATGGTTCGACTCCTCAGCAAGACCGTCAGGCGATAATTGACGATTTTTCAAATCATGACGGGCCGGGATGTTTGGTATTGAACCCTAAAGCCGCAGGTGCCGGGTTGAATATCACCGCAGCCACAGTTGTAATCCATTTCACTCCAGTGTGGAACCCTGCATTGGAGGCCCAGGCAAGTGCGAGGGCCCACCGTCGTGGTCAGACACACCCAGTAACCATCTATCGTCTTTTCTACAAGGGTACAGTAGAGGAAGTGATGATTGACAGATCACTTTGGAAAAGTGAATTGGCAAATGAAAGTGTCCCTGTTTCGTCCAGAGATGCGGCCGACTTGAAGCGAGCCCTAGAGATAACTCCAGGAAGAATATGACTCATAGAACCTTTAGCAAGACACTTAGCGCAAATGACGTTGGCTCGACCGGAGGGCATCAGGGTGGCATTCTCATTCCGAAATCGGAAGGAGAGCTGCTAACTTTTCTGCCTCCGTTGGATGCGACTGTCAAGAATCCCGATGCATGGATCGATTGTGAAGACGAAATGGGGACTCTGCGAAAGTTTCGATTCGTTTACTACAATAATAAGTTACATGATGTCGGCGGAACCCGGAATGAGTATCGCATTACCTACATGACTAAATACTTTCGTGAAATTGGGGCTAAAGAAGGCGAGGAGCTGGAAATATCCAAGGGTGTGGCTTCGAGCACTTACAAAATTCGTGTGGTGCGCACAAATGTCCCCCAACAAGACGAACAAGAAGCTGACGTCGTTAGAATAAAAATCAAATCAGGCTGGAGGCGAGTCCATTAATGAAATAGCTGTTTTATTTGAGAGGCAGTAATAGCGTATGTCAACTGAGCTGGTCGAAGAATGGAGGTTGACGCTGACGATATTGGGCGAGGTGATTGTGCCTATCGTTTTGTATCAGTGATCTTCTGGCAAGGTTGCATGTTTCTATCAAGCTATCATTGATGGCCTTCACTTTTCGAAAAAACGTATTTGGGGTGGGCGCTTTCCCTCTCCCCGCGTTCGTCTTGAGTTAGGGCTAACTCGTAGGTCTCAAATGGGTAGGTCGCGGTTTTCCCGAGCCGATCTCGAAAGGCCCAGCAGAAACTACGTCGAGTACATGACCTTGATTGCCCTAATTTGCGCCACTTATCTGGCCAACTCAAGCTGTGAGCATCGCTACGCGCATTGGCGAGCATTTTTGAATAGTGATCTATTCCGCGCTCGCGGAATTTTTTGTTCTATCTATATGAAAAATATAAGATTTTAATTGAATGCTATATAAAGTTTAATCCTTCGAATTGTGTTTTTATACTGCGGTCTCCGGCTTCATTGCGATCCAATTGTCGGCCTGTCCTAGGCATGAAAAATTTTTTGTTACGCATCCGCAGTCAGTCGGCAGCGATTTTCCAGCACTCCCTCTTGAAATGCTGTCGATTTGGCATCATATGGTAGGGGCAGAGTCTCTAGGCGGTTGCTATGGTGAGCCTCGGTGATTACCCCCCAATATTTGAATTTCAGAAGGATTGGAATGCGATGTCGAATCGACCTATTGTGCTGAACCCCGCTTGTATCAAGACCCTTTCTGCGGTGGAGGCCCGCCCAGAGCGTTCAAACCAGCATGAGTTTAATGGCGTGGCTGCGCTCAAGGACGTGCTAGGAACCAATCGGTCAGAGTTGAATGTCCACTTCTCTGTGAGGGGGGAAAACATCGGCGCTCAAGCTAATGTTACCTGGTACGATGCTCGTGAGGACCACCCTACTCGCTCCGAGCATCGTCTCTACTTCCAAAAAAATGAAGTAATGGATCAAGCGCAAGAAGGTGACAACGTCATCATCGGCTACGATGGGCAGCGCACTCTTCACTGTATTCTCATTCGCACTGGCAGTAGCGAGCACCGTCCTGGGATCGGCCAGTGGGAAACATATTAAGAGTGATTTTATGGCTGTGAGGGAGGGGTAGTAGCGCACATGCTTGTGTCGAGTATTTGCATCCGAGCAGCCTCGGCTTCAGATTAAGTGCCGCACTGGAGGATCTGCTTGGCGGCTCCTCCAAGGCTCAGATATGATTAGCACTTCGTTCCTTGGCTGCATGTGCTGCCAGTTGCTCAAGTGCATACTGGACTGCATACGGAGCTGGTCGATAGGTAGCTGACTCTTGATCGCTCAAGTAGTAACGCATAACTCGATCAGTGATACCTAGTGCGGTCGCTGCTGCTTCTTGGGTGACGCGCGCGATCTCCAGAAGTTCACGTAGATAGACTGGTGAAGGATTGTGTAAGGAGGCGTCCGGTCTTTGAGGGTGCTTATCTTCATTTCGGTATTCGGGATGCACGCTAAGGCTCCTCAATAAGGTATTCCTCTTTATCAGTAGGTTTCAGCGAGCTTTACTTCTGTTCTCCTCAATGGCTGCTGCGTTCTAGGTAGTTGCAAAGTAATACTCGTCATCCGCGTGCGGATCGAACTCAGGTCGAGCGATGCGACCTTGATCCAATAGGTATTGGATTATGTCGCGCACTTCCAGCCAGCCATCGGATTCGATGATATTAAGATCTTCTATGGCTTTGCTAATTTCTCTCCAACCAGTATTTTTTGGCTTGATGACGGTCAGTAATGTATTCAGAACCAGTTGCTGGCGCTCGTCTTGATTCATTTCAGTCAAGGGTTCCACCTCGTCGGTTGATTTCATTACGCTCGCACTTGCATCGACGCGGTAGTCACGAATGAATTCGTAAGCCTCTTCGCGGCTCATATCGCCCTTGATAATCTCCACGCGATCACGCATCGGCTTGTCATAGTGAACAACAGTCACATCATATTTGCCGCCGCCGACTTGGACAGAAATATTCACCCCCGTACGTTCACGAGCCTCTAAGACGATGTTCTGTTCTACTCGCATTTGAACTTCGGCATCAGTAACGACATCCCACTCTGGCCGTTCAAAAATGTCTGGGTACACACGATGTTTGGTCGTGAAGTAGCGCTTGGACATCTCGATGCAATTTTCACGATTGCAATTTGGCGTTTTAATCACATAGAGAAACGGTGTTTCCAGGTTCTTTTCGCGCCAGTTGTTGCATTTACGGAAGCTGGAAAACTTGACTGTTTGAAATAGCTCTCCGTTATAGAAAATCTCGAAATCCAGAAGTGTTGCAGCAGGCTTGACTGTTTTTTTGACGCTCATATCGTCCTGCTCCGTCGTTGTGTGTACCACTGCGTTACCTTAATATCATTTTAGGAACAATGTTCCTGATTGGCAAGGGTGTGCGTGCGTGGCATTCCGATATGTAAGAGCGTCGTCCCGCTCAATGCATTAATCAACAGGTCGTCGGGTACTATCCTGTCGCCTGCGTTGAGGGCTGTCCTATGATCTAAAACCCCACGGGGCTCTGCGGAGTCTCAGGCTCCCCGAATAGTGCCCAACGCATTTCTT
Source organism: Pseudomonas sp. A125 (assembly GCF_055409485.1). Classification (NCBI taxonomy): domain Bacteria; kingdom Pseudomonadati; phylum Pseudomonadota; class Gammaproteobacteria; order Pseudomonadales; family Pseudomonadaceae; genus Pseudomonas; species Pseudomonas sp. A125. The sequence continues at coordinate 66,897 of NZ_JBUZVP010000018.1, forward strand.
TTTCCGTCGACTCTTCAGCAAAATCATTTTTTCGAAAGGATGTCATGTATGTGGTTTCCGATCCTGTCAGGGTGATGGGGTTTAGGAGAAGACGCTGCATTCTATCGGGCCCGCAAAAGCCGCTAGATAACGACAACCGCTAGTTGTGCCGGACGCTTTCATCTGAATGCTGCACTTATTGACACTCATGCTTGTGTTGTCGTGGCTTCACATTTACGCTTTGCTCCGTCGCGGTCAATCCCGCGACCGGGTGTCGCAACCTGAATCGAAACCAAGGCGCGGTATGTGCCATATCGCACAGTCAGCACTTCAAGTGCTAGCTGCTGCTTTTCTATGGCGCACCGTGCAGGGCAGGCTTCGGCCTGGCCGGGTTCCTTGGTTTCCGGTTTGCGACCCCTGTACGGTGTGCCACCCATTCGTGTCGCAACGGTGGATGGCATTCCTTAATCAAACCAAGGAGATAAGGAAAATGGCATGTCCCCCTTTTAAGCTCGTGCGCCACCCCCGCCTAAATGGTTCAGGCTGCAAACTATCTCGGAGGATTCCGTGATGTTTGATCTTTCGCTTCTCATCGGACTCCCCAAACCCAACAGCATCGATACTTCAGTGCTTACCCCTGAAGATGCTGCGATTAAACTGCGGCAGGCTGCCACTCTCCGGCTTAACGGAGCCCAGAGTATTCTGCTTCATTTTCCGCAAGACGTTGAGCTGGCAGTAGAGCTGTTGGATGACGCGGCGGTGTTGTACGACAGGGCGTTCCGGAATCTGACTGGCATCCCAGCTCAAAGCGTCCATCAACAGATCCATGAATATGTCTCTGTCCCGTCAGTTGAAGGGGCTCCCGCGATCCAGACTCCGTGGGGCGATGAGTTCGCTCCGGTAATCAAGGAGGGCGTTCGTTGCGCAGAGACTTGGCTTGAGGGCTCATCATTACCGTTATGGTGGGCGCTGTCTCAGAACCGAAAGCGTCATCGTCCAGGTGATCCACAAGAGGCATTTGAAGCAGGTTTTTTGCTGCGGTTGCAGCAGACGCTGATCATGCGACGTGAGGCCGTCACTTCCCAATCAACCCGTTTCGACGCCTGAGTTTGTAATTGACGTTTGAGATTTGCTTTTCCCGCCAAACCCTCCGATCAAGCGATCTTTGATCGCGCCGATCGGAGGGTTCACTTGCTTTTTCTCGAAGCCGCCGCGTTCCACCCTCCATGCTCAAATTTAATTCACACCACGCCTACTATCACCATCAGTATTTCCCCCCGATTTCCATCGAGCGCAACGTTATTCAGTGTGTGTGTCCGAATCTTTTCGTTGGGCATGGATGTAGGTGTGGCGACAGCGGCGACAGCGGCGACAACCCACGTATAATGTGATCTGGGGCATGGCGACAGAAGTGGCGACAGTCGCCACTTTCTCAGCGCATTGGCTGTGACGCTTGACCACCTTTTCGAGTGGGTATAAAAATTGGTGCACGGATCGCTGTCGTTGACAGCACCTGCCCAGGTAGCCAGAACCTTTAAGGCTAAGCCCCTCGCGTGGTGGTTCTCCCAAAGTGCGATTAGCATCCGGCGGCTCGCACGGTCACTCCCCAAGAGTGATGGATGCCTACTCCACTTATCTGTCCACTGCGACAGACGATGGACCTTCCTCGCTGCACTGCAGCAACCTCATCTCTCGGCACACTTCGCTGCGCCAGATTGCGCCCGTCTCTTTCTCCTGGAAAGAGACGGGCGCTCTTACCACTGCTGCAAGCCACGTCGCAAAAGGCATTGCCGCATCTCTCCTCGTGACAATCGGCCTGACAAATCCGATTCGTCGCAATCCGCAACGACACAGGCGCCGGTGCCGCAGCCTATGGAAAGACTGCACCTGACTGACAGTCAGGCATGCCCCAGGTGTCGATGTTGTTGCCTTCTTCCACTCAGGATCTCCAGGTGTCGAACTCGTCAGTCGGCACAGCCTCCACCCGCCCGCATCTTCGGATGCGTCTAAGGAGGTCAGATTCATGGGGTCATGCCCTTGCTCCCGGTCGTAAGGAGCCGTTCGTTACACGTCAGTGAACACCTCACAGGCTGCAGGGGCCTTGATCCCTGATAACACTCAACATCCGTGGCGGGACTACGTGAGGGCAACCAGCAATGAACGAGGAGAGGGCCCATGCAGCAGTTAGATCCGAAGCTTGAACTACCGCAACCACCTCGACCGCTGATTGAGTCGAATCCCGTGGCCCAGCCTTATCCGGTGCAGGCACTGGGTGGGATTCTTGGGCCTGCGGTAGAGCGAATGGCCGAGGTCATCGGCGTGCCCCAGGCACTGGCCGCGCAATCAGTGTTGGCTGCCTCGGCGCTGGCCACTCAAGGTCATGCGGGCTTACAGCTCGACGGGAGAAATTATCCCCTGTCGCTGTACCTGATCACGGTGGCCGCGTCAGGTGATCGCAAGACCGCCGCAGACCGATGTGCATTGCTGCCGGCACGGCAATGGGAGCGTGAACAGTGGCAGCGCTATCGCGAACAACTTGCCCGGTACCGTGCCGCACAGCGACAGGCGCAGCGTATCAAGCCTGGCGATCCTCAGCCCGCAAACGGAATGCCGCTCGAAGCGGAGCCCTCAGCCCCTAGACTGATCACCACCGACCCGACTATCGAGGCCCTGATCAAGGGGCTCTGTCATGACCTGCCTAGCATGGGTCTGTTCTGTGATGAGGGTGGACAATTCCTCGGCAGCAGCACCATGAGTCGGGATAACCGTTTGAAAGCGGTCACGACCTTGTCGTCACTCTGGGATGGCAGCCCGATAGATCGCGCGCGTTCCATGGTTGGTGAAAGCTTGCGAGCCTATGACCGACGCTTGAGCCTGCACCTGATGCTGCAACCGTATTTGGCCATGCAGTTACTCAGTGACCCGTTGCTGCAGGGGCAAGGCATTCTAGGGCGCTGCTTGATGACCTGGCCCACCAGTCTAGCCGGGCAACGTAGCTACCAGGCTGTCGACTTGTCCAAAGACGCTGCCTTCGAGCGCTATCATCATCGCCTTTCGGCTCTGTTTTATCAGCCTTGGTCACTTTCCGCTGACGGAGCCTTGCAACTGTCAAAGCTGAGCCTCAGTCCGCTGGCGCGTCGTCGCTGGATTGATTTGCATGATGCTATCGAAGCTCAACTGGGTGAGTTTGGTGAGCTGGCCAGCGTGCGGCCCAGCGGTTCGAAGGCCGCCGACAACCTTTTGCGCGTCGCCGGCATTTTGGCCGTTGTGGAAGAGAGCAGCGTCGTGGAGGTCGACCATATCCAGCGGGCCTCGGCCTTAGTTGGCTACTACCTCACCGAGATCCAGCGCCTGACCGAGCAGGAGCCGGTGTGCAGGGTAAAAGAAGAGGCGGACCGGCTGTTGCGCTGGCTGCAGGTCAAGGATTGGAAGCGCTTCAGTATTCGAGATCTGAATCGCAACGGTCCCCGCTTTGCCCGCAAGAGCAGTCGTCATGCCGCAAAGCTGCTGGTCGAGTTGATTGATCATCAGTGGTTGATCTCCGACGGCCACACCTTCGAGGTGCGCCATGTTCAATCTCGATGAAGCGCTGCGCAACCATCTGGCTCAACGCCAAAAGGAGCCGAAAGTGCGATTTGTCGCCGGTACTGTCGCCATTTTGTCGCCACGCTCAAAGGCAGGCAAGGCAAGGGTTGTCGCCGGTGTCGCCGGTGTCGCCACCCTCCATAGAACTATCACGTCGACGACCTCCATTATCCAATGGTTGGAAGAGCAGGGCGCGCATCTTTACGTCACCGACAACACGCTGTGTTTTCGCCCGACTGATTGGGCTCAGTTCGCGATTGTAAGTGCGCACTGGCGAGCCCTTTTGCATGATCTCGCGGCAGCCGATCAGGAACAGAAAAATGGCTCGGGTCGGTAAGCGAGCGGGGCGCAATTTCGGCTTCGGTCGCCAGCTTAGCTATGCTGGACCGCAAGCACTGAAAGACCTGTTTGGCGACGGCCATTTTGCTACCGTCAAAGCCCACAGTGATCGCTGGCAGGCGTTCGTGCATTGGTGTCGATCCGATGAAGGACCGAGGGTGAACGACGCGCGCCAGATAGACCGCGAGATCCTCATGCGGTATGCCGTCCACGTGCGGGAGCAGGTTGATCAGGGCAACGTCGGCATTGCCACCGCGCAGAACCGACTGTCCAGCGTGAACCGAACGATGGCCGCACTGCGCGGTGATCAGTACGTCAAAATCCCGAGTCCGAGTAAGGCGCTGGGCTTGCAGCGCTCAAGTGTGCGGAGTGAGGCTCCGCAAGGCCTAGACCGGGCGCAGGTCAAGTTGATCGCACGGGCGCTGTCAGATCGTCAGCAATCGAGGGTGAGTGCCATTGTGCTCCTCGCCCGTGAGACTGGTATGCGCCTGCGCGAAGCGATCCTGGCCGATCTGCCCCGACTGCAACGTGAGGTGCGGCAACTGGGCAAGATCAACATCCAGGATGGCACCAAAGGTGGTCGATCAGGGGCCTCGGCACCGCGCTGGATTACGGTAACGGATCAAGTTCGCGATGCCTTGGATTGGGCCAGCGCGACCTCACCTAATGGCAGCCGGAATTTGTTGGCGCCCGACGAAAGCTACAAAGACTTTATGCAGGCAGTTGTGCGACCGGCACGGGACATCCTGCATGAGCATGGATTGAAAGGTTTTCATGAGCTGCGGGCGGCTTACGCCTGTGAGCGCTATGAGCAACTAATCGGCTTTCCTGCACCCGTTAATGGTGGTCGTGTTCATCAAGAGGATCGAGCACTCGATCAGCGAGCCCGTAAGCAGATCAGCCGCGAGTTGGGACATAACCGCATCGATGTGGTGAGTGCCTACATCGGAGGCCGGCGATGACGGCCGAGTTCGACATAGCGTTGTTCCTACGCCCTATGCTCAAAGGTGCACATGCCACGCAGCAGCGGCACATCAGGCAAGCAGAAAGGATGCACGAGGTGATTCGTGAGCGCTGGGGTTGCGCGACTCCCTGGTCCTGGAGAGAAAAGCACGTGAGATGGTTTCTGGAGCGCTACCTGCGATGCTCAGCTCCAGCTACCGTCTACTACTACGAGTTAACAGCAGGGTTGATCCACCTTAGAAAGGCCAAAGCCGTGGTTGCCTGACAGGCGTTTAAGCGTGAGCCTCTGAGTATGGGAATGCGGAGCCTTCCCTTACTCAGAGGCTTGGCCGAAGAAGCGCTGGCACGCTCCACTACACGGATGGCATGAACTGTCGCCGTGATGTCAGCGTATCGGCACCACCTTGCGGTCCCTGGTTTGATTGATGGCCGACGCTGACAGGCTGCCGGTAGCCGCTTTCTGGATATGCTCACTCCACCAGGCCATCATCGGGCGCCGACGTTCGATGTAATCCGCCCGGTTGTAGGCGCTCCGAACTTCGTCCTTGTCGACATGCGCCAGCGCGACTTCGATCAGTTCTGGATCCCATCCATGCTCGTTCAGGATTGTGCTGGCCATGGAGCGCATGCCGTGGCTGACCAAGCGGTCCTGAAAGCCCATTCTTTTCAACGCCATATTGGCTGTCTGGCTATTCGCGTGGGTGCGCGGGTTTCTATCTGACGGGAACACATATTCCCTGTGGCCGCTATGGGGCTTAAGCGTATCCAATAACGAAAGTGCATGTTCGGTCAGTGGGATTGTGTGCGGACGACGCTTTTTCATTCGCTCCGGAGGGATGGTCCAAATGCGTTTGTCGAAATCGATGTCTGCCCATCGGGTTGTCGCCGCTTCGACAGGGCGCGTCATAGTGTGTAGCTGCGATTCGATCAGGCAGCGTGTGGTCCGTTTGATGCTGGCGTTCGCGATTTCCATCATGAGCTCCGGAAGCTCATCAGGTGGTAGCGCGGCCATATTCACTTTCTTGGGTTTCTTGAACACCGCTCGAATGCCGCTGAGAGGGTTGGCAAAGATCATTCCGGAGTTGACCCCGTAGGTCATAATCTCGTTAAGGCGCTGGCTCACTCGCTTAACCGTCTCGAGGCTGCCTTTAGCTTCAATCGGACGAAGCAGTTTGATGACCATTGGCGCGCTCACTTCCGACAACGGCGTTGATTTCATGCTTGGAAAAACATGCAGTGTGAGTGAGCGCCAGATGTCTTCGGCATACGCCGGGGTGACGGAATCCTTCTTCAATTCGAACCAAGCGGTGGCTACGTTCTCGAACGTATGTTCCGTTTCCGCTCGTTTGGCTTCCTGCAGTTCATTACGCTGAGCTTTGGGGTCGATGCCCTGTGCAAGCAGCTCTCTGGCCTCAACGGTTTTCTTCCTGGCTTGCGCAAGAGAAACCTCGGGATAGGGTCCGAGTGCCATGTTGATTCGGTTCTTGGTTACGGGATGTCGGTAGTTGAAATTCCACTGCATCGAGCGATTGACCCTGACTCGCAGTTGGAGCCCGTCGCCATCGGTGAGGACGTAATCCTTGTCTTTCGGTTTGACCGCCTTGAGCTGGCGGTCGGAGAGGCGGGTGGTTTGAGCGCACATGAGAAGTACTCCATGACACCTTTTGGTATTCCCAAGATTAGCGCCGGGTAGCCGGGAATACCATTGGGAATACCAAATCGTCTGGAACTCAAAAAGCCTAGAAAGCCTTCTGTAGCCCTGAAGCCCCCGTATTTACTGGATTTCAGGCACAAAAAAAGACGTCCGTGGACGTCTTTAGATGATGAAATGGTGGAGCCGGGGGGATTTGAACCCCCGTCCGCCAGTACTCCGCTGTCGGTACTACATGCGTAGCCGTTTCTATTAAGTTAACCCTCAGCGACCCGAAGGGCAGGGTGCTTTGGGCGAGTTGTGTAAGTTTTAGCCGATTCGTCCACAACGTACTGCACGGCGATTCTGTTCTATATGACAATCACTTTGGGTTTACAGACATCCCCTGGTGATTGCTGGACCCGAAGGTACCAGAAGCTCAGGATCTAAAGCTGCTTACGCAGCGAGAGAGAATTCCTGGCCGTAGGTTTCGTCATTGGCAACTATAAGTAGTTGCAACAGTGGATTTACGAGTTCTGTTACCAACTCGGCATGCACCTAAAGTTTCGCGACCGGCGTCGAATCCTAAACGGCCCCGTGCTTGTAACTCGTTGTTTCTTAGTGAGTGACCAGCCTGTGCAGTGTACGCCAATCGCTCACAGAAGGCCAACCCGAAGGTTGGCCTTGGGCGGCGGCGAGTTACTGGTTGCCGCCTTTGTCCGAGTCTTGCAGGTCTTGCAGGGCTTTGGAGGTGATCTCGATGCATTTCTTGTCATCGCCAGCAGCGTGGGCTGCTTTGGCTTGGGAAACGGCGGTGTCGATTTCGCCGGACTTGCCACTGGTATCAGTGGCGAGCAACGCTTTCCCGTTGTTGATTTTGTCCAGGTTGATTTGGCACAGATCGTCTTTTGTTCCGGCAGCAAACACGGGGGACGCCAGCATCGCAGCGGTAATGAACAAACCAGCAAGAGCGGAACGCTTCATGGGTATCTCCTTGTGCAAATAGGGCTCGATGCTGCCGGTTTTCCGTGCAGCCAGCGAGGTCACTGATGAGCCTCGTGTGTCGAGGCCTATGCAGATGACTACGCCGGCGCGCAGGGGTTCTGTTTTGTCGGTGGATTAGTCGAAAAAGCCCGAAATCATTAGGTTTTGCACTCAAAGAGGGCGGCTTTAATGGACGCGCGCTTGTGTCACTCTGTCCACCAGGTACACCAGCCCGTGGTAATCAATTCCACCGTGTTGCGTCAGACCAATCTCACACGTACGGCTGGTGGAGATGCCTTCGCTGCAATATTGCACCGCGTCTTTGAGGCTGCGCAGTGAGTGCGCATTCAGCTCTGGCGTGGTGAAGCCCTTGTCGCCGGCAAACCCGCAGCAGTGAATGCCTTCGGGGATCACCACGGTTTTGCTGCAACGCCTGGCCAGGTCGATCAGCGCCTGGCTTTCTCCCAGGTGTTGGGTGCTGCAGGTGACGTGCACGGCGATCGGAGCTTCCTGGGGGGTGAAGTCGAGGCGGTCCATGAGGTGGGTGCGGATAAAACGTACCGGGTCGTAGAGGTCGAGGCGGGTTTCGGCCAGGTCCTGGACCAGGCGTAGGGTGCACGGGCTGGTGTCGCAGTAGATCGGGTCGAGGCCGCCACGGCTGGCGTGGAGCAGGGCGCCGATCAGTTCCTGGCGTTTGTGTTCGGCTTGTTCAGCGTAGCCTTTGGACGCGAAAGGCTGACCGCAACAGAGGTTGTCTTGATTGTCGGGGAAGACTACCTGGTAACCGGCTTTTTCCAGCAGGCCACGGGTTTTGTCGTACAGCGACATCTGCTCGGTGTCGCCGGCTGCCGGCCCCATTGCTCGTGATACGCAGGCGGCGAGGTACACCACCCTTGGTCGTGCATCGCTCACGGCGGGGCTGAAGCGAATGGCCTTTTCCGGTTGTGGCATGGCGTTGCTCCACAGAGGGATTTGCCCCTTGGACAACCGGGTCACTGTGGCCGAGAGCTTCGCCAGTCGCGGAGCGCCCAGTAGCATGCGCGCACCGTTGGCCACGTGCAGCGTGAAGCGCGCACCTTGCAAGGCAGTCGCGAAATGCGTCGACAGCCATTCGGCTGTTTTCGTACGGTCGGCGTCGCGGCTTCGCAGCTTTTTCACCAAGTCGCCGGTATTGATGCCTACCGGGCAACGTTGCGCGCAAAGCCCGGTTGCCGCGCAGGTGTCGATGCCTTGGTACTGATAGGCCGCTTCCAGTTCGGTGGTGTCGATACCGGCGCGCTTTTTAGCCTGGATATCGCGCCAGATCACAATGCGTTGGCGCGGGCTCAGGGTCAGCCCTTTTGACGGGCACACCGGTTCGCAGAAGCCGCACTCGATGCACTTATCCACAAGCTCGTCCGCGGCGGGCAGGGGTTTGAGGTGCTTGAGGTGGATTTGCGGGTCTTCGCTGAGTACCACGTCCGGGTTGAGAATGCCGTTGGGGTCGAGCAGGCGCTTGAGCTGCCACATCAACTGGTAGGCATCGCTGCCCCATTCCAATTCGACGAAGGGAGCCATGTTGCGGCCGGTGCCGTGCTCGGCCTTCAACGAACCGCCAAACTCAACGGCCACCAACTGGGCCACGTCGTCCATGAACGCCTGGTAGCGTGCGACTTCTTGCGCGCTGTTGAAGCCTTGTGTGAAGACAAAGTGCAGGTTGCCTTCCAGGGCGTGTCCGAAAAGGATCGCTTCGTCGTAGTGATGTTTGTCGAACAACCCGATCAGGCGATTAACCCCGATGGCCAGTTGTTCAACTGGGAAGGTCACGTCTTCGATGATCACGGTGGTACCGGTTTTACGCACAGCGCCCACGGCCGGAAAGGTGTCTTTACGGATCGCCCAAAGGCGGGCGTTTTCTACCGGGTCTTCGGTGAAGTCGACTTGTTTCTCCACCGGGAAGTTGGCCAGGGAGGCCATGATCAGCGCCAGTTGCTCATGCAGCAGCGATGGCGAAGCGGCGCGGGATTCGATCAGCAGCGCGCAGGCATTTTCCGACAACTGCTGTACGAAAGCCGGCATGCCGGGCTTGTCCTGCACTGAGCGCATGCTGCGACGGTCCAGCAGTTCTACCGCCGAAACGGGCTGTGTCTTGAGGACGGTCACGGCGGTGCAGCAGGTTTCCACATCAGGGAACACGATCAGCGCCGAGGCTTTGTTCGGGTGATCGATCACCGTGTCGTAGGTCACAGCGCTGATAAAGCCCAAGGTGCCCTCGGAGCCCACCAGCAGGTGGCTGAGGATATCCAGTGGCTCGTCGAAATCCACCAGGGCGTTGAGTGACAAGCCGGTGGTATTTTTCAGACGGTATTTATGGCGGATTTTTGCAGCCAGTTCGGCATTGGCCCGCGTTTCGCGTCCCAGTGTCGACAGGCGTTCGAGCAGGTTGGCGTGGTGTTGGCGAAAGGCCGAAACGCTGACCGGGTCTTCTGTGTCCAGGCGGCTGCCATCAGCCAGCACCAAGCGGATTCCCGCCAGGGTGTGATAGGTATTCTGTGCCGTGCCGCAGCACATGCCGCTGGCATTGTTGGCGACTATGCCGCCAATTTTGCAGGCGTTGATAGACGCCGGGTCCGGGCCGATCTTGCGCCCGAATGGCGCCAGCCAGGCGTTTGCCTGGGCACCGATCACGCCCGGTTGCAGGCGGATTTGTGTGCCCTGGCCGCGAATCTCGCGCCCGTTCCAATTGTCCCCGAGCACGATCAGTACCGAGTCGCTGATGGCCTGCCCGGAAAGGCTGGTGCCTGCCGCACGAAAGGTTACGGGCACGCGATCGCGCTGGGCCAGTTGCAGCAGCGCCACCACTTCATCTTCCGACTCTACGCGGATCACCAGTTGTGGGATCAGTCGGTAAAAACTGGCATCGGTGCCGAAGGCAAGGGTGGAAAGTGGATCGTCGAAACGGCGATCCTTCGGGATCAGTTGTGCGGCGTCGCTCAAAAAGGCAGCAGGCAGGCTCATCGGTCCTCCAGAAATAGCTGACGCCGGAATAACGGCCCGGCGTCGATTCTTACCCTATTACACGCAGGTATCAGTGCACCAGCATGCCGGTGAACCAGTAGGCCTGTGCCAAGGTGATCAACCCGACAATCGTCGCGAAGAACAAGCTGTGCTTGAGGGTAAAGCGAAACAGGTCGGATTCTTTGCCCACCAGGCCGGTTGCGGCGCACGCCACGGCGATCGACTGCGGCGAGATCATCTTGCCGGTTACGCCGCCGCTGGTATTCGCGGCCACCAGCAAGGTGTCGTTGACGCCGATCTGGTGCGCGGTGGTGGCTTGCAGTGAGCTGAACAGTGCGTTGGATGAGGTGTCGGAACCCGTCAGGAATACCCCGAGCCAGCCAAGGAATGGCGAGAAGAACGGGAACGCCGCGCCGGTAGCCGCCAACACCAGGGCCATGGTTGATGACATGCCGGAGTAGTTGGTGACGAAAGCAAAGGCCAGCACCATGCCGATGGACAGGATTGGCCAGCGCAGCTCATAGAAGGTTTCTTTCAGGGTGGTCAGACCAGTTTTGAAATCAATCTTCAGCACCACCATCGACACCAGGGCAGAGAAGAAAATCGCCGTGCCGGTGGCGGAAATCGGGTCAAGCTTGAATACCGCAGGGATCGCCGTAGGGGTGGCAACGATGGGTGCAACCTTGATCACCAATTGGTCCAGGTGCGGGATCGCGAAGTTGAACACCGAGCTGTACATCGCGCCACCCGCAGCAAACATCGCCTTGAACGGCTTGAGGGTCCAGAGGGTGACCAGCACGGTCAGGATCAGGAACGGCGACCAGGCCTTGAAAATTTCCCCCAGGCTGTAAGGCGACGCCAGGGTGTTGCGCGGCAGGCCAAAACCACCGGCGCTGGCGGTGATGGCGGTGCCGGACGTTGCGCCAGCGATTTGCGCACCGGCGCTGCGCTTGGGCTGCCAGACTTTGAGGAACAGAGTCAGGGAAATCAGGCTGGCCAGGGCCGAGGTGATGTCTGGCAGTTCCGGGCCGATGAAGTTTGAGGTGAAGAATTGCGTAACGGCAAAGCTCAGGCCCGCAACCAGTGCGGCTGGCCAGGTTTCCTTGACGCCGCGCAGGCCGTCCATCATGAACACCAGCCAGAACGGTACGAACAACGACAGCAGTGGTAACTGGCGGCCCGCCATGGCACCGATCTTGAACGCGTCGATGCCGGTTACTTGCCCGGCTACGATGATCGGAATCCCCAGTGCGCCAAAGGCGACGGGGGCGGTGTTGGCAATCAGGCACAGGCCGGCGGCGTACAGCGGGTTGAAGCCCAGGCCGACCAGCAGTGCGGCGGTAATCGCCACGGGAGCACCGAAACCGGCTGCGCCTTCAAGAAAGGCGCCGAAGCAGAAGCCGATCAGCAGCACTTGCAGGCGCTGGTCGTCGGTAATCGACAGCACCGAGCTGCGGATGATTTCGAACTGGCCGCTCTTGACCGTCAGTTTGTACAAGAATACAGCGGCGACGATGATCCAGGCGATTGGCCACAGGCCGTAGGCAAAGCCATAACCGGCGGCGGCGAGCGCCATGTCCACCGGCATTTGGAAGGCAAAGATCGCCACCAGGATCGACAGCGCCAAGGTGATGCTGCCGGCAACGTGACCTTTGAGGCGGAACACGGCCAGGGCCAGGAAGAAAAATACGATGGGAATAACGGCGGCCAGTGCGGACAGGCCGAGGCTGCCGAGCGGGCTGTAGAGCTGTTGCCAGGTTTGCATATGGGGTGGCCCCTAATTGTTGTTGGTCAGGCACTGCTTGAGTGATTTGGTAAATTGGTAATACCAACTTACAGTCACCGTTGGCTAGGTTAAAAGCCTTCAGGGGGATGTGTCAATTTGCCGCTTGTGAATCTTTGGTCGTAGTTCATGGTGAGCGGGTGCTGATTGGCTGAAACAAGAGGGTTCTGATAGGTGCCGGATGCGCGGCGATAGGCCAGAATAGGGGCCCCGGCGAGTGGTCGGGATGGTGGAGAGTGAGTTATGGGGTTTGATCAGGTGCGTCAGCGCCGTTTGTCTGACGATATCGTCGAGCAGCTTGAGGGCATGATCCTTGAGGGCACGCTGAAGTCGGGCGAGCGCTTGCCGGCCGAGCGCGCACTGGCCGAGCAATTCGGGGTGTCGCGCCCTTCGTTGCGTGAGGCGATCCAAAAACTGGCGGCCAAAGGCCTGCTGGTCAGCCGCCAGGGTGGTGGCAATTATGTGGTGGAGTCGCTGGGTTCAACCTTCAGCGATCCACTGCTGCACCTGCTGGAAAATAACCCCGAGGCTCAGCGCGATCTTCTGGAGTTTCGTCAGACGCTGGAAGCCTCTTGCGCATATTACGCAGCGTTGCGCGCCACTGAGGTGGACCGCGAACGGCTTACCGCCGCGTTCGAAGAACTACAGGATTGCTACACGCGACCAGACGAAGTGAGCCGTGTGGAAGAGGGCGCGGCGGATGCGAGGTTTCACCTGGCTATCGCCGAGGCCAGCCATAACGCGGTATTGCTGCACACCATTCGCGGCTTGTTCGACCTGCTCAAGCGCAACGTGGTGACCAACATTGGCGGCATGTACCAGCAGCGCACCGAGACACGGGACATGCTGATCAATCAGCACCGTGACCTGTACCTGGCGATTATCGAGGGACGCGCCGAGCAGGCACGGGAAGTTGCAACACGCCACCTGCTGTATGTGCAGGAAGTGCTGGAGGAGGTGCGTCAGGAAGTTCAGCGCATGGCCCGGGCGGAGCGGCGCAAAGGGATGTAGCAATTATTGTGGCTGAGGCAGCAGGCTCCCTCGGCCACAATAACTCACAAGAAGGTCAGTCTTCCTTGCCCTTGTTGCGTACGGCACGCTGCAATTCCCGGTTGGAATCACGTTCGCGCTCGGTGTCACGCTTGTCGTATTCCTTCTTGCCCTTGCCCAGTGCGATCTCGCACTTGACCAGGTGCTTGCTCCAGTACCATGACAGGCAGATACAGGCGTAGCCCTTCTGCTGCACGGCGGCCTGGAGCTTTTCCAGTTCGCGGGCATTGAGCAACAGCTTGCGCGTGCGCACCGGGTCGGCGATCACGTGGGTGCTGGCGGTCATCAGCGGCGTGATATGACTGCCGAGCAGCCAGGCCTCACCGTCTTTGAGCAGCACATAACTGTCGACCAGTTGCAGCTTGCTGGCGCGCAGACTTTTTACTTCCCAGCCGGCCAGGACCAGACCAGCCTCGAACCGATGTTCGATGAAGTAATCGTGTCGCGCCTTTTTGTTTTGCGCGATGGTCCCTGTTGGGTGTTTCTTTTGTTTAGCCATAGGGGCGGCATTATAGGGAGTTGCGAGCGCGTCGGCTACGGTCAACCTGCGTGCTTGAGCGTGTTGAGTGAATCCCGGACAATGCAGGCTGGTTTTTGATTTTTTTCTTTCGCGAATCCTGTTGTCCTTTCGCGATGTTTGCCGTTCAGCTGTGGAAATAACGCTCACATGACGACGCATATTCAACGTTCGGCCCTGCTGCCTTACCCGGCACAGGCGCTCTATGACCTGGTCAACGACGTGGCGCGTTACCCGGAGTTCCTGCCTTGGTGTTCGACTGCCGAGGTGCTGGAGAGCAGTGACGAGCATATGCTCGCCAGCGTGGGGGTAGCGAAGGGCGGCTTGAGCCAGCACTTTGTCACGCGCAACATACTGGTGCCCGGGCAGTCCATCGAGATGAACCTCGAAGAAGGCCCGTTCACTCAGCTGCACGGTGTGTGGGTGTTCAAGGCGTTGAACGAGAAGGCCTGTAAAATCAGCCTGGACCTGTCGTTCGATTACGCCGGCCCTATCGTGCGTGCCACCTTGGGCCCACTGTTCAATCAAGCGGCCAATACCTTGGTGGACGCGTTTTGCCAGCGCGCGAAGCAAATTCATGGCTGAACCATGGGTTGAAATAGAGGTGGTATACGCTGCGGTGGATCGCCAGGCATTGATGAGCCTGGCGGTAGCGCCGGGCTCGAGCCTCAGGGCGGCGGTGCTGGCTTCTGGAATGGCCACGCAATTTGCGCAACTGAATCTGCAGAGCTGCCCGTTGGGGATTTTCGGTAAGGTAGTAGCGGACCCGGATGTTCGGTGCGTGCAAGCCGGAGACCGAATTGAGATTTATCGGCCATTGCTGGCAGACCCGATGGAGATACGGCGCTTGCGTGCGGCCAAGGCTGCGAAGGCAAAACAGCAGAATTCATAGTTTGCGAAATGGCAGGCAACAAAAAGCCCGGCATGCCGGGCTTTTTATCGAGCGTTGCGCATTTATTGCGGGCTGGCGTCCAGGGGTTCTGGAGTCGGCACCGGAACGGTTTGCACGCCGTCGACGCCTTTCTGGATCTCGTCCAGCAAGGAGCCAGGCTTGGCCGGTACCTCGGACTTGGGCTTTTCCTCGTTCTGCGCGGGCGCAGGGGCGGTGGTGCCGTTGTCCTTGCCCAGCAGGGCTTCATCGCGGCTTACGCCCGGCTTGAAGTCCCCAGAGAGGCTGGTGAGCTGGTCATTGCCATTAAAGATGACACTGACCCGCTCCTGCTGGCGTTCACCGCCACCAGGCTGGATGCTATAGAGATAATCCCAGCGATCGGCATGGAATGTGTCGGTCAGCAGGGGATTACCCATGATAAACCGTACTTGCCGTCGGGTCATTCCCGGGCGTAACTGGTCTATCATGTCCTGCGTGACGACATTGCCCTGCTGGATGTCGATTTTGTAAACCCCGGGGAATGAACAACCGGCGAGTGCGAGCAGTCCCACAAAGGTGAAACTGGTTAGCAAGAGCTTGGTGTTTTGCATCGGTGGGCGACTTCCACTATCTTGGCTGGGACAACGTAAACGCCGATCATACCCGTATTAAGAGAAGCTGCGAAGCAGCATCCGCGAGAAAGCTAACCATGGTTGAAAATAGCGAACTACGCAAAGCCGGTCTTAAAGTGACTCTGCCACGAGTCAAGATTCTACAAATGCTCGATTCTGCTGAGCAGCGCCACATGAGTGCCGAGGATGTATACAAGGCACTGATGGAGTCTAACGAGGACGTCGGCCTGGCCACGGTTTACCGTGTTCTGACCCAGTTTGAAGCAGCAGGACTGGTGGTTCGTCATAATTTCGACGGCGGTCATGCAGTCTTCGAACTGGCTGACAGCGGCCACCACGACCACATGGTCGACGTGGAAACTGGCGAAGTGGTCGAGTTCGTCAGCCCGGAAATCGAGAAGCTCCAGAAGGCGATCGCCGACGAGCACGGAGTCGAATTGGTGGATCACAATTTGGTTCTGTACATACGTAAGAAAAAGTAAGAAAGCTACGCAGATTCGCTCTGCGAAACGATCGAAGGCGACCCTAGGGTCGCCTTCGTGCTTTCTATAGAAAAGAAAATACTCCGTAGGCCGGGCCTCAGGCCTTCGCGGTTACCACCATTTTCTTCGCATGGGCCAGGGACTCCTTGGTCAGGTCGATGCCTCCGAGCATTCGCGCCACTTCTTCCACTCGTTCAGTCTTGTTCAGCTTGGACACGGCGGTATGGGTCGCATCGCTGCCTCGCACCTTGTGCACGAACAAATGTTGATGCCCTTGGGCTGCCACTTGTGGCAAGTGGGTAACGGTCAGTACCTGGCCGCGATCACCGAGCCGGCGCAACAACTGGCCGACGATCTCGGCAGTCGGGCCGCCGATCCCGACGTCCACTTCATCGAATACTAGCGTTGGCACACGTGAGGTCTGGGCCGTAATCACCTGGATCGCAAGGCTGATCCGTGAAAGCTCTCCACCAGAGGCTACTTTGGCGAGTGCCTTGAGCGGTTGGCCCGGGTTTGCACTGACCAGTAGTTCTACCTGTTCAAGGCCATTGGGCAGCAGTTCATCGCTGGTGTTGGTGTGCAGCTCGATGGTGAAGCGCCCGCCGGGCATCCCCAGGCGTTGTATTTCCTGTTCCACTGCGCTGGCCAGGCCAGTCGCTGCCTGATGACGCAGGTCGCTCAGTTCTCGGGCTTTTTCCTTGTAGTGACGAGCAAAAGAGCCGAGTTCCTCCCCCAGTCGCTCGATGGATTCGTCGTTGGCATTCAGGGTCTCAATTTCATCCAGCAGCTTTTGTTGCAGGGTCGCGACTTCGGTCGGCTGGATCCGGTGTTTGCGCGCCAGGGTGTAGATGGTGTCCAGTCGCTCTTCTATATCCTGCAGGCGTGCGGGGTCTGCGTCGAAGTGATCAAGGAAACGGTTCAGCTCGCCGACGGCTTCTTCCACCTGAATTTGCGCACTGGTCAGCAGCGTCGTGGCTTCATTCAACGAGCCTGAAGCGCTATTCACACTGGACAGGCGGTTGAGGCTGGCAGTCAGGGCATTGAGCACATTGCCGGAATCACTTTCGCTGCACTGCTCCACCACTTGCCGGCAAATGCCCAGTAGGGTTTCGGCGTTGGTCAGGTTCTTGTGTTCCTGTTCCAGTTGCTCCAGTTCCGTTTCGCCGAGCCCCAGGCTTTCCAGTTCTTCCAGTTGATAACTGAGCAATTGGTGGCGCGCACGCTGTTCATCGCCGGAGTTGGAGAGACGCTCCAGTTCCTGGCGGGTTTGGCGCCAGCGCTGCGCAGCCAATTGCACCTGGCGCGCCAGGTCGGTGGCGCCGGCGTATTCGTCGAGGAGCCGGCGATGGGTATCGGTTTTCAGCAGGGACTGGTGTTCATGCTGGCTGTGGATATCGATCAGCAACTCGCCAAGGGCTTTCAAATCAGCGAGGGGGCAGGGCGTGCCGTTGATATAGCCGCGGGAGCGCCCTTCGGCGGTGATCACCCGACGCAGGATGCACGGGCCTTCATTGTTAAGGTCGCGCTCGGCAAGCCAGGCCTCGGCTTCCGGGATGTCGGCCAGGTCAAAAGTGGCGAGGATGTCGGCCTTGTCGGCGCCCGGGCGAACTACGCCGCTGTCGGCGCGGTCACCCAGGGTCAGGCCCAGGGCGTCGAGCATGATCGACTTGCCGGCGCCGGTTTCGCCTGTGATTACGCTCATCCCGCGATCCAGTTCAAGGTCCAGGTGTTCAACGATGGCGTAGTTATGTACGGACAGGTGCACCAGCATGACGGCCGCTCCCAGGCTTTAGGTCTGGTTATTTATACAGTGTTTTGTTTGGGGGTGACAATCCTGATGCTTAGTCCGATTTGCTTGAAGGGCTGTGTTTTTAAGTGCGACAGGGAATGACGGGGCGGAATTGATCCAAGGCAAGTGAAAGACTTTTGGTAACGCCTCAACCCTTGAACCTGAAAATTGTGGCCCCATATACCGGAACAGAAGCGCGAGTCGAGTTCGCGCATGATTTTGAAAGGAGAAATCTATGGCTGACGAACAGACGCAGGATACGCAAAATCCAGACGCCAACCAGGCAGCAGGTGAAGACCTGGCCGCGCGTGTGCAAGTGCTCGAAGAGCAGTTGGCAGGCGCGCAGGATCAATCGTTGCGTGTTGCCGCCGACCTGCAGAACGTCCGCCGCCGCGCCGAGCAGGATGTAGAAAAAGCTCACAAGTTCGCCCTGGAAAAATTTGCCGGTGATCTGTTGCCGATCATCGACAGCCTGGAGCGCGGCCTTGAGCTGTCCAACCCGGACGACGAAAACATCCGCCCAATGCGCGAAGGGATCGAACTGACCCTGAAAATGTTCCAGGACACCCTGAAGCGTTATCAGTTGGAAGCCATCGATCCGCAAGGCGGTGAGCCGTTCAATGCCGAGCATCATCAGGCAATGGCGATGCAGGAAAACGCTGATCTTGAGCCAAACAGCGTGTTGAAGGTGTTCCAGAAGGGCTACCAGCTCAACGGTCGCTTGCTGCGCCCGGCAATGGTTGTGGTGAGCAAGGCTCCTGCACCGGTTGCACCTTCTATTGATGAGCAGGCTTGAAATAAGTCGTAACGGCCCCATCTATAAGTCAAGCGTTTAAGTACTGCCGCAGTCAGCCACCACTGCTGCGGCAACAAAATCTAAGTTTCGGGAGAGTAAATCATGGGCAAAATTATCGGTATCGACCTGGGGACTACCAACTCCTGCGTCTCCGTGCTGGAAAACGGCGTATCCAAAGTTATTGAAAACGCCGAAGGCGCACGTACCACCCCGTCCATCGTGGCATATGCCAACGACGGCGAAATCCTGGTGGGCCAGTCCGCCAAGCGTCAAGCTGTGACCAATCCGCATAACACCCTGTACGCGGTGAAGCGTTTGATCGGTCGTAAGTTCGACGAAGAAGTCGTACAGAAAGACATCAAGATGGTCCCATACAAAATCGCCAAGGCTGACAACGGTGACGCCTGGGTTGAAGTGAACGGCCAGAAAATGTCGCCGCCACAAATCTCGGCTGAAATCTTGAAAAAGATGAAGAAAACCGCCGAAGACTACCTCGGTGAAGCGGTGACTGAAGCGGTGATCACCGTTCCGGCCTACTTCAACGACAGCCAGCGTCAGGCGACCAAAGACGCCGGCCGTATTGCTGGCCTGGACGTAAAACGTATCATCAACGAACCTACCGCAGCCGCTCTGGCCTACGGTATGGACAAGGCCAAGGGCGACCACACCGTGATCGTTTACGACCTGGGTGGCGGTACCTTCGACGTTTCCGTGATCGAAATCGCTGAAGTCGATGGCGAGCACCAGTTCGAAGTGTTGGCCACCAACGGTGACACGTTCCTGGGCGGTGAAGACTTTGACATTCGTCTGATCGACTACCTCGTCGACGAATTCAAGAAAGAAAGCGGCATGAACCTCAAGGGTGACCCGCTGGCCATGCAGCGCCTGAAAGAAGCCGCTGAGAAAGCCAAGATCGAACTGTCTTCGAGCAATTCGACCGACGTGAACCTGCCGTACATCACTGCAGACGCCACCGGTCCTAAGCACTTGAACGTGAAGATCTCGCGCGCCAAGCTGGAATCGCTGGTAGAAGACCTGGTTCAACGCACCATCGAGCCTTGCCGCATTGCGCTGAAAGACTCGGGTATCGACGTTGGCGCGATCAACGACGTGATCCTGGTCGGCGGTCAGACCCGTATGCCACTGGTTCAGAAGCTGGTGACCGAGTTCTTCGGTAAAGAAGCACGTAAAGATGTGAACCCGGACGAAGCGGTTGCCATGGGTGCTGCCATCCAGGGCGCGGTATTGGCCGGCGACGTCAAAGACGTTCTGCTGCTGGACGTAAGCCCGCTGACCCTGGGTATCGAAACCATGGGCGGCGTGATGACTGCGCTGATCGAGAAAAACACCACGATTCCTACCAAGAAATCGCAAGTGTTCTCGACTGCCGACGACAACCAGGGCGCTGTGACCATTCACGTGCTGCAAGGTGAGCGTAAGCAAGCCGGTCAGAACAAGTCCCTGGGCAAGTTCGACCTGGCCGAGATTCCACCAGCACCACGTGGCGTGCCACAAATTGAAGTGACCTTCGACATCGACGCTAACGGCATTCTGCACGTGGGCGCCAAAGACAAGGCCACCGGCAAGACTCAGTCGATCGTGATCAAGGCTAACTCGGGTCTGTCCGAGGAAGAAATCCAGCAGATGATCCGTGATGCTGAAGCCAACGCTGACGAAGACCGCAAGTTCGAAGAGCTGGCCGCTGCCCGTAACCAGGGTGATGCACTGGTTCACTCGACGCGTAAAATGGTCGCTGACGCTGGCGATAAAGTGACTGGCGAAGAGAAAACTGCAATCGAAGCAGCCGTAGTTGCCCTGGAAGCCGCTGTTAAAGGCGACGACAAGGCCGCTATCGAAGCCAAGGTTGAAGAGCTGTCGAAAGTCTCGGCGCCAGTCGCTCAGAAAATGTACGCCGAACAAGGCCAGCCGGCTGACGGTGCTGCACACCAGGCAGAACCTGAAGCCAAGCACGACGATGTTGTCGATGCCGAGTTCGAAGAAGTAAAAGACCAGAAGTAACTTGGTCGCCCGGTTGACCGCTCACAAGCGGTGACTGGTAGGATGTCGCCGCGCGGGAGCTTGCTCCCGCGTTGGCGTGTCTGGGGTACGCGAATTTTTACAGCATGCGACAACGCTCGGATGCTGGCGGTGTGATCGGGAATGCTCCTGCTTTCCGGACGACAATCACCGCGTTTTTGGCCGGTTGCCGGCTGAAAGCAGTAACGACCAGGATCGTTGAATTGACGTGAGTTGGGTCCGGGCCTGTATTGGGGCTCAACGAGTTTGGCAAGGCTCAGGAGGGTTTTGCCGGACGTCCTTAAGAGTGCAAAGACTTATGGCAAAGCGTGACTATTACGAAGTGTTGGGTGTGGAGCGCGGCTCCAGCGAGGCGGACCTGAAAAAGGCTTACCGTCGCCTGGCGATGAAGCACCACCCGGACCGTAATCCGGATAACAAAGAATCCGAAGACCTGTTCAAAGAGGCCAACGAGGCCTACGAATGCCTGTGTGATCCAAACAAGCGTGCAGCTTACGATCAGTACGGCCATGCCGGTGTCGACCCGAGCATGGGTGGCGGCGGTGCCGGTTTCGGCGGCCAGAACTTCTCCGATATTTTCGGCGACGTGTTCAGCGACTTCTTTGGCGGCGGCCGCGGTGGCCAGCGTGGCGGTGCCCAGCGTGGCAGCGACCTGCGTTACACCCTGGAGCTGAACCTGGAAGAAGCAGTGCGCGGCACCAGCGTCAATATCCGTGTTCCGACGCTGGTCAACTGCAAGCCGTGCGACGGTTCGGGCGCCAAGAAAGGCTCCTCGCCGATCACGTGCCCGACGTGCGGCGGTATCGGCCAGGTGCGGATGCAGCAAGGCTTCTTCTCGGTGCAGCAAACCTGCCCGCGTTGTCATGGCCAGGGCAAGATCATTTCCGACCCATGCGACTCGTGCCACGGCGAAGGGCGTGTCGAAGAGTACAAGACCCTCTCGGTGAAAGTGCCGGCGGGTGTGGATACCGGCGACCGCATTCGTCTGTCGGGCGAAGGCGAGGCGGGCACGCAGGGCGGCCCGACGGGCGACCTGTACGTGGTGATCAATGTGCGCGAGCACTCGATCTTCCAGCGCGACGGCAAGCATCTGTTCTGTGAAGTGCCGATCAGCTTTGTGGATGCGGCCCTGGGTGGCGAGCTTGAGATCCCGACGCTGGACGGTCGGGTCAAGCTGAAGATTCCCGAAGGTACGCAAACCGGCAAGCAGTTCCGTATCCGTGGCAAAGGCGTTGCGCCAGTGCGCGGTGGCGGTGCCGGCGACTTGATGTGCCGTGTGGCGGTAGAAACGCCGGTGAACCTGGGTCGTCGTCAGCGTGAACTGCTGGAAGAATTCCGCAGTTCGCTGGCTGGCGATGACACGCATTCACCAAAAACCACCGGCTGGTTCGAAGGCGTGAAGCGCTTCTTCGGCGACCTGTAAGGAAGTGAGTATGCGACGTATCGCGGTGATGGGCGCTGCCGGGCGCATGGGCAAAACCCTGGTCGAGGCTGTACAGGCGCGCTCGCCGGCCTCCGGGCTGACGGCGGCGATTGTGCGTCCCGGCAGCACCTTGATTGGTGCGGATGCGGGTGAATTGGCGTCCCTGGGGCGCATTGGCGTTTCGTTGTCCGGCAACCTGGAGCAGGTCGCCGATGAGTTCGACGTACTGATCGATTTCACCCTGCCAGACGTGATGCTGAAAAACCTGGCTTTCTGCCGCAAGGCGGGCAAGGCCATGGTAATTGGCACTACCGGGCTGAACGCCGAGCAAAAGCTGCTGCTGGTGGAGGCGGGCAAGGATATTCCTATCGTGTTCGCGGCCAACTTCAGTGTCGGTGTCAATCTGTCGCTGAAGCTGCTCGACATGGCGGCGCGGGTGATGGGCGATGAGGCTGACATCGAGATCATCGAGACTCATCACCGGCACAAGATCGATGCGCCGTCCGGTACGGCGTTGCGCATGGGTGAGGCGATTGCCGACGCCCTTGGGCGGGACCTGTCGAAGGTGGCGGTGTATGGTCGCGAAGGTCACACCGGCGCTCGTGCTCACGACACCATCGGTTTTGCCACCGTGCGCGGTGGCGACGTGGTGGGCGACCACACGGTGCTGTTCGCAACCGAAGGCGAGCGTCTTGAGATTACTCACAAGGCGTCGAGCCGCATGACGTTCGCCAAGGGTGCCGTACGTGCGGCGCTGTGGCTTGATGGCCGTGCGCCAGCCCTGTACGACATGCGCGACGTGCTGGACCTGCATTAAGAAGTAGCTAAAACGGGGTCTCAGGATTATCCTAAGGCCCCGTTTTTACCCGCTAGGCGACGTCCTGTCGCATTCCCCTGCCTTTAAGGCTCATTAGCGGTGGACCAAAAAAGCCTTTTTCTGTAAGCTACAGCTTTAGTGTGTCCACTAAAAGCGCGCAGAATAATTCGGTGAAGAAGCGGGGTGACGTGTCCATACGTCACTCCGCTTTTTTACAACCTGCGATCGCCCTTTCAGGCTTTATTTACGGGAGGTCTTCTTGACTAAGCCAGCCATACTCGCCCTTGCTGATGGCAGCATTTTTCGCGGCGAAGCCATTGGAGCCGACGGTCAGACCGTTGGAGAGGTGGTGTTCAACACCGCCATGACCGGCTATCAGGAAATCCTTACCGATCCTTCCTACGCCCAACAGATCGTTACCCTGACCTATCCGCACATCGGCAACACCGGTACTACACCGGAAGACGCCGAGTCTGATCGTGTCTGGTCGGCAGGTCTGGTCATTCGCGACCTGCCACTGGTTGCGAGCAACTGGCGTAACACGATGTCTTTGTCTGATTACCTGAAAGCCAACAACGTTGTGGCGATCGCCGGTATCGATACGCGTCGCCTCACACGCATCCTGCGTGAAAAAGGCTCGCAAAACGGCTGCATCATGGCCGGTGACAACATCTCTGAAGAAGCAGCGATCGCAGCAGCCCAGGGTTTCCCTGGCCTGAAAGGCATGGACCTGGCGAAAGTCGTCAGCACCAAGGACCAGTACGAGTGGCGCTCCACTGTCTGGGAATTGAAGACCGACAGCCACGCGACCATCGACGCGTCCGAGCTGCCTTACCATGTCGTGGCCTACGACTACGGTATCAAGCACAACATCCTGCGCATGCTGGTGGCGCGCGGTTGCCGCGTGACCGTAGTGCCGGCGCAAACCCCGGCCAGCGACGTTCTGGCCCTGCAGCCGGACGGTGTATTCCTGTCCAACGGCCCGGGTGACCCGGAGCCTTGCGACTACGCCATCAAGGCGATCAAGGAAGTCCTGGAAACCGAGATTCCGGTATTCGGTATCTGCCTCGGCCATCAACTGCTGGCCCTGGCCTCCGGCGCCAAGACCCTGAAAATGGGCCACGGCCACCACGGTGCCAACCACCCGGTGCAGGACCTGGACACGGGCGTGGTGATGATCACCAGCCAGAACCACGGTTTTGCGGTGGATGAAGCGACTCTTCCGGGCAATGTCCGGGCGATTCACAAGTCGCTTTTCGACGGTTCCCTGCAAGGCATCGAGCGCACCGACAAGAGCGCGTTCAGCTTCCAGGGCCACCCTGAAGCAAGCCCGGGCCCGAACGACGTAGCGCCGCTGTTCGACCGTTTCATTAATGAGATGGCCAAGCGACGCTAACTGAGCGGCCTGAGGGTGGCCCGGGAAACCGGCGGCCCCCTCAGGCTCTTCAAAGATTGTTCAAGACGGCTTGCCGACTGACCTGCGGATTTGAGTGACAAACCCATGCCAAAACGTACAGACATAAAAAGCATCCTGATTCTCGGCGCTGGCCCGATCGTAATCGGCCAGGCTTGCGAATTCGACTACTCCGGCGCCCAGGCCTGTAAAGCCCTGCGCGAAGAGGGTTACCGCGTCATCCTGGTGAACTCCAACCCGGCCACCATCATGACCGACCCGGACATGGCCGACGCCACCTATATCGAGCCGATCAAGTGGCAGACCGTTGCCAAGATCATCGAGAAAGAGCGTCCGGACGCGCTGCTGCCAACCATGGGTGGCCAGACCGCCCTGAACTGCGCACTGGACCTGGAGCGCGAAGGCGTCCTGGAGAAGTTCGGCGTAGAGATGATCGGCGCCAATGCCGACACCATCGACAAGGCTGAAGACCGTTCGCGTTTCGACAAGGCCATGAAGTCCATCGGCCTTGATTGCCCGCGTTCGGGTATCGCCCACAGCATGGAAGAGGCCAACGTGGTCCTCGAGAAGCTTGGCTTCCCGTGCATCATCCGTCCGTCCTTCACCATGGGCGGCACCGGCGGCGGTATTGCCTACAACCGTGAAGAATTCGAAGAAATCTGCGCCCGCGGCCTGGACCTGTCTCCGACCAAAGAGCTGCTGATCGACGAATCCCTGATCGGCTGGAAAGAATATGAAATGGAGGTTGTCCGCGATAAAAAGGACAACTGCATCATCGTCTGCTCGATCGAAAACTTTGACCCGATGGGCGTGCACACCGGTGACTCGATCACTGTTGCGCCAGCACAGACCCTGACGGACAAGGAATACCAGATCATGCGCAACGCCTCGTTGGCGGTGCTGCGTGAGATCGGCGTGGAAACCGGTGGCTCCAACGTACAGTTCGGCATCTGCCCGGACACTGGCCGCATGGTTGTGATCGAGATGAACCCGCGTGTATCGCGTTCTTCGGCGCTGGCATCGAAAGCGACCGGCTTCCCGATTGCGCGCATCGCTGCCAAGCTGGCGATCGGTTACACCCTGGACGAACTGCAGAACGAAATCACGGGCGGCGCAACGCCGGCATCCTTCGAGCCGTCGATCGACTACGTCGTCACCAAGCTGCCACGCTTCGCTTTCGAGAAATTCCCGAAAGCCGACGCCCGCCTGACCACTCAGATGAAGTCGGTCGGTGAAGTCATGGCCATCGGCCGGACCTTCCAGGAATCCCTGCAGAAAGCCCTGCGTGGCCTGGAAGTGGGTGTTTGCGGCCTGGACGAGAAACTCGACCTGAGCAACCCGGAAAGCATGAGCGTGCTCAAGCGCGAGCTGACCGTGCCGGGCGCCGAGCGTATCTGGTACGTGGCCGATGCTTTCCGCGCCGGCATGACCGTCGAAGACATCTTCGGCATGAACATGATCGACCCGTGGTTCCTGGTGCAGATCGAAGATCTGATCAAAGAAGAAGAGAAGGTCAAGACCCTCGGCCTGTCTTCTATCGACCGCGACCTGATGTTCCGCCTCAAGCGCAAAGGCTTCTCCGACATGCGCCTGGCCAAGCTGCTGGGTGTGACCGAAAAGAACCTGCGCACGCATCGCCACAAGCTGGATATCTACCCGGTCTACAAGCGCGTTGATACTTGTGCGGCCGAGTTCGCAACCGACACCGCGTACATGTACTCCACCTACGAGGAAGAGTGCGAAGCCGCGCCGTCGGGCCGCGACAAAATCATGATCCTGGGTGGCGGTCCAAACCGTATCGGGCAAGGCATCGAGTTCGATTATTGCTGCGTACACGCCGCTCTCGCCCTGCGCGAAGACGGGTACGAGACCATTATGGTCAACTGCAACCCGGAAACTGTTTCCACTGACTACGACACGTCCGACCGTCTGTACTTCGAGCCGGTAACGCTTGAAGACGTGCTGGAAATCTGTCGCGTCGAGAAGCCAAAGGGCGTGATCGTCCAGTACGGCGGCCAAACCCCGCTGAAACTGGCTCGCGCACTTGAAGCTGCTGGCGTGCCGATCATCGGTACCAGCCCTGACGCTATCGACCGTGCCGAAGACCGTGAGCGCTTCCAGCAAATGGTTGAGCGCCTGAACCTGCGTCAGCCGCCCAACGCCACCGTGCGCAGCGAAGACGAAGCGATCCGCGCCGCCAGCAAAATCGGTTATCCGCTGGTAGTGCGCCCGTCCTACGTACTGGGCGGCCGGGCGATGGAAATCGTCTACGAAGAAGAAGAGCTCAAGCGTTACCTGCGTGATGCAGTGAAAGTGTCCAACGACAGCCCGGTGCTGCTGGACCACTTCCTCAATTGCGCCATCGAGATGGACGTGGATGCGGTCTGCGACGGCACCGACGTGGTGATCGGCGCGATCATGCAGCACATCGAACAGGCTGGCGTTCACTCCGGTGACTCCGCTTGCTCGCTGCCGCCGTACTCGTTGCCTGCGCACATCCAGGACGAGATGCGCGAACAGGTCAAGAAGATGGCCCTGGAGCTGGGCGTGGTCGGCCTGATGAACGTTCAGTTGGCGCTGCAAGGCGAAGACATCTACGTTATCGAAGTCAACCCGCGTGCTTCGCGTACCGTGCCATTTGTTTCCAAGTGCATCGGTGTTTCCCTGGCGATGATTGCCGCGCGCGTGATGGCCGGTAAGACCTTGAAGGAAATCGGCTTCACCAAGGAAATCATCCCGAACTTCTACAGCGTGAAAGAGGCGGTGTTCCCATTCGCCAAGTTCCCTGGCGTGGACCCGATCCTGGGCCCAGAGATGAAGTCCACCGGTGAAGTGATGGGCGTGGGCGATACCTTCGGTGAAGCGTTCGCCAAAGCCCAGATGGGCGCCAGTGAAGTGCTGCCGACCGGCGGTACTGCGTTCATCAGCGTACGCGATGATGACAAGCCACTGGTTGCAGGCGTGGCCCGTGATCTGATCAACTTGGGCTTCGAAGTCGTGGCCACTGCCGGGACCGCCAAGCTGATTGAGGCTGCCGGCCTGAAAGTGCGTCGCGTGAACAAGGTAACGGAAGGCCGTCCACACGTGGTCGACATGATCAAAAATGACGAAGTCACCTTGATCATCAACACCACTGAAGGTCGCCAGTCGATCGCGGACTCCTACTCCATTCGTCGTAACGCCTTGCAGCACAAGATTTACTGCACCACCACCATTGCTGCTGGCGAAGCTATCTGCGAAGCGCTCAAGTTCGGTCCTGAAAAAACCGTGCGCCGCTTGCAGGATCTACACGCAGGATTGAAGGCATGATCAAATACCCAATGACCGTCCAGGGCGCAAAAGCCCTGGAAGAAGAGCACGCCCACCTGACCAAGGTCGTCCGTCCGAAGCTGAGCCAGGACATCGGTACGGCCCGGGAACTGGGCGATCTGAAAGAAAACGCTGAATACCATGCTGCTCGCGAGCAGCAAGGTATGGTTGAGGCGCGGATCCGTGACATCGAAGGCCGCATGCAGAATGCGGTGATCATCGACGTCACGACCATCCCGAAGACCGGCAAGGTGATTTTCGGCACTACCGTGGAAATCGCCAACGTCGAGACTGACGAAAGCGTGGTTTACCACATCGTGGGTGAAGACGAGGCCGACTTCAAACTCGGCAAGATCTCCGTCGGCTCGCCGCTGGCCCGCGCCTTGATTGCCAAGGAGGAGGGTGATGTGGTGGCCGTCAAGACGCCTGGTGGCGTGATCGAGTACGAGATTGTCGAAGTTCGTCACATCTGAAAGACGGCGCCCGCTTCGTGCGGGCGCCATGCTTTGGCAGTTTGCCCAGATGCTTTGGGTTGGCGGCCTATGGCTGTTACATATTGGTGTGCTACCGGCGCTGGGCCTGATTGGCCTGGCACCGTTGCTGATCGATGAGGTCGGCGGATTATTAAGTGCGTTGCTGGTGGGTTTTGCAGCGGCGTGCGTGACGCTTCAGGCGCTGGTGCTGGTCAAGGCCGAAGGCTTGGGGAGTTTGTGGCGGGATATTCGCGGGCAACTGCTGTTGATGGCGCTGTATGCGTGCGCAATGTTTTGCGTGGTGCGCATCTTTCTGCCGGAAGCGTTGCGCTGGCAGCTGTTCAGCTATCTTGTGCTAGGGTTTTCCGGGTTGGTGCTGGTTGTACAGCCGGCGCCAGGATGGAGTGGCAGGGCGCGCGAAGCACGCCCGTGACCCTTGTTTCACTTGAAGCGGTGTACGTTCGACAGTTGCTTGTTGACGCTGAAGTTCTTGCGATACAGCAGCGCCATCTTGCCGATGACCTGAACCAGGTCCGCTTTGCCAGCCTTGCACAGTTCTGCAATGGCTGCCAGGCGCGCCTCGCGATCAAGGATGCTGACCTTGATCTTGATCAGTTCATGATCGCCCAATGCGCGTTCAAGTTCGGCTAACACACCTTCAGTCAAACCGTTGTCAGCCACAGTCAAAACTGGTTTCAGATGGTGGCCAATGGATTTGTACTGTTTCTTCTGCTCTTGAGTGAGCGGCATAATCTGACCCCTGCGTCTGATCTTGTAAAAAGCGGCGGCCAGTTTACCCGAGCGAGTCCGGGACCGCCCAGTTAATCACGACCCGTTTTATTTTCGAGGTGGCCCGTGGTCCGTTCCAAAACTAGCCTTAAGTGGCTGCAAGAGCATTTCAACGACCCTTACGTCAAAATGGCGCAAAAGGATGGCTACCGCTCCCGGGCCAGCTACAAGCTGCTGGAGATCCAGGAAAAGGACAAGTTGATCCGCCCTGGCATGAGCGTAATCGACCTGGGGGCCGCCCCGGGTGGCTGGTCCCAGGTGACCAGTCGTCTGATTGGTGGGCAAGGTCGCTTGATCGCATCCGACATCCTGGAAATGGACAGCATCCCGGACGTGACCTTTGTTCACGGCGATTTTACCCAGGATGAAGTGCTGGCACAGATCCTCGAGGCAGTCGGAAATTCGCAGGTAGACCTTGTGATTTCCGATATGGCCCCCAATATGAGTGGATTACCAGCTGTTGATATGCCGCGAGCCATGTTCCTTTGCGAATTGGCACTGGACCTAGCGGGACGGGTACTACGTCCGGGTGGTGATTTTCTGGTCAAGGTCTTCCAGGGTGAAGGCTTCGACGAGTATCACAAGAACATCCGCAAGCTGTTCGACAAGGTACAGACACGCAAACCTGACTCTTCCCGAGACAGGTCCCGTGAGCAGTATTTGCTGGGTCGCGGTTTCCGTGGCATTGAAGGCGCTGCCAGTGAAGAGCGTTTTTGAGGAATTTGACGGAGGCGATAGGTTTTTTTATATCGCTTTCGTCACGAAGCTTTACGAATATTGTGTAGTCAAAGTTTCACAAAGGGTTACAGACGACGCCTGCCAGAGTTGTAGGTAATGTAGTAAGTTAGGCCGGTGAATATCATGCGAAGCACGCGCCAGTAGCGGAGCTTGCTTCAGAGGGTAGTTAATTGAACGATATGGCAAAGAATCTGATCCTGTGGTTGATCATCGCGGCTGTCCTCGTGACGGTGATGAACAACTTCTCCAGCCCTAACGAGCCGCAGACCCTCAACTATTCCGACTTCATCCAGCAAGTTAAGGATGGCAAGGTCGAGCGCGTAGCAGTTGACGGCTACGTGATTACCGGCAAGCGCAACGATGGCGACAGCTTCAAGACCATCCGTCCGGCAATCCAGGACAATGGCCTGATCGGTGACTTGGTGGATAACCACGTGGTCGTTGAAGGCAAGCAGCCTGAGCAGCAGAGCATCTGGACCCAGCTCTTGGTAGCCAGCTTCCCGATCCTGGTGATCATTGCCGTGTTCATGTTCTTCATGCGCCAGATGCAAGGTGGTGCGGGAGGCAAGGGCGGGCCGATGAGTTTCGGCAAGAGCAAGGCACGCCTGCTTTCCGAAGACCAGGTGAAGACCACCCTGGCTGACGTTGCCGGTTGCGACGAAGCCAAGGAAGAAGTGGGTGAGCTGGTAGAATTCCTGCGCGACCCGGGCAAGTTCCAGCGTCTGGGCGGCCGAATTCCACGCGGTGTGCTGATGGTTGGCCCGCCAGGTACCGGTAAAACCCTGTTGGCCAAGGCTATTGCCGGCGAAGCCAAAGTACCTTTCTTCACCATTTCCGGTTCCGATTTCGTCGAGATGTTCGTCGGTGTCGGTGCCAGCCGTGTTCGCGATATGTTCGAGCAGGCCAAGAAGCACGCGCCATGCATCATCTTCATCGATGAAATCGACGCCGTTGGTCGCCATCGTGGTGCTGGCATGGGTGGCGGTCATGATGAGCGTGAGCAAACACTTAACCAGTTGCTGGTTGAGATGGACGGCTTCGAAATGAACGACGGCATCATCGTGATTGCCGCGACCAACCGTCCTGACGTACTCGACCCTGCGCTGCTGCGTCCGGGCCGTTTTGACCGTCAGGTTGTGGTCGGTCTGCCAGACATCCGTGGCCGTGAACAGATTCTGAAAGTGCACATGCGCAAAGTGCCGATGGGCGACGACGTGGCTCCGGCCGTGATTGCCCGTGGTACGCCTGGCTTCTCCGGTGCCGACCTTGCCAACCTGGTAAACGAAGCCTCGCTGTTCGCAGCCCGTACCGGCAAGCGCATCGTCGAAATGAAAGAGTTTGAACTGGCGAAAGATAAGATCATGATGGGCGCCGAGCGCAAATCCATGGTCATGTCCGAGAAAGAGAAGCAAAACACCGCCTATCACGAAGCCGGTCACGCCATTGTCGGTCGCGTTGTGCCTGAGCATGACCCCGTCTACAAAGTGTCGATCATTCCTCGTGGTCGGGCGCTGGGCGTCACCATGTTCCTGCCGGAAGAGGATCGCTACAGCCTCTCCAAGCGTGCGTTGATCAGCCAGATCTGCTCGCTGTACGGTGGCCGGATCGCGGAAGAGATGACCTTGGGCTTCGACGGTGTTACTACCGGTGCGTCCAACGACATCATGCGTGCCAGCCAGATTGCACGGAACATGGTGACCAAGTGGGGCCTGTCGGAAAAACTCGGCCCCTTGATGTATGCCGAGGACGAAGGCGAGGTGTTCCTGGGTCGCGGTGGTGGCGGTCAAGCTGCCAGCTTCTCCGGTGAGACCGCCAAGCTGATCGACTCCGAAGTGCGCAGCATCATTGACCAGTGCTACGGCACGGCCAAGCAGATCCTCACAGACAACCGTGACAAGCTCGACGCCATGGCTGATGCCCTGATGAAGTACGAGACCATTGATGCCGAGCAGATCGACGACATCATGGCGGGTCGTACGCCCCGCGAGCCTCGTGATTGGGAAGGTGGTTCGGGTACTTCGGGCACGCCGCCAGTGGTACAGAACGAGCGCCCTGAAGCTCCGATCGGCGGCCCGGCTGCTGACCATTAAGGTTTGAAATGACTTCTGCGTTGTCCTCGACCCGGTTGCCTTGCGGCAGCCGGGTTCTTGATTTGGCCCAAACACACGTTATGGGCATTCTTAACGTAACCCCTGATTCCTTTTCCGATGGTGGCCGCTTCAGTCAGCTTGATGCTGCGTTGCGCCATGCAGAGGCCATGGTGGCAGCTGGCGCGACCCTGATTGATGTCGGTGGCGAATCGACGCGCCCTGGGGCTCGTGCGGTGTCTCCCTTGGAGGAGCTGGAGCGGGTCGCGCCCATTATCGAGCGCATTCATCGAGAGCTGGATGTCATCATCTCTGTCGACACGTCGACGCCGGCCGTCATGCGCGAAAGCGCGCGGCTGGGCGCCGGGTTGATCAACGATGTGCGTTCCCTGCAGCGCGATGGCGCCCTGGATGCGGCCGCTGCCACGGGCCTGCCGGTTTGCCTGATGCACATGCTCGGTGAGCCGGGCACGATGCAGGACGACCCGCATTACGACAACCTGGTCGGTGAAGTGAAAGGCTTTCTTGCCGAGCGCATGGCCCAATGCGTCGCGGTGGGGATTGCCCCGGAGAGGATCATCCTCGACCCGGGATTTGGCTTTGCCAAGACCCTGCAACACAATTTAAGCCTGTTCAAGCATATGGAATCCCTGCATGCCCTTGGTCGCCCCCTGCTGGTAGGGGTTTCGCGCAAGAGCATGATAGGTCTGGCGTTGAATCGTCCGGTGGGTGAGCGCCTGCATGGCGGCCTGGCACTCGCGGCGCTTGCCGTGGTGAAGGGTGCGCGTATCTTGCGGGTGCATGACGTTGCCGAGACGGTAGATGTAGTGCGGATGATCGCAGCGGTTGAATCAGCCGAATAAGAATGATGGAGCACTTATGACTAAAAAATATTTTGGCACCGATGGCATTCGCGGTCGGGTCGGCGAATTTCCGATTACTCCAGACTTCATGCTCAAGCTGGGCTGGGCCGCCGGCATGGCGTTCCGCAGCATGGGCGCCTGTCGCATCCTGGTGGGCAAGGACACGCGTATCTCGGGGTACATGTTTGAGTCTGCGCTGGAGGCAGGTCTGTCTGCTGCCGGCGCTGATGTGATGTTGCTGGGCCCGATGCCTACGCCGGCGATTGCTTACCTGACGCGTACCTTTCACGCTGAAGCCGGTATCGTGATCAGTGCTTCGCACAATCCTCACGATGACAACGGCATCAAATTCTTCTCGGGCCAGGGCACCAAACTGCCGGACGAGATCGAACACATGATCGAAGAGTTGCTGGATGCGCCGATGACCGTCGTCGAGTCGAGCAAGCTGGGCAAGGTTTCGCGGATTAACGACGCTTCTGGTCGTTATATCGAGTTCTGCAAAAGCAGCGTGCCGAGCAGTACCAATTTTGCCGGGTTGAAAGTCGTCATCGACTGCGCCCACGGCGCGACCTACAAGGTGGCGCCGAGTGTGTTCAAGGAGCTTGGTGCAGACGTTACTGTGCTGTCGGCCCAGCCTAACGGCTTGAACATCAACGACAACTGCGGCTCGACCCACATGGGGCAGTTGCAGGCGGCGGTGCTGGCCGAGCATGCCGACTTGGGTATTGCGTTCGACGGCGACGGCGATCGGGTATTGATGGTCGACCACACCGGTGCAATTGTTGATGGCGATGACCTGTTGTTTATCATTGCCCGCGACTTGCATGAGCGCAACAAGCTGCAGGGCGGCGTCGTGGGTACCTTGATGAGCAATCTCGGGCTGGAGCTGGCCCTGGCAGACCTGGGGATTCCGTTTGTGCGCGCCAATGTCGGTGACCGCTATGTGATCGCTGAACTGCTGGAGCGCAATTGGCAGGTGGGCGGCGAGAACTCCGGGCATGTGGTGTGCTTCCAGCACACGACTACCGGGGACGCGATTATTGCGGCGCTGCAAGTGCTGCTGGCACTGCGTCGTCGCGAAGAAAGCCTGGCGCAGGCGCGCCAGGCGCTGCGCAAGTGCCCGCAAGTGCTGCTCAATGTGCGGTTTGCGGGCGGTGACAACCCTATCGAGCATCCGTCCGTGAAAGAGGCCAGCGAGCGTGTCACTGCCGCCATGGCGGGTCGTGGCCGGGTCTTGCTGCGCAAGTCAGGTACCGAGCCTTTGGTGCGTGTCATGGTCGAAGGCGAGGACGAAACACAGGTTCGCGGCTATGCCGAAGAGCTGGCAAAACTGGTAACTGAAGTTTGCGCCTGAATTCGGCTTGCCAGTGATGATGTGGTTGGGTAACATCTGCGCCCACTTTGACCGACGGGGTACAGCATGCGTCGCACTATGGTAGCTGGTAACTGGAAGATGCACGGTACCCGCGCCAGTGTCGCTGAGCTGATCAACGGCCTTCGTCATTTGGCCTTGCCTGGCGGTGTAGAAGTCGCGGTATTCCCGCCTTGCTTGTATATCAATCAAGTGATTGATGGCTTGAAAGGCAAGTCGATTCAGGTCGGCGCGCAGAACTCTGCGGTGGAATCCATGCAGGGTGCGTTGACCGGTGAGATTGCACCGAGTCAGCTGGTTGATGCGGGTTGTTCCCTGGTGCTTGTTGGGCACTCCGAGCGCCGCCAGATCATGGGCGAGCGTGATGGGACACTCAATCGCAAATTCGCAGCGGCACAGGCTTGTGGCTTGATTCCGGTGTTGTGCATAGGGGAGACCCTTGAGCAGCGTGAGTCCGGTAAAACTCTTGAAGTTGTCGGGCGTCAGCTGGGCAGCATCATCGAGGAGCTGGGAGTCGGTGCCTTTGCAAATGCAGTAATTGCTTACGAGCCGGTCTGGGCCATTGGTACCGGGCTGACTGCTTCGCCGCAACAGGCGCAGGATGTGCACGCAGCCATTCGCGCGCAGTTGGCGGCAGAGAATTCTGAGGTCGCACGAGGTGTGCGGCTTCTATACGGCGGCAGCGTGAAGGCGGCCAATGCGGTCGAACTGTTCGGCATGCCGGATATCGATGGGGGGCTCATTGGTGGAGCTTCCCTGAATGCAGATGAGTTCGGTGCGATTTGTCGCGCCGCGGGAAACTGAAAAAATGCTGGAAACAGTCATCGTTGTTTTTCATCTGCTGGGTGCACTGGGCGTAGTTGCCCTGGTTTTGCTGCAGCAGGGTAAAGGTGCGGACGCTGGTGCGTCTTTCGGGGCAGGTGCTTCAAATACTGTGTTCGGAAGCCAAGGTTCCTCTACCTTTCTAAGTAAGTTTACTGCTATACTTGCCGCCGGTTTCTTCATAACCAGCTTGGGGTTAGGTTACTTTGCTAAAGAGAAAGCTCATGTGCTGACTCAGGTAGGTCTCCCAAACCCAGCAGTGTTGGAAGTACCAAAAGCAAAACCGGCTTCTGATGATGTCCCGGTGCTTCAAGAGCAAAAGTCGGCTACTCCAGCGACTGACGTGCCTCCAGCTCAAGAGCAAAAGTAAGAAGGTTGTAAACGCTGTATTGCCGAGGTGGTGGAATTGGTAGACACGCAACCTTGAGGTGGTTGTGCCCATAGGGTGTAGGGGTTCGAGTCCCCTTCTCGGTACCAATTATCAGGAGAGCCCGCTGTTGCGGGCTTTCTTGTAGGTGGAAGGTTACATTGACCCTGTAAGGGATCGGTCGTATACTTCCGCCCCAGCTTTGTCGCGGGGTGGAGCAGTCTGGTAGCTCGTCGGGCTCATAACCCGAAGGTCGTCGGTTCAAATCCGGCCCCCGCAACCAGTTTTAGCGGAGCCCCTTTTAAGGGGCTTTTTGTTAGCTGGACACTTTCAACGCCGCTGTTCGACGGCGTTTCAAGGATGGGCGTTTCGCCCATTTTTTTATTTTGCACAGCATGCACATACATGCACGAGGGGGTTCAGGTGTCGAGCAAGCTAGAAGAGTTGCAGGCCTTGTTGGCCCCGGTGATCGTGGCCCTAGGCTATGAATGCTGGGGTATTGAGTTTTCGGCTCAAGGTCGCCACTCAATGTTGCGCGTTTATATCGATAAAGAGGGCGGCGTGCTGGTGGACGATTGTGCCATTGTCAGCCGTCAGATCAGCGGTGTCCTGGATGTTGAAGATCCGATCGCTGTTGAATACACCCTCGAAGTTTCCTCGCCTGGCATGGAACGCCCACTGTTCACTATTGATCAGTTTGCAAAATTTGCCGGTGAACAAGTGAAGATCAAGCTGCGCTCTCCCTTTGAAGGGCGACGCAACTTTCAGGGCCTTCTGCGCGGTGTAGAAGAGCAGGACGTCGTGGTGCAGGTAGAAGACCATGAGTTCCTGTTGCCGATCGATATGATCGACAAGGCCAACATTATTCCCAGTTTTGACTGAGACGCGGATCCCGCGGATCCAATGGCTTGCGAAAGGCGAGGCGTACGATGAGCAAAGAAGTACTGCTGGTTGTTGAGTCGGTATCCAATGAAAAGGGCGTACCGGCAAACGTGATTTTTGAAGCGCTGGAGCTGGCCCTGGCCACTGCTACCAAAAAGCGTTTTGAAGACGAAGTTGATCTGCGTGTGGAAATCAACCGCCACACCGGTGCCTACGAGACTTTCCGTCGCTGGACGGTCGTCGAGGAAGCCGATCTTGATGATCCGGCCATCGAAACCTGGCCGAGCAAGGTTGCTGAAACGCACCCGGGCGCCCAGGTCGGTGATGTCGTCGAAGAAAAGATCGAATCCATCGAGTTCGGCCGCATCGCTGCACAGACTGCCAAGCAAGTCATCGTGCAGAAGGTCCGCGAAGCCGAGCGCGCTCAAGTCGTTGACGCCTATCGCGAGCGCCTGGGGGAAATCATCTCCGGCACCGTGAAAAAGGTTACCCGCGACAACGTGATCGTCGACCTGGGTAACAACGCTGAAGCGTTGCTGGCCCGCGAAGACATCATTTCCCGCGAAACTTTCCGGGTCGGTGTGCGCTTGCGTGCGCTGCTCAAGGAAATCCGCACCGAGAACCGCGGCCCTCAGCTGATCCTGTCGCGTACCGCGCCGGAAATGCTGATCGAGTTGTTCCGCATCGAAGTGCCGGAAATTGCCGAAGGCCTGATCGAAGTCATGGCTGCGTCCCGCGATCCGGGTTCGCGCGCCAAGATCGCGGTCCGCTCCAAGGACAAACGCATCGACCCGCAAGGTGCTTGCATTGGTATGCGCGGTTCGCGCGTCCAGGCAGTGTCGGGCGAATTGGGCGGTGAGCGTGTGGACATCGTCCTGTGGGACGATAACCCGGCGCAGTTTGTGATCAACGCAATGTCGCCTGCTGAAGTGGCGGCAATTATCGTTGACGAGGATGCCCATGCAATGGACATCGCCGTTGGCGCAGACAATCTGGCTCAGGCCATCGGTCGCGGTGGTCAGAACGTACGTTTGGCCAGCCAGTTGACCGGCTGGACCCTGAACGTGATGACCGAATCGGACATCCAGGCTAAACAGCAAGCAGAAACCGGCGACATCCTGCGCAACTTCATCGACGAGCTGGAAGTCGACGAAGACCTGGCACAGGTGCTGGTAGATGAAGGCTTCACCAGCCTGGAAGAGATTGCCTACGTACCGTTGGAAGAAATGCTCAACATCGACGGCTTTGACGAAGACACCGTCAACGAGCTTCGCGCTCGGGCCAAGGATCGTTTGTTGACTAAAGCCATCGCTACTGAGGAAAAGCTGGCAGACGCCCATCCGGCCGAAGACCTGCTCTCGCTTGAGGGTATGGACAAGGATTTGGCGATGGAACTGGCGGTGCGCGGCGTAATTACCCGCGAAGACCTGGCCGAGCAGTCTATTGACGACCTGCTCGACATCGACGGCATTGACGATGATCGTGCCGGCAAGTTGATCATGGCCGCCCGAGCCCATTGGTTCGAGTAATTAGGCGCGGCCTGAGGAGAGAAGTGCATGACGCAAGTCACGGTGAAACAACTGGCCGATGAGGTCAAAACACCGGTAGAGCGCCTGTTGCAGCAGATGCGTGAGGCAGGTCTGCCGCACACCGCCGCCGATGAAGGTGTGAGCGATAGTGAGAAGCAGTCTTTGCTGACTCACTTGAAGAGCAGCCACAAGGCGAAAGTGGAAGAACCGCGCAAGATTACATTGCAGCGCAAAACCACCAGCACCCTGCGTGTTGCTGGTAGCAAGAGCATCAGCGTTGAAGTACGCAAGAAGAAAGTCTTCGTACAGCGCAGCCCGGAAGAAATTGAAGCCGAGCGCAAACGCGAACTGGAAGAACGTCGCGCAGTAGAAAATACTGCTCGTCAGAAGGCTGAAGAAGAAGCCAAGCGTCGCGCCGAAGAAGAAGCGCGTCGCCAGCCTGCTGCTGCGCAATCTGCTAACGCTGATGCAGTTGCTGCGCCTAGCGCGCCTGTAGAAGCTGTTCGTGAGGCCGCTCCGGTTGCCGCCGCGCCTGCTCCTGCAGCCGACGCTCGCAAACGCGAAGAACCTCGTCGTCCGGACAAACCACGTGCAGACGATAACAATCGTCGTGGCAGTGGCGATGGTGAGCGCAAAAACGCTCCACATCGTGCTTCGGTCAAAGAGAAGGCGCCAGCGCCACGCGTTGCTCCACGTACTACCGACGAAGAAAGCGACAGCTTCCGTCGCGGTGGTCGCGGCAAGGCCAAGCTGAAGAAGCGCAACGCCCACGGTTTCCAGAGCCCAACCGGCCCTGTCGTGCGTGATGTGCAGATCGGCGAGACCATCACTGTTGGCGACCTCGCCAACCAGATGTCGGTCAAGGCTGCTGAAATCATCAAGTTCATGTTCAAACTGGGTACTCCAGCCACCATCAACCAGGTACTGGATCAGGAAACTGCCCAACTGGTTGCTGAAGAGCTGGGCCACAAAGTGACCCTGGTCAGCGACACCGCCCTGGAAGATTCCCTGGCCGAGTCCCTGAAGTTTGAAGGTGAGACGTTCTCCCGTGCGCCAGTCGTGACCGTAATGGGCCACGTTGACCACGGTAAAACCTCGCTGCTCGACTACATCCGTCGTGCCAAGGTAGCTGCAGGCGAAGCCGGCGGTATCACCCAGCACATCGGTGCCTACCACGTTGAAACCGAACGCGGCATGGTCACCTTCCTCGATACCCCGGGTCACGCCGCGTTTACCGCAATGCGTGCCCGTGGTGCCAAGGCGACTGACATCGTGATCCTGGTAGTTGCAGCGGACGACGGCGTAATGCCGCAGACCATTGAAGCTGTCCAGCACGCCAAGGCCGCTGGTGTTCCACTGGTTGTAGCAGTGAACAAAATCGACAAGCCGGGCGCCGATCTCGATCGCATCCGTAGCGAACTGTCGGTTCACGGCGTGACTTCCGAAGAGTGGGGCGGTGATACGCCATTCGTTTCGGTTTCGGCGAAAGTCGGTACCGGTGTAGACGAACTGCTCGAAGCGGTCCTGCTGCAAGCCGAAGTACTCGAACTGAAAGCAACCCCATCGGCCCCTGGTCGCGGTGTTGTGGTTGAATCGCGTCTCGACAAAGGTCGTGGCCCGGTTGCAA
Organism: Pseudomonas sp. A125; assembly: GCF_055409485.1. Taxonomy (NCBI): domain Bacteria; kingdom Pseudomonadati; phylum Pseudomonadota; class Gammaproteobacteria; order Pseudomonadales; family Pseudomonadaceae; genus Pseudomonas; species Pseudomonas sp. A125. The sequence goes on from NZ_JBUZVP010000018.1 coordinate 105,843, forward strand.
CCGTTCTGGTTCAAGACGGTACCCTGCGCCAAGGCGACATGGTGCTGGTCGGTTCGAACTATGGCCGTGTACGTGCCATGCTCGACGAGAACGGCAAGCCAATCAAGGAAGCCGGTCCTTCCATCCCTGTCGAGATCCTCGGCCTGGACGGTACCCCGGACGCTGGCGACGAGATGAGCGTGCTGTCGGATGAGAAGAAAGCCCGTGAAGTGGCTCTGTTCCGTCAAGGCAAGTTCCGCGAAGTCAAGCTGGCCCGTGCTCACGCCGGCAAGCTGGAAAACATCTTCGAGAACATGGGCCAGGCTGAGAAGAAGACGCTTAACATCGTCCTCAAATCTGACGTTCGTGGTTCCCTCGAAGCGTTGAACGGCGCCTTGAACGGCCTGGGTAACGACGAAGTGCAAGTGCGTGTTGTCGGTGGCGGTGTCGGTGGTATCACCGAGTCCGATGCCAACCTGGCACTGGCTTCCAACGCTGTACTGTTCGGCTTCAACGTGCGTGCCGATGCTGGCGCACGGAAGATCGTCGAGCAGGAAGGCCTGGACATGCGTTACTACAACGTCATCTACGACATCATCGAAGACGTCAAGAAAGCCCTTACCGGCATGCTTGGCAGCGACGTCCGGGAGAACATCCTGGGTGTGGCCGAGGTGCGTGACGTGTTCCGCTCGCCGAAATTCGGCGCGATCGCCGGTTGCATGGTTATCGAAGGTGTTGTGCACCGTAACCGTCCAATCCGTGTACTGCGTGAAGACATCGTTATCTTCGAAGGCGAGCTGGAATCCCTGCGCCGCTTCAAGGATGACGCTTCCGAAGTACGTGCCGGCATGGAATGCGGTATCGGCGTCAAGAGCTACAACGACGTCAAGGCTGGCGACAAGATCGAAGTTTACGAGAAGGTCCAGGTTGCTCGCAGCCTCTAACTCGCGCACTTCAAGGGCCACGCGGCGCCCGGGCATGCAAATGCCAGGCGCCGTGTTCGGACTCTAAACGCAACGCCCGGTCTGGCTTTTGTCAGGCCGGGCGTTTGCCGCTTTCAGACCCCACGGGTTTCACCGTGTGGCAGTAACAGGTAACAAGACATGGCAAAAGAATACAGCCGTACCCAACGTATCGGCGATCAGATGCAGCGTGAGCTGGCACAACTGATCCGTCGTGAAGTAAAAGACCCACGTGTTGGCCTGGTCACCATCACCGCCGTTGAAGTGAGCCGTGACGTTGGTCACGCCAAGATCTTCATCACCGTGATGGGCCAGGACAACAGCGAAGAAATCGCGCAAAGCATCAAGGTGCTCAACTCTGCCGCAGGCTTCCTGCGCATGCAGTTGGCCCGTGAAATGAAGCTGCGCAGCGTTCCGCAGTTGCACTTCCACTACGACGAAAGCGTCGTGCGTGGCGCGCACCTGTCGGCACTGATCGAGCGGGCCGTGGCTGAAGACAATCAGCACCCGGAATCCGCCACGCCTGAAGACGCCAAGGAGTAGTCGGTGGCTCAGGTCAAACGTATCCGTCGTAACGTCAGCGGCATCATTCTGCTCGACAAACCCATTGGCTTTACCTCCAATGCGGCGTTGCAGAAGGTTCGCTGGCTGCTCAATGCCGAGAAGGCAGGGCACACCGGCAGCCTCGACCCCTTGGCCACTGGCGTATTGCCGTTGTGCTTTGGCGAGGCCACCAAGTTTTCGCAATACCTGCTCGATTCCGACAAGGGTTACGAAACCCTGATGCAACTGGGCAAGACCACCACCACGGCCGACGCCGAAGGTGATGTTTTGCAGGTTCGCGACGTGACCGTTGGTCGTGCTGATATCGAAGCTGCGTTGCCCGCTTTTCGTGGGCAAATCAGTCAGATACCGCCGATGTACTCGGCCCTCAAGCGTGATGGCCAGCCTCTTTACAAGCTGGCACGTGCAGGTGAAGTGGTGGAGCGCGAACCGCGTTCTGTTACTATTGCGCGCTTGGAATTGCTCGCCGCTGAAGGCGACACTGCCCGGTTGGCAGTGGACTGCAGCAAAGGCACCTATATCCGTACCCTCGTGGAAGATATCGGTGAGCAACTGGGCTGTGGCGCATACGTTGCAGAGCTGCGGCGTACCCAGGCCGGCCCTTTCACCCTGGCCCAGACGGTCACGCTGGAAGAGCTGGAAGCAGTACATGCCGAAGGCGGCAACGAGGCGGTAGATCGCTTCCTGATGCCATCGGACAGCGGTTTGCTGGATTGGCCATTGCTGCACTTCTCGGAGCACAGCGCGTTCTACTGGCTTAACGGCCAACCGGTACGCGCGCCGGATGCGCCGAAGTTCGGCATGGTGCGAGTACAAGATCACAACGGTCGCTTTATCGGTATCGGTGAAGTGAGCGAAGACGGGCGCATAGCGCCGCGTCGACTGATTCGGTCAGAATGACCGAAACCAGTTTGTGGTGAAAGCGTAGCGAGCGAAGGTAAGACAAGGAAAAAACAGGCGAGGAGGCGGAGTTAACTGCTGTTAATGAGCATTCCGAGCCTGTTTTTGACGCAGGATTACCGAGCGCAGTAGCTTTTACGCAAACTGGAACGAGGGTGGCTGTTAGCAGGCATGGTCACTACTCATTTTTAGATACAGGGATTTGTCCCTGGCCTGTTGAAACCGCCCTTTGGGTGGTTTCCTGAAAAAAGGATTGCCTCATGGCTCTCGACGTTCAAGAAAAAGCTCAAATCGTAGCTGACTACCAGCAAGCTGTTGGTGACACTGGTTCGCCAGAAGTGCAAGTTGCACTGCTGACCCACAACATCAACAAGCTGCAAGGTCACTTCAAGGCCAACGGTAAAGATCACCACTCCCGTCGTGGTCTGATCCGCATGGTAAACCAGCGTCGTAAGCTGCTGGATTACCTGAAAGGCAAGGATCTGGGTCGTTATCAGACTCTGATCGGTCGCCTGGGTCTGCGTCGCTAATAAGCGATTGCGCTAGAGGTTGGTTGGCTGTCGTGTGCCAGTGGGTTTCCCGCTGGCCCATGGCAGGCTTCCAGCCTCAAGTTTTATCTGGATACACGTTTTACCCTGGACAGGCGTTGGGCCGATTCCCGACATTGCCCAAGAATTTCGCAAGAAGACAAGTTCCCCAAGAGCCACAAAGAAGGTAGGACACCGTGAACCCGGTTATCAAAAAATTCCAGTTCGGTCAATCGACCGTTACCCTCGAGACAGGCCGTATCGCCCGTCAAGCCTCCGGCGCAGTGCTGGTCACCGTTGACGACGACGTCACCGTATTGGTGACCGTTGTAGGCGCCAAGACCGCTGACCCAAGCAAAGGCTTCTTCCCTCTTTCCGTTCACTACCAGGAAAAGACTTACGCTGCCGGTAAGATCCCTGGTGGTTTCTTCAAGCGCGAAGGCCGTCCTTCCGAGAAAGAAACCCTGACTTCCCGACTGATCGACCGTCCGATCCGTCCGCTGTTCCCAGAAGGCTTCATGAACGAAGTGCAGGTTGTCTGCACCGTCGTTTCCACCAGCAAGAAGACAGATCCGGACATCGCTGCGATGATCGGTACCTCGGCTGCCCTGGCCATCTCCGGTATTCCTTTCGATGGCCCGATCGGCGCCGCTCGCGTTGCTTTCCACGAAAGCACCGGCTACCTGCTGAACCCGACTTACGAACAACAGAAAGCTTCGAGCCTGGACATGGTCGTTGCCGGTACTTCGGAAGCCGTATTGATGGTTGAATCGGAAGCCAAAGAGCTGACCGAAGACCAGATGCTGGGCGCGGTACTGTTTGCTCACGACGAGTTCCAGGTTGTGATCAACGCCGTTAAAGAACTGGCCGCCGAAGCTGCCAAGCCAACCTGGACCTGGGCTCCACAGCCTGAAGCGACTGCTCTGCTGGGCGCGATCCGTGCCGAGTTCGGCGACGCGATCTCCCAGGCTTACACCATCACCATCAAGGCCGACCGTTACGCTCGCCTGGGTGAGCTGAAGGACCAGGTTGTTGCCAAGCTGTCCGGTGAAGAAGGCCAGCCTTCGTCCAGCGAAGTCAAAGCAGCGTTCGGCGAAATCGAATACCGCACCGTTCGCGAAAACATCGTTAACGGCAAGCCACGTATCGACGGCCGCGACACCAAGACCGTACGTCCGCTGAACATCGAAGTCGGCGTTCTGCCAAAAACCCACGGTTCGGCCCTGTTCACCCGTGGCGAAACCCAGGCTCTGGTAGTTGCAACACTGGGTACTGCCCGTGACGCACAGCTGTTGGACACCCTGGAAGGCGAGAAAAAAGACCCGTTCATGCTGCACTACAACTTCCCTCCGTTCTCGGTAGGTGAGTGTGGTCGCATGGGTGGTGCTGGTCGTCGCGAAATCGGTCACGGCCGCCTGGCCCGTCGTTCGATCGCTGCCATGCTGCCTGCCGCCGACGTGTTCCCGTACACCATTCGTGTTGTGTCGGAAATCACCGAGTCCAACGGTTCCAGCTCCATGGCTTCGGTCTGCGGTGCTTCCCTGGCCCTGATGGACGCCGGTGTGCCGATGAAGGCACCGGTTGCCGGTATCGCCATGGGTCTGGTTAAAGAAGGCGAGAAGTTCGCCATCCTGACCGACATCCTGGGTGACGAAGACCACTTGGGCGACATGGACTTCAAAGTAGCCGGTACCGCCAAAGGTGTTACCGCGCTGCAGATGGACATCAAGATCAAAGGCATCACCGAAGAGATCATGGAAATCGCTCTGGGCCAAGCCCTGGAAGCGCGCCTGAACATCCTCGGCCAGATGAACGTGATCATTGGTCAGTCGCGTACCGAGCTGTCGGAAAATGCTCCGACCATGATCGCGATGAAAATCGACACCGACAAAATCCGTGATGTTATCGGTAAAGGCGGCGCGACCATTCGTGCGATCTGTGAAGAGACCAAGGCTTCGATCGACATCGAAGACGACGGCTCGATCAAGATCTTCGGCGAAACCAAGGAAGCAGCTGAAGCAGCACGTCAGCGCGTTCTGGGCATCACCGCTGAAGCCGAGATCGGCAAGATCTACGTGGGTAAGGTTGAGCGCATCGTCGACTTCGGCGCATTCGTCAACATCCTGCCAGGCAAAGACGGTCTGGTGCACATCTCCATGCTGAGCGACGCTCGCGTTGAGAAAGTGACCGACATTCTGAAAGAAGGCCAGGAAGTGGAAGTGCTGGTACTGGACGTGGACAACCGCGGCCGTATCAAGCTGTCCATCAAGGACGTAGCAGCAGCCAAGGCTTCGGGCGTTTAATCACCCCGTTGCTGCACGCTGGAAAAAGGACTCTTCGGAGTCCTTTTTTATGCCTGCCGGAAAGTGTCGGGAAATCAGGTGCTTACCAGGCCCCTAAAGCCGCAACTTGCATGCAGGCACAGTCCGGTTCATGCAAGTTGCACGATTCCGAAAATCAGCTGATTCTATAACATGTTGTTTTAAAAGGATTTTATTTGGTTTTGGGTCTTGGCACACTGCCTGCAATAACCCTGTTAACGCTGCAGCATCAAGGTTCACACACTGCAGATTTTTAATAAAACAGGAGTTACTCGTATGAAGAAGTTCGCTCTCGCTACTGCTACCGCTCTGACCCTGGCCATGGGTGCTAACGTGGCCTTTGCTCAGACTTCCCAAGCTCCAATGACCCTGGCGGCTGGTGAAGCCACCAAGGCTAAAGAAAGCGTTTCGGATACCTGGATCACCACCAAGGTTAAATCCGACCTGCTGACCGAGAAAGGCATTCCTGGTTCGGACATCAAGGTTGAAACCAACAAAGGCGTGGTTTCCCTGTCCTCGACAGTCGCTATCTCCGATTCGCAAAAAGCTACTGCTGTAGCAATCACCAAGAAAATCAAAGGCGTGACCGCGGTTTCGGCTGACGGCCTGATGGCAGGCGGCGCAACTAAAGCCGATAACGTCGACAAAACCAAAAGCGCAGCAGCTGGCGCCAAAGAGTCCACCTCGGACACTTGGATCACCACCAAAGTGAAAGCTGACCTGGTAACCGAGAAAGGCATTCCTGGTACCGACATTAAGGTCGAAACCAACAAAGGCGTAGTTTCCCTGTCTTCGACCGTAGCGGTCACTGAAGCTCAGAAAACTACCGCGGTGAATATCGCCAAGAAAATCAAAGGCGTTAAATCTGTTTCGGCTGCTGGCCTGCAAGCAGAGTAACGCTTAACGAATCGCCTGAACTAGGCAGAGGCGGCCACGAGCGAGTCTAGACATCCGCTCAATGCACCTCACAGGTTCATGCGACCGGCCACACGGATGTGGTCATTACAGGCCCCGGCACTTGTGCCGGGGCCTGTTCTATTGTGGGTAGAAAAGTGGGGAGGTCAGAGGCTCTTGTGGCGAGGGGGCTTACCCCCCGTTGGGCTGCGTAGCGGCCCCTTGGTATGACGACGGTGATCCGCCTGAATGACCGCGACGCCCTCATTGGGGCCGCTACGCAGCCCAAGGGGGGACAAGCCCCCTCGCCACAGATGTTCAGCGGGTGCCGGTTTATTCGGCATCCAGATGCATCGGTGTCACCACCCGGCCATCTTTCTGCGCTTCACCAAGGTTGGCGTCGATAAAGTAAACCCGGTCGTCTTCGAGTTTCCCCTTGTCCACCAGGTAGTCCTTGATCGCGCTGGCGCGGTCCTGGCCCAGTTGGCGCAGCAGCACGTCACTGGCGCTCCAGAACTTGATCACACCGTCTCGCAGCTTGGCAGTGCGGTCATCGCTGCTGAGGTCTTTCCACTCGGGCGGCGGCTGCAGTTTGAGGCGGGTGCGGTAGATGCCTTCCAGCAGCGGAGCCTTTTCCTTTTCCGGGACAGCAAGCAGCGACGCCTGGGCCGGGACTTTATCGCCACGGCGCTGCAAGATCTTGTAGTAGTTGTACTGGTATTCGCGTTCCAGTCGCTGTGCGGCCAAAAGCGGGCCGTCACTGCTGGCGGCGGCGGTACCTTCGATTTCCAGGCGCAGGGCGGGGCGTTCTTTGAGCGCCTTGGCCAGGCTGTCCAGTGCCGACTCGGAGTCCTTGCTCAGATCGCTGGAACCCGCGGCGAAAGACACGTTGCCGAGGTCTTGCGCACCACCACCGCTAATCAGCCCGCCGATAAACTTGAACGGCGCCGTGGCTGCACGCACCACCAGGTTACGCAGCGTCTGCCACACAATCGGCATCACGCTGAATTGCGGGTTGTTCAAGTCGCCGGTCACCGGCAGCTCAATGGAGATCTTGCCGTCGCTGTCTTTGAGCAGGGCAATCGCCAGGCGAATTGGCAGGTCCACGGCGTCGGCACTGTCAACCTTTTCGCCCAGTTGCAGTTGCTCAACCACCACCTTGTTCTCGGCTTTCAGCTGGCCCTTGGTGATGACGTAATGCAGGTCGAGGTTGAGTCGGCCCTTGCGGATGCGGAACCCGGCGAACTTGCCCGAGTACGGCGTCAGCGTGGTCAGTTCGACACGCTTGAAGCTGGTGGCGATGTCCAGCGCCGCCATCGGGTCAAACGGGTTTACGCTGCCCTTGATGGTGACTGGCGCGTAACGGTCGACCTTGCCCTTCACGTCGACGGTCGCCGGTTTGGCCTGGCGACTGTCGATGGTGCCAATCTGGCCGTTGAGCTGTTGGATGGCCGTGGCGAAGTTCGGGGTCAGGCTGAAGTCGGCGAAGTTGGCCGAGCCGTCGTTGATCGCAATTTGACCAATGTGAATGCCCAGCGGCTTTTCTTTGCCAGCCGCAGGTTTTGCAGCGGGCTTACTGGCGCCGTTTGCCGGCTGCGGAATCAGCAGGTCATCGATGTTGGTGGTGCGGTCGTCGTTGATCATGAACCGCGCATAGGGTTGCAGCAGGTTGACCTTGTCGATCGACAGGCTGTCGCCGTGTTGATAATTCACGCCTTCGAGCACCAACCGCTGCCACTTGAGGAAGTCGCGGGTCTTCATGGTGTCCAGGGTGTGCAACTGGTCGACCTGCGCCCGGCCAGTTACCTGGAACGCCAGGGGCTCGGTGCTTTTCAGGTTGACGTCGAGGTTGCTCCCCAGCATGCCGCTACGCAGTTCCAGGCGGATAAACGGGCTGATATAGGACTGGGCGACGCGCAGGTCGATGTCCTTGGTATCCACTTTCAGCTTGGCGGTAACCGGGTTCAAGTTGACCTGGCCGGTAGCCTGCAGCTTGCCTTGTTTGCCTACCCCAGTATCGAGCTTGAGGGTAAACGGGCTCTGGTTGAGGCTATCGAAATCCTGCAGGTCCAGGTTCAGCGGGCCGACTTCCAGGGCGACTGCCGGTTTAGCCGAGCGGTCAGCCAGGTGCACTTGGTAGTCGCGCAGTTGCACGTCCTTGAGCAGCACTTGCCAAGGCTTGCTCGGGGCTGGCGGCGCCGGTTTTGGCGAGTCGGCGGTGGCGGGTGCGGTAGCCGGTTCGGGCGCGGCTGCCGGCTTGCTCGGTTGGCTGGCGAACAGTTTCTGCCAGTCGAGCTGGCCGTCTGCTTCAAGGGCGGCCCAGGTTTCGAGCTTGTTGCTGCGAATCTTGCCGACAATCACCTGCTGCTTGGCCAGGTCCACGGAGGTGTCACTGACGTCCAGGCGTTCCAGGCGGGCCAATGGCCGGCCATCCGGCGTCTTGATCGCGAACGGCGCGACACTCAAGGCGACGTTGGTCAGGTTAAGCTCGGTTTCCTTGGCCAGGCTCAACTTGTAGTCGGTGCTGAAGTTGAGGACGCCGTCGTCGAGTACCAGAGGCACCGCGTCACGCACATAGGGCCACCAGACTTTCATCTTGCCGTCGGTAACCTTGAGTTTGCCTTCGGAGGCAATCGGGATGAGGCTGAAGTTGCCGGTCCAGTCGATCTGGCCACCTTCGGGCCCGGCCGCAACCAGCGTCATATCAGCGTTGTCTTCGGGCAACGTGCTGAGGTTCTTCAGCTCGAAATCCAGTTTGTCGTAGAGAAACTCGATCGGCTCACTGGGGCGCAAATCCTGGAAGTGCACATAACCGCCCGCCAGCTTGATGTTATCGATGCGCAGCGGGAACGGCTTGGCGTTCGGATCGGTTGGCGTCGGCTCGCTGGCGGGCAATTTGAACAGTTGCGCCAGGTTTAGCTGGCCGGATTTGTCGAACAGCAGCTCGGTCTTCGGCTTGTCGAGTTGTACGTCCGCCAGGTGCAGGGCGCGGGTCCACAGGCTGTCGAGTTGCAGGTTGGCATAGAGGCGTTCAAAGCCCACTTGCTCCTTGCCGGGCTCACCGATATTCAGGCCCCACACGGTCAATTCGAGGCTGAACGGGTTGAGCTCGATACGCTGGATATGCGCCGGCACGGTGGCGTAATTGGCCAACTGTTGGTTGGCCACGCGAAGGGCAATGCCGGGGAGAATAAGAAAGCCCAGCAAACTGTACAGGGCAAGGGCGGTCAGCAAGGCGCCAGCGGCGCGAATCAATCCTTTGGGCATATGTGACGCCATCTATGTCGATCAAGAGTGTCTTGGAGTATGGCACGGGTTTACGGTTCCGAAGCACCGGGCCTTTATTACCGCGACCAGGCCCTTTTGGGACAAGTCTTACAGCTGCAGGATCAGGGTCTTCAGCGGGGGCTGCTGGTCTTGCGACGGGAAGTCTGCACCGGGTGTCATGGCCTGCCAGTCGCGTACCGGGCGCCCGGCCTTTTCGGCGCAGCGCAGTACCTGGTCACGCCAGTCGTCCATGCTGACTTTTGCGAGGTTGTTGCAGCAGATCAGCACGCCGTTATCGGCAGTCGCCAGCAGTGCTGGCTTGAGCAGGCTCTGGTAGTCGCGCAGCAGGTCGACGGTGCCGAAGGCGCTCTTGGCCCAGGCTGGCGGGTCGAGCAGCACCAGGTCGTATTGGCGTTGATCCAGGCGCGGATAACTCGGCAGTTTTTGCCCGCGGCGCTGGCTGATGGGCAGGCCAGCCAGTTGGCGGATAGCCGGGAAATAGTCTGACTGCACAAATTCCATCGTCGGTAATTGCGGGTTCAACTGACCGTTTTCGCGACCGACCGCCAGGTTGCCCTCGGCAAAGTCCAGGTTGCACACCTCTCGGGCGCCGCCGGCCGCCGCGCTCAGGCCTACGCCGCAGGTATAGGCGAACAGGTTCAGCACGCTCTTGCCGGCACTGTGTGCGTTGACCCAGCCGCGAGTGTTGCGCAGGTCGAGGAAAAGCAGCGGGTCCTGGCCGGCATGCCGACCACGCACGCGGTAATTGAGGCCCCATTCATGGCCGATCAAGTCTTCCAGGGCGGCAGGTTCCGCGCGGTACACCGTGTCTTCACGGTCGATGCGCGAGTTGCCCGGGGAGCGGTCGTTATAGACCAGCAGCAGTTCCAGCCCCAAGTGCTGGTTGATCGCTTGGTGCAGCTGCAACAGGTCGTCACTTTCCAGCGACTGGTGAAAACTCTGCACCAGCAGTTGCGGGCCATAGCGGTCGATAGTCAGGCCGCCGGCGCCTTCCTGGCTGCCGTGGAACAGGCGATAGCAATCGGTGCCTTGTGCGTGCAGCTCGGCGAGCAGGTCCTGGCGATGATCGAGGGCGGCGCGCAGCGCCTGTTTCAAGGAAGACATAGTGCGCGCCTTGCAGAGTCATTGGGGCGCGGGAGTTTAACAGTTATGGCTCCAGCAGGCCCATTCGCCTGTGGGCCCGCTGCACCGAACCGTTGCGCATGGCCCAGCGTAACAAGGGTGCACTGCGCTTGACCCCGGCGCGGATCATCTGGCGTTGGAGGGGGCGTTGCTTCTGCTCGAGCATGTCGCTGGCCCAGTCCGGCAGCAGGTCGATACCCGCCTGCATCATCAATGAGCCAAATGGCTTGGCCAGGGCGCTGGGAGATGGCGCATTGAGTAGCAGGCGCAGGACTTCGTGGCTGCGTTCATCACACAGCAGTTGCGGACGAATACGCTCAAGGTAATCGGAAATTTCCTGGCGCGAACGCGGCACATGGCGCGCGCCCAGTTGCTCGGCCACCAAGGCGATTTCGCTGTAATAGCGATCCTGATCCCTGGGCGATAAATCCGGGTTGCGATAACGCAGGTGGGCGGCGAGAAAATTGCTGACCTCCGCCACATGCACCCAGGTCAGCAGCTCGGGGTCGCTGGCGGCATACGGGCGCCCATCGGGCGCATGCCCGACTACTTGCAGGTGAATGGTGCGCACTTTCTCGATCAGCCATTCGGCGTCACGCCGCGAACCAAAGGTAGTCCCGGAAATAAACTGCGAGGTGCGTCGCAAGCGACCGAGCATGTCCTGGCGAAAGTTCGAGTGGTCCCAAACGCCAGCCAACGCCAGCGGGTGCAACGCCTGCAACATCAGCGCGCTGATGCCGCCGATCAACATGCTGCTGAAGTCGCCATGGACCTTCCAGCTCACCGAGTTCGGCCCAAACAGACCTGGGTCGCCCTTGGGGTTTTCCAGGTCGAGTTGGCCGAGCGATAAGCCGGTGAGGCTCATCAACTGGTTTTCGATGCGGCTGCGAATGAATTCCATGGGTTCCTATCGGTTGAGGCGCTTGTCGATCAAACCGTCCACCACGCTCGGGTCGGCGAGGGTGGAAGTATCTCCCAGGCTGTCCAGTTCGTTGCAGGCAATCTTGCGCAAAATCCGCCGCATGATCTTGCCTGAGCGGGTTTTCGGCAAGGCCGGCGCCCATTGAATCAGCTCGGGCTTGGCGAAACTGCCGATTTCCTTGCTCACCAGGTCCAGCAGATGCTTTTTCAACGTATCGTTGGGCTCGACGCCGTTCATTGGCGTGACAAAGGCATAAATACCCTGGCCTTTGACGTCGTGGGGGTAACCCACCACGGCGGCTTCGGCGACCTGATCATGCAGCACCAGCGCGCTTTCCACCTCGGCGGTGCCGATGCGGTGTCCCGACACGTTGATCACATCGTCGATGCGCCCGGTGATCCAGTAGTCCCCGTCCTCGTCCCGCCGCGCGCCGTCGCCGGTGAAGTAGTAGCCGGGATAGGGTTTGAAATAGGTGTCGATCATCCGCTGCGGGTCGCCGTGCACGCTGCGGATTTGCCCCGGCCAGCTGGATTTGATCGCCAGCACGCCGCTGCCGGCGCCACTGATTTCCTTGCCTTGCTCGTCGAGCAGCACCGGCACTACGCCAAACATTGGCTGGGTCGCGCAGCCGGGTTTGATCCGTTGGGCGCTGACCAGCGGACTGAGCATGATGCCGCCGGTTTCGGTCTGCCACCAGGTGTCGACAATCGGGCAGCGTTGTTCGCCGACCGCGTTGAAGTACCAATCCCAGGCTTCCGGGTTGATCGGCTCACCGACACTGCCCAGCAGGCGCAGGCTGGCGCGGGAAGTGTTTTCCAGCGGGCCATGGCCTTCACGCATCAGCGCGCGCAAGGCGGTGGGCGCGGTGTAGAAGATGTTGACCTTATGTTTGTCGATCACCTGCCAGAAACGTGAGCTGTCGGGGTAACTCGGCACACCCTCGAACATCAGCGAGGTCGCGCCATTGGCCAGCGGGCCGTAGACGATGTAGCTGTGGCCGGTCACCCAGCCGACATCGGCGGTGCACCAGAACACTTCGCCGTCGCGGTAGTCGAGCACGTACTTGAAGGTCATCGCCGCTTGCAGCAGGTAGCCGCCGGTGGTGTGCAGCACGCCTTTGGGTTTGCCGGTGCTGCCGGAGGTGTAGAGGATAAACAGCGGGTCTTCCGCGTCCATCGGCTCGGGCGGGCAGTCGTCGCTCGCCGCGTCCAGGGCCTGTTGATACTTGAGGTCGCGCCCTTCAGTCCAATTGACTTGCGCACCGGTGCGTTGCACCACCAGCACCGTGCTGACGTCCGGGCAACTGGCCAACGCCTTGTCGACGTTCTGTTTCAGCGCCACCGGCTTGCCCCCACGCACGCCCTCATCGGCGGTGATAACCGTGCGGCAGTCGGCGTCTAGAATGCGGTCGCGCAGGGCGTCTGGCGAAAAACCACCAAATACTACCGAATGCACCGCGCCGATCCGCGTGCAGGCCAGCATCGCGTAGGCCGCCTCGGGAATCATCGGCATGTAGATGCACACCCGGTCGCCTTTCTTCACGCCACGGCTTTTCAGCACGTTGGCCAGGCGGCTGACATTTTGGTGGAGTTGGCGGTAGGTGATGTTGGAAGATTTTGCGGGGTCATCGCCTTCCCAGATGAAGGCAGGCTGGTCAGCACGTTGGGCCAGGTGACGGTCGATGCAGTTGTAGCTGACGTTCAGTTGGCCACCGGCAAACCATTGGGCGGCGCCGGTCTTGATGTCGGATTTGTGCACGGTTTGCCAAGGCGTGCTCCAGTCGAGGAAGCGCTTGGCCTGCTCGGCCCAGAAGGTGTCGGGTTGTTCAACGGATTGGCGGTAGAGGCGCTGGTAGTCCTCTTGACTGAGTTGCGCAGCCCGGCGGACGGCATCGGCGGTGGGGAAGGTGCTGATATCGAACATGAGGGATCCTTATTCTTGTTTTCGCGACAAGAGGGGAGCTTTGCGACCCTCGCAGGAGCTGGCTTGCCAGCGATTGCATCACCTCGGTATTGAATTTCACCGAGGTGTCTGCATGGCTGGCAAGCCAGCTCCTACAAGGGTCCGCTCCCGCAGGTTCAGACCCTCATTGTAGTGCTGTTACCATCAACCGCGGTGACGACCGCGGAAGTAGTTGATCAGCCCTTGGGTGGACGCATCGTCCGCAGGCTGCTCTTCGGTACCGGTCAGGCGGTTGTAGACGCCTTTGCCCAGCTCCTTGCCCAACTCTACGCCCCATTGGTCGAAGGCGTTGATGCCCCAGATGACGCTCTGCACGAACACTTTGTGCTCATACATGGCCACCAGCGCGCCAAGGCGGCGAGGGCTGATGCGCTCAACCACAATGGTGTTGCTTGGGCGATTGCCCGGGATCACCTTGTGCGGTGCCAGCTTCTGCACGTCGGCTTCGTCCATGCCTTTGTCGCGCAGCTCGGCTTCGGCTTCGCTGCGGGTCTTGCCGAGCATCAGCGCCTGGCTTTGGGACAGGCAGTTGGCGTACAGCCACTGATGGTGATCGGACACCGGGTTGAAGCTGACGATCGGCACGATAAAGTCGGCCGGGATCAGTTGGGTGCCCTGGTGCAGCAACTGGTGGTAAGCGTGTTGACCGTTGCAGCCTACGCCGCCCCAGATAACCGGGCCGGTGTCGGTGGAAACCGGCGTACCGTCCTGGCGCACGCTCTTGCCGTTGGATTCCATGTCCAGTTGTTGCAAGTGCTTGGTGATGTTACGCAGGTAGTGGTCGTACGGCAGGATAGCGTGGCTCTGCGCGCCCCAGAAGTTGCCGTACCACACGCCCAGCAGGCCCAGCAGCACCGGCATGTTCGCCTCGAACGGCGCGGTCTGGAAGTGCTGGTCCATGGTGTAGGCACCAGACAGCAGTTCCTTGAAGTTGGACATGCCGATGGCCAGGGCGATCGGCAGGCCGATGGCCGACCACAACGAGTAACGACCGCCAACCCAGTCCCACATTGGGAAGATGTTTTCTTCACGGATACCGAAGGCCACGGCTGCCGCGTTGTTGCTCGATACGGCGATAAAGTGGCGATACAGCTCGGCTTCCGAGCCACCCTGGGCCAGGTACCAGGCGCGGGCGGCCTGGGCGTTTTTCAGGGTTTCGAGGGTGTTGAAGGATTTCGACGAGACGATGAACAGCGTGGTCTCGGCGCGCAGCTTCATGGTCAGCTCGTGGAACTCGCTGCCGTCGATGTTCGCCAGGTAATGGCAGCGCACGCCTTTGTGGGCGTAGGACAACAGAGCTTCAGACACCAGCTCCGGGCCGAGGAACGAGCCACCGATACCAATGTTCACCACGTCGGTGATCGGCTTCTCGGTGTAGCCACGCCACAGGCCGTCGTGGATGCGGCCGACCAGGTCAGTGATCTGGTTCAGCACCTTGTGCACGTCCGGCATGATGTTCACGCCATTGACCGACAGCTTGTCACCCACCGGGCGGCGCAGCGCGGTGTGCAGCGCCGGGCGGCCTTCGGAAGAGTTGACCGGCTCGCCGTTGAACAGCGACTTGATCGCGCCCTGAAGATCGACTTCCTTGGCCAGGCCTACCAGCAGGTCGCGGGTTTCGCTGGTGATCAGATTTTTCGAGTAATCGAGGAAAAGTCCGCAGCTGCTCAAGGTGAACTGGTTAAAGCGCTGGGGATCGGCATTAAAGGCTTCGCGCATGCTGAAATCCTGCATGGCTTGGCGATGTTGATTGAGCGCTTGCCAGGCGGGCAGAGCGGTAACGTCATGAGGAGTGCGGTAGTACGCCATCGCTGCGGGTTTCCTTTTTTTATTGCTGGGACTGCTTTTAGGACACTTGAAAGCCGGGAATGTGCTGTCTTTGTGAAGATGACAGGCTCCGGTCGACGCCAACCAATAGCGTAGGGCGAATACATTAAACCTAGCGTGTCGATCTGTCTTGGCTTTGTCTGCGCTGTGGCCGGTACTTTTTTATACCGGCCGATCAGGCAGTGCAACAGGCGGGGGTATGTGGCAGGGTCAGTTCAGCTGCAAATGCAGGTTGTCGATCAGCCGGGTAGCGCCCAGGTAAGCGGCGACCAGAATCACTACGTCCCGGTCTTCAGCGGTTGCCGGGCGCAGGTGCAGGCCGTGGCGGACTTCCAGGTAATCCATGCGAAAGCCTGCCGCTTCAATCTGCTGAACCTGTGCGGCACGCAGTTTGGCGAAATCGCGGTCGCCACCTTCAATCGCCGCGGCAATCTCGCTGAGGCTGCGGTAAAGCACCGGGGCAATGGCACGCTGTTCCTCGGTGAGGTAACCGTTGCGCGACGACAGCGCCAGGCCATCGTCGGCGCGCACGGTGGGCTCGCCGATAATCTGGATCGGCATATTCAGGTCATGGACCATGGCGCGAATCACTGCCAGTTGCTGGTAGTCCTTCTGGCCAAAGATCGCAAGGTCCGGCTGGACCATGTTGAACAGCTTGCTGACCACCGTGGCCACACCTTCAAAATGCCCGGGACGGCTGGCGCCGCACAGGCCTTCGGACAGTTGCGGCACGCTGACGCGCGTCTGGCCGGCCATGCCGTCCGGGTACATCTCGTCGACGGTCGGGGCGAACAGCAGGTTGCATCCGGCCTGCAGCAGTTTCTCCTGATCAGCCGCGAGCGTGCGCGGGTACTTGTCCAGGTCTTCGCCGGCGCCGAATTGCAGCGGGTTGACGAAGATGCTCGCCACCACGAAGTCCGCTTGTTGCGCGGCCTTGGTGACCAGCGTGGCATGGCCGCTGTGCAGGTTGCCCATGGTGGGTACAAAGCCTACGCGTTTGCCCGCATTGCGGGCATGGGCGACGGCGGCGCGCAGTTCGCGCACGGTCTTGACGGTGTTCATGCAGAGAATCCGTGTTCGGCGCCTGGAAAGGTAACGGCTTTGACTTCGCTGACGTAGGCGGCGAGGGCTGATTGAATGTTGTCCTGGCCGGCCATGAAGTTCTTCACGAACTTGGGCACGCGGCCGGAGAGGGACAGGCCCAGCATGTCGTGCAGTACCAATACCTGGCCGTCAGTGGCAGAGCCGGCGCCGATACCGATCACCGGGACTTTGACTGCCTGGGTGATTTCGGCTGCCAATTCGCTCGGCACGCATTCCAGCAAAATCATGCAGGCGCCGGCCTGCTCAAGGGCAATGGCATCAGCGCGCATCTGGCGCGCCTGGGCTTCGCCGCGGCCTTGTACCTTATAGCCGCCGAGGATATTCACTGACTGCGGCGTGAGGCCCATGTGTGCGCAAACCGGCACGCCACGTTCAGCCAGCAGGCGGATCGACTCGGCGAGCCAGGCGGCGCCTTCAACCTTGACCATGTGTGCACCGGCGCGCATCAGTTGAGCGCTGTTGGTCAGGGTCTGTTCGATGGTGGCGTCGGCCATGAAGGGCAGGTCGGCAATGATGAACGCGCCCTCGTTACCGCGTTTGACGCAGGCGGTGTGGTAAGCGATGTCATCGGTGGTGACCGGCAGAGTGCTGTCATTCCCTTGCAGGACCATGCCCAGGGAGTCCCCTACCAGCAGCACTTCAACGCCAGCCTGGCAACTGGCCTGGGCAAAAGTGGCGTCGTAGCTGGTCAGCATGGTGATTTTTTCACCTTTGAGTTTGAGGCTCTGCAAGGTGCTCAGGGTAACGTTTGGCATGAAAAGGGTCCTCGTTCAGGCGCTTGGAAACAGCGAGTAACGCGCGTGAGTCTTCGTGTATACAGGCGCACTTTCTTAAGGATCAGTGCTTATAAGGCCTGGATTGCGCCCTTCAGCGCCGGGTAGGCGGCAGCGGTACGCCTATAGTCGTGAGGAGGACTCTGGAAGTCAATTGGATGTGTTACCGCATTGTTACGGCGGTGGTGTTACCGCTGTTACTGATGCGATTCAGCAGGTCCACCGGTGTATTCAAAGGCGCCGCAGATCACTGTGGGAGCTGGCTTGCCTGCGATTGCATCACCGCGACATACCTGATGCACCGGGTTGTCTGCATCGCAGGCAAGCCAGCTCCCACATGATCGTGTCAGGCCTCCGGCAGGCGTTCCAGGCCGACAAACGGGCAGCCAGCCAGCAGGTCACTTAGCGGGCGGCCATCGGCCAGTTGCAGGTTGGCGGGCGCCAGTTCTGCCAGCGGATAAAGCACAAACGGCCGCAGGTGCATTTGATAGTGCGGCACCTTCAAACGCGGCTCATCTATCAGTCGGTCACCAAATACCAGAATGTCCAGGTCGAGTGTGCGCGGGCCCCAGCGCTCCAGGCGCTCACGGCCTTGGTCGTTCTCGATGGCCTGGAGTGCATCGAGCAACTCCAGAGGCGCAAGTGCGCTGTCCAGGGCTGCGACCGCGTTGGTGTAGCGCGGTTGGCCCGGGAGCAGGGAGTCACTTTGGTAGAAGGCCGAGACGCCCGCCAGCGTAGTGCTCGGCAATTGCGCCAAAGCATCGGCTGCCTGGCGCAATTGTCGTTCGGGGGCCGCCAGGTTGCTGCCCATGCCGATGTAGATACGTTCCACGTGCTTACTCGCCAGACGCGCTCGAGGTATCGCCAGCGCTGCGTTTGCGCTTGCTGCCACTGCTGCGGCGACGCTTTTTCGGGCCATCGCCGGTGGCTTCACCTTTGCTGCTGAGTTCTTTGATCATCTCGCGGCGCTGGCTGTCGTTGGCGTCCTGGTAGTCGGTCCACCATTCGCCCAGGCCGTCGGTCTGCTCGCCGGCGCTTTCGCGCAACAGCAGGAAGTCGTAGCCGGCACGGAAGCGCGGGTTGTCCAGCAGCAGGTCGGCACGTTTGCCGCTGCGGCGTGGCAGGCGCTCCTGCATGTCCCAGATCTCGCGGATCGGCATGGTGAAGCGTTTCGGGATGGCGATGCGCTGGCATTGCTCGGCGATCAGCTCGTGAGCCGCTTCCTGCATGGCCGGGATCGCCGGCATGCCGCGGTCCTGCAGGCGCATGACGCGTTTTGGAAGCGCTGGCCACAACAGGGCAGCAAACAGGAACGCCGGGGTGACCGGTTTGTTCTGCTTGATGCGCAGGTCGGTGTTGATCAAGGCTTCGCTGATCAGCGTATGGGTGTAGGTCGGGTTGTACTCCAGTGCCTCGGCGCTGGCCGGGAACAGTGGGTCGAACAACTGCAGGTCGACCAGCATTTCGAAGGTGTCGGCGGCATAGCCGGAGAGGAACAGCTTGAGCACCTCTTCGAACAGCCGGGCCGAGGGGATTTCCCGCAGCATCGGTGCAAGGTCGCGGATCGGCGCGGCCGTGTGTTTCTCGATGCCAAAGTTCAGCTTGGCGGCAAACCGCACGGCCCGCAGCATGCGCACCGGGTCTTCCTGGTAGCGTTGCGTCGGGTCGCCGATCAGGCGCAGCAAGTTGTTGCGAATGTCGTGTACGCCATTGGCGTAGTCGAGGATGCGCTCGCTGACCGGGTCGTAGTACAGGGCATTGATGGTGAAGTCGCGGCGTTGCGCATCTTCTTCCAGGGTGCCGTAGACGTTGTCCCGCAGGATGCGTCCGCTTTCATTGCGGGAAGACTGGTTAGTGTCTTCTTCTTCATCGTTTTGCGGGTGGTTGGCGCGGAAGGTCGCGACCTCGATGATCTCGCGACCAAAGTGGATATGCACCAACTTGAAACGCCGGCCAATGATCCGCGCATTGCGGAATTCGGCACGTACCTGTTCCGGCGTGGCGCTGGTGGCGACGTCGAAATCCTTGGGGGTGATATTGAGCAACATGTCGCGCACGCAACCGCCAACCAGGTAAGCCTGGTAGCCGGCGTTCTGCAGGCGTTCGACGATGTTCACCGCATAACGGCTGAATTGAGCGCGCTGCAGCGAATGCTGGTTGCTGTTAAGCACTTCAGGCGTGCTGCGAATGTGCTGCGTACGACGCAAGGGAGAACGGAATGACTGGAACAACTTCTTCAGCATGGGATGCACTGTTTGAAGGAATGTTCGGCCATAACGAAGAATGACCGCATGATGGGCGGGGATTCTAGCATTTAGTCAGGGGATGGTGTAGGAACTAGCTGCAAGGCTTGAGCCAGAAGCTTAAAAGAAGGGTGGCAAGCGCCAAATCGCGGAAACTACAAGGGGAGCCGAAGCTCCCCCAGAAGTAGTTGCGTGCTCTATTTTTATTATTGGTTTCGGGCTTCTTGTTTTTGTTGATCGCCCTCGCCATGAAGCTTCACCTTCATGACACTCCCAATCGGGAGCCAAGAGCAAACGGATTGCTTTGGTCGCTGTGTTGCTGATCTACGATCCAACCAGTTCAGGCTCTGCCTTAGGGCAGTTTTTGTTGTTCTCGGCCTGGTTGCGGGGCAAGCCCCAAATGCAACGCCTCTCCAAAAGAATCAGTTAGCTGCGCCTCCGCCGTGTTGTTTTTGTTATGCGTGAGTCGATACGTCTTATTTTTATTGTCTTGTACATTTGCTTGTTATTGTTTTTGTACTAAGCATATAGCAGGGTGCGTGCCAACTTTTGCGAGGCCCAGCAAAATAAGGGGTTTGAGGTGATTTTGGGTTTTTCGAGGGCCAAAAAAAGCCGGGGCTTCGTTACCGTAAGCCCCGGCTTTTGTTACGTGAAAAATCAGCGGTAACAGTTTTTTCACATCTGAGGGTGTTACCTGTGGGGGCGACCCACTCAGCTTTCGCTGGCAACCCCGGTCTTGCGCCGCGGGATACCCAGGCGCTGGCGCCGTTCCCACAGGCATTTACGGCTCACGCCCAGTTTGCGCGCCAGTTCGGTCTCGGTCATGTGGTCCTGGTGCTCGAGGACGAAATGCTGGAAGTAATCTTCCAGTGACAAATCTTCCGTCGGCTCGTGGCTGTTGTTACTGCCACCCTGCTGCGGCGGCAGGCCGATGAAGTCATCATCGTCCAGGTCGCTGAGTTCGATATCGATGCCCAGCAGCTCGGCGGAAATTTCCGGGCTCTCCGACAGAATCACCGCACGTTCTACCGCGTTCTCCAGTTCCCGCACGTTACCCGGCCAGGAGTAGTGCCGGATGGCCTGTTCGGCATCGGCGGCAAACTTCAGGTCGGTACGGTTGATCCGCGCACTCTGGCGCGCCAGGAACGCCGTAGCGATCTCGTTCACGTCAGCGCCGCGCTCACGCAGGGCCGGCAGTTTGAGTGCGATTACGTGCAGGCGGTAATAAAGGTCTTCACGGAACTGGCCGATCTTGGCCAGGCTTTTCAGGTCACGGTGGGTGGCCGCGATCAGGCGTACGTCGACCTTTTGCGACTGTACCGAGCCGACCCGGCGGATTTCGCCTTCCTGGAGGACCCGCAGCAACCGCGCCTGGGCTTCCAGTGGCAGTTCGCCAATCTCGTCGAGGAACAACGTGCCACCGTCGGCTGCTTCAACCAAACCTGCACGGCCAGCGCTGGCGCCAGTAAAGGCCCCCTTTTCATGGCCGAACAATTCGGATTCGATCAGCGATTCGGGAATGGCTGCGCAGTTCACCGAGATCATCGGTGCCTTGGCTCGCTTGGACAGGTTGTGCAGGGCGCGGGCCACCAGTTCTTTACCGGTACCGGACTCGCCCTGGATCAATACATTGGAGTCGGTTGGCGCCACTTTGCGGATCTTGCTGTACAGGTCCTGCATCGGTGGGCAGGAGCCGATGATGCCGATTTCGCCATTGCTGTTATCCACGCCGGGCTTTTCAGCACCATTGACGGCCTTGCCCGCTGCCGGGCGTTCAGCCGGTGCGCTGCTGGCAGACTGGCGGTCACGCAGGATGCGCGCCACGGCCTGGAGCATCTCGTCGTGGTCGAAAGGCTTGGCGATGTAGTCCACCGCGCCCATCTTCATCGAGTCCACTGCCGAGCGCAGGCTGGCGTAGCTGGTCATGATCAGCACCGGAGTGCCTTGGCCGAGCTTGATCAGCTCGGTGCCGGGGGCGCCGGGCAAACGTAGGTCACTGACGATCAGGTCGAACGTGGGAATGCTGAAACGCTCTTGGGCTTCCTGCACCGAGCCGGCTTCGCTGACCTGGTACTGATTACGTTCAAGCAGGCGACGCAAGGCAGAGCGGATAATGGTTTCGTCTTCGACGATCAAAATGTGCGGCATTGATTCAACTCTCTCGACGGTCTCAGTTCACAGCGGACGTCGCTTCGACATGACGCGGCAATGTCACCCGAATACGGGTGCCGCGTTGGCTTTCGGTGTCAGCCGGGCTGTCGATGGTGATTTGTCCATAATGCTCTTCAACGATGGAATAGACCAGTGCAAGGCCCAGACCGGTACCTTCACCCGGATCCTTGGTGGTGAAGAAGGGTTCGAACAATCGATCCATGATGTTCTGTGGAATGCCGCTGCCTTCGTCCTCGACGATCAAGTCGACCGTGTGCTCGAAAGCCTCGCTCTTGACCCGTACTGCGCTGCCGGCCGGGGATGCATCACGGGCGTTGGACAGCAGGTTGATCAGCACTTGGGCCAGGCGTTGTGAATCACCGTCGACCCAGTGTTCCGGATCGCACAGGTTGAAGAACTGTACTTCGAAATTGCACCGGTTCAAGGCCAGCAGCCCAATAGCATCCTGGGCAACTTCGGCCAGGCACACCGCTTCGTCGTGATTCTGATGGGCGCCCGCGTGGGCAAAGCTCATCAGCGACTGCACGATGCGCGAAACACGCTTGGTCTGCTCGAGAATCTGCCCGCTGATCTCGATGATTTCGCCGTCTTCCTCGCGCTCCTCCCGCAGGTTTTGCGCGAGGCAGGCGATACCGGTGATCGGATTGCCGATTTCATGGGCCACGCCGGCGGCCAGGCGGCCGATGCTGGCCAGGCGCTCGGAGTGCACCAGCTTGTCTTCGAGCATCTGGGTTTCGGTCAGGTCTTCCACCAGCAGCACCAGGCCGCTGTTACCGGGCGCCAGGGGTTCGTCGATGGCCGCCTTGTGCAGGTTCAACCAGCGGGTCTGGCCATCAAGGGCCAGGTGCTGTTTGTGCAAGTGTTCGTCGGGCAGGTTGATGAAACCTTGGAGCAGTTCCTTCCACGGGTCGCCAATGGTGTTCAGGCGCGAACCCACCACGCGCTGGGCGGCAATGCCGGTGAGCTCTTCCATGGCCTTGTTCCACATCAGGATCTCTTGGTCCTTGGCCAGGGAACAGACGCCCATCGGCAGCTCCTGCAGCGTCTGGCGGTGATAGCGGCGCAGGGCATCGAGTTCGGCGGCAAGGCCGGTGAGGCGCGAGTGGTAATCCTCCAGCCGGCTCTCGATGAAGTGGATGTCTTCGGTCACATAGTTTTCGCCGCCGGCCTTGTAGGGCAGGAAGGTCTCGACCATGTCCTGGGACACGCTCGGGCCCATCAAGCCGGAAAGGTTGGCTTCGATACGGTCACGCAGGCGGCGCAGGGCATAAGGCCGGCGCTCATCGAACGGCAGGTAGAGATCGCGCAGGGCCTGCTCGACTTCTTTTTGCGCGGCCTTTGCGCCCAGCGGCTTGGCCAGTTGCGTGGCGAATTCCTGGGGCGAGGCGGCGTGCAGTTCGCGGCGCTGCGGGCGGCGTACGTTGTCTACCGCGCAGGCT
This sequence comes from Pseudomonas sp. A125, assembly GCF_055409485.1. NCBI lineage: Bacteria > Pseudomonadati > Pseudomonadota > Gammaproteobacteria > Pseudomonadales > Pseudomonadaceae > Pseudomonas > Pseudomonas sp. A125. The sequence goes on from NZ_JBUZVP010000018.1 coordinate 128,842, forward strand.
TCGGCGGCACTGGTTTCTTCGGGGCTGGCGTTGGTGAACAGCGAAATCAGGGTGAACATCAGCACGTTGGCCGCCAGCGAAGCAATCGCCGCCATGTGCCAACTGGTGTCGTCCAGCACGTAGATCATGTTCAGCAACGGGATGTAGAAGCCCTGCAGGTTGCCCACCAGCGGCAACAGCATGGTCACGGTCCACACCAGGATCCCGGCCAGCAACCCGGCGATAAACCCGCGGCGGTTGGCGGTCGGCCAGTACAGCACCGACAGCACGCCCGGCAGGAACTGCAGCGTGGCGACAAAGGCGACGATGCCCAGGTTGGCGAGGTCTTGCTCGGCACCCAGCAACAGGTAGAAGCCATAGCCGGCCATGATGATCGCGACGATCAGCGCCCGGCGGGTCCATTTCAGCCAGCGGTAGATATTGCCTTCGGCCGGCGGCTGATACAGCGGCAGCACCAGGTGATTGAGCGCCATCCCGGACAGCGCCAGGGTGCTGACGATGATCAGCCCGCTGGACGCCGATAAACCGCCGACATACGCCAGCAGCGCCAGCGACTTGCTGTTGGCGGCGATGCCGACACCCAGCGTGAAGTATTCCGGATTGGTGGTGGCGCCCAGCTTCAGCCCGGCCCACAAAATCAGCGGCACCGCCAGGCTCATCAGCAGCAGGAACAGCGGCAAGCCCCAGCTGGCGCTGACCAGCGAGCGCGGGTTGAGGTTTTCGGTGAAGGTCATGTGGTACATGTGCGGCATCACGATGGCCGACGCGAAAAACACCAGCAGCAGTGTGCGCCACGGGCCTTCCTGCAAGGGCGTGTGCAGCGCGGCCAGGGCGGTCTGGTTTTGCAGCAGCCACAGCTCCAGTTGTTGCGGGCCGTCGAAGACGCCGTAGAGCGCATACAGGCCGACACCGCCAATGGCGATCAGCTTGATCACCGATTCAAACGCGATCGCGAACACCAGGCCTTCATGTTTCTCACGGGTGGCGATATGCCGTGAGCCGAAGAAAATCGTGAACAGGGTGATCAGTGCGCAAAAGCTCAATGCAACGCGATGTTGCACCGGCTCACGGGTGAGGATGCTGATGGAGTCGGCCACGGCCTGAATCTGCAACGCCAGCAACGGCAGCACACCGATCAGCATGAAAATCGTGGTCAGCGCACCGGCCCAGGTGCTGCGAAAACGGAACGCAAACAGGTCAGCCAGGGACGACAGCTGATAGGTTCGGGTGATCTTGAGGATTGGGTACAACAGCACCGGCGCCAGCAAAAACGCCCCGGACACCCCGAGATAACTCGAAAGAAAGCCGTAACCGTACTGATAGGCCAGGCCCACCGTGCCATAAAACGCCCAGGCGCTGGCGTACACGCCCAGCGACAAGGTGTAGGTCAACGGATGGCGAATGATCGCCCGCGGAATCATTCCACGCTCACTGATCCAGGCTACCCCGAACAGCGCGGCCAGGTAGGCGGCGCTGATCAGCAGCATCTCGGTCAGGCTAAAGCTCATCGGCATCTTTTTGGCTCTGCAGGATGAAAGTCACGACGATCAGAATCAGCCAAAGCAGATAGGGCCGGTACCAGGCGCCTGTGGCGTCGATCCACCAATCCATGATGGCGGGTGAAAACAGGTAGATCCCGACGACCAGCAGCAGGACCAATCGATAGATGTACATGTTGGCCTCTGATTGAAAAACTGCGGCGATGGTAACGGATGGTTCGCAAGCTGCAAGCGCCTTCAGCGCAATTGCGCTTCGGCCAGCGTGAGGGTGCGCGGGATCTGTGCGGCATCCCAGTGTGCAATGCCCCAATCCAGCAGTTCCCGTGGGCTGGCGTGGTTCAACTCGTCGCCCGCGGGCTGGCCCAGGGCACGCAGCGCCCTTAACAGCAAAGGCGTCGCCTGGCCGGTGGTCAAGGGCGGTGAACGGTAGGATTTGCCCAGCTTGTTACCGTCCGGCTGGATGATCAGCGGCACATGCAGGTAACGCGGTTGGCGCAGGCCCAGCAATTCTTGCAGGTACAGTTGGCGTGGCGTGGAGTCGAGCAGGTCGGCGCCACGCACGATGTCGGTCACACCTTGCCAGGCATCATCGAGGACTACCGCCAGTTGGTAGGCGTACAGGCCGTCACGGCGGCGGATAATGAAGTCGCCTACGTCGCGGCCCAGGTGCTGTCGGAATTGGCCTTGTACGCGGTCGGTAAAATGGTATTCCAGCTCCGGCACCCGCAGGCGGATGGCGGCATCTTGCTGGCCGTGGCCGGCATTGCGACACAGCCCCGGATAAATCCCGTTGTAGGGCTCCAGTTGCTTGCGCGAACAGGTGCAGGCGTAGGCCAGGCCGTGATTGAACAGGCGGTTGAGCACTTCGGCGTAGGCATCATGCCGCTCGCTTTGTCGGACCAATTCTCCGTCCCATTCAAAGCCGTAGCTTTCCAGGGCATTGAGGATCGCCGCCTGGGCACCGGGCTCTTCCCGTGGCGGATCGAGGTCTTCCATGCGCATCAGCCAGCGGCCTTGATTGGCACGGGCGTCGAGGTAGGAGGCGAGGGCAGCGACCAGGGAACCGAAGTGCAGGTGTCCGCTGGGCGTGGGGGCGAAACGCCCGATATAGGAGGAGGCAGTCATGGGCCGGATACTACTGGAAAACCACCCAGCGCCAGAAACAAAAATGGGGCGTTCGCACGCCCCATTTGTTCAGCCCGGCAGTGATTACTTGCCGACCTGTTTTTCCTTGATTTCAGCCAAGGTCTTGCAGTCTACGCACAGGTCGGCGGTAGGACGCGCCTCCAGGCGGCGAATACCGATCTCGACGCCGCAGGACTCGCACCAGCCATACTCTTCGTCTTCGATGAGTTGCAGGGTCTTGTCGATCTTCTTGATCAGCTTGCGCTCGCGATCACGGGCGCGCAGTTCAAGCGCGAACTCTTCTTCCTGGCTGGCACGGTCTGCCGGGTCCGGGAAGTTGGCCGCTTCGTCCTTCATATGGTCAACGGTACGGTCAACCTCTTGCATCAAGTCCTGTTTCCACTGCTTCAGGATCTTGGAGAAGTGTTCGCGCATGGGCTTGCCCATGTATTCCTCACCCTTCGATTCGACGTAGGGTTGGAAGCCGCTGATGCTCTGTTGCTTTGCTTGGGTGGGCATGAATGGACCGCCTCTCACTCTTCTAATCCATTGCGCAGGATTGCAACATCACCGACACCTGCCGGCCCTGCGGCTGCAAGCGGGCGAACTTACCAGATAGATTCGGGGTGCGCCACTCCCGGTTGTCGAGGCACCGTCTTGTGAGGCGTGCAAACCGCCGCAGGCCCCAGCAGGGCGGGGTTGTACGGTCTCGAATGTTGATTTTAGCTGTTTTGCAGGTAGTTGCTCGCCACGCCCGCTACACGTCTTCGGGCAATAGAGCAGGTTTTGCGCGGCGGGTTGGGTAGAATCGGGGTTTGTCCTCAGAGTTAAGGAAGGCTAATGGCTCAGCCCTACAGTGCGCGCAGCCGCGCTATCGAACCTTTCCATGTCATGGCGTTGCTGGCGCGGGCCAATGAATTACAGGCCGCCGGGCACGACGTGATTCACCTGGAAATCGGCGAGCCGGACTTCACCACCGCCGAGCCGATTATCAAGGCCGGGCAGGCGGCACTGGCCAATGGCAAGACCCGCTACACGGCGGCCCGCGGGCTGCCGGAATTGCGCGAAGCCATCAGCGGGTTCTACCAGCAGCGTTACGGGCTGGGCATCGACCCTGAGCGAATTCTGATCACCCCCGGCGGCTCCGGTGCCTTGCTGCTGGCGAGCAGTTTGCTGGTGGACCCTGGCAAACACTGGCTGCTGGCAGACCCTGGTTACCCGTGCAACCGTCACTTCCTGCGACTGGTTGAAGGCGCGGCCCAGCTGGTCCCGGTCGGCCCTGAGGTGCGTTATCAACTGACTGCCGACCTGGTGGCGCGCCACTGGGATCAAGACAGCGTGGGCGCGTTGGTCGCGTCGCCCGCCAACCCGACCGGCACCATCCTCACCCGCGATGAGTTGGCCGGGCTGTCGAGTGCCATCAAGGCGCGCAACGGGCACCTGGTGGTGGATGAAATTTATCACGGCCTGACCTACGGCACCGATGCCGCCAGCGTGCTGGAAGTTGACGATGAAGCCTTCGTTTTAAATAGCTTTTCGAAGTATTTCGGAATGACCGGATGGCGCCTTGGCTGGCTGGTGGCACCGCCGGCTGCCGTGGGTGAACTGGAAAAGCTGGCGCAGAACCTCTACATCAGCGCGCCGAGCATGGCCCAGCATGCGGCCCTGGCCTGCTTTACCCCAGAAACGTTAGGCATTCTTGAGGACCGCCGGGCCGAGTTTGGCCGGCGCCGCGACTTCCTGCTGCCAGCCCTGCGAGGGCTTGGCTTCGGTATCGCCGTTGAGCCGGAAGGCGCGTTCTACTTGTATGCCGATATCAGCGCATTCGGTGGCGATGCCTTTGCCTTCTGCCGGCACTTCCTCGAAACCGAACACGTGGCCTTTACCCCGGGCCTGGATTTCGGCCGTTATCAAGCCGGTCACCATGTGCGTTTTGCCTACACGCAAAACCTTGATCGCCTACAGGAAGCCGTTGAGCGAATTGCCCGTGGCTTGCGGAGCTGGCAAGGCTGATGCGTTTTAATCCTCCCCTCGAAGAAGGCCGGCTGATTCGCCGCTACAAGCGTTTTCTCGCCGATATCGAAACCGTTACCGGCGAGTTGCTGACTATTCACTGCCCCAACACCGGCTCGATGTTCAATTGCATGGTGGAGGGTGGCCAGGTCTGGTTCAGCCGCTCCAATGACCCTAAGCGCAAGCTGCCTGGTACTTGGGAAATCAGCGAAACCCCGCAGGGGCGCCTGGCGTGCGTGAACACTGCGCGGGCCAATCAGTTGGTGGAAGAAGCGCTGCGGGCCGGGGTTATCGCCGAGCTCAATGGCTTTACCGCGTTGAGGCGCGAAGTACCCTACGGCCAGGAAAACAGCCGGATCGATTTTCGCCTGGATTACCCGACGGGCGCTGCGTACGTCGAAGTCAAAAGCGTCACCCTTGGGTTTGACGGGACGTCGACCGCGGCGTTTCCCGATGCCGTGACCCAGCGCGGGGCCAAGCATTTGCGGGAGCTGGCGCACTTGGCGCGCGAGGGGGTTCGGGCGGTGCAGCTTTACTGCGTCAACCTCTCGGGGATCGATGCGGTGCGCCCTGCTGAAGAAATTGATGCCGGTTATGCCGCTGCGTTGCGTGAGGCCAAGGCGGCGGGCGTCGAAGTGTTGGCCTATGGTGTACGGCTGACGTCAGAAGAAATCTGCGTCGACCGTCGACTGGAAGTAGTACTCGGCGATTAGATTTGCACCCACAGGCCCTGTTCGTCCTCGCGGCCGGGCAGGGCGGTCAGGCTCTGGCCGGCGCAGGGCCCGGCGACGCACTCACCGCTCTCGATCAAAAACAGTGCGCCATGGGTGGCGCACTGGACAAGGCTGGCGCTCGGGTCCAGAAATTGGTCCGGCTGCCATTCCAGTGGCACCCCGCGATGTGGGCAGCGGTTGATATAGAAGTAGGCAATGCCTTCGCGGCGCACGGCAAACAGCTTGCGCCCGTCGATATCGAAACCGCGGCTGGCGTTGGGTGCGAGTTCGCTGGAAGTGCACAGAAACTTCATATCGATCCTTAAGTACCGCCGTTTGTGGGCTGCAAGGCTATCCTGGGTGGGCCGCAGCGCCCCGGAGCTTGACGTGCAAATGCAAACAATTATCAAATGCCGGCTTCGCCCGTAGCTGACTGGGCGCTCTGTACGATGTCGGGCAGCGTTGATCTGTCACATTGCGAGTGTTTCAGCGGGCTCACCTCCTGGAAGGAAACCCTGTTATGCGCCTGAGTACCAGCGCTATTGCGCTCGTTGTCGGACTGCTGGTCAACGCTGGGGCCCAAGCCTCTGAACTGCCACAACGCTGGGTCAGTGCCGGTGGCGCGTTATCGGAATGGGTGACGGCCCTGGGCGGTGAGTCGAAACTGGTGGGCGTGGACACCACCAGCCAGCATCCAGAATCCCTCAAGGCGTTGCCGAGCATTGGTTATCAGCGCCAGTTGTCGGCAGAAGGCATCTTGAGCTTGCGCCCGCAAATCCTGGTCGGCACCGAGGAGATGGGCCCGCCGCCAGTGCTGGCGCAAATCCGCAATGCCGGTGTGAAAGTAGAGCTGTTTTCGGCCGAGCCGGACCTGCCGACCTTGCAAGGCAACCTTCAGCATTTGGGCAAGCTGCTGGGCACCGAAGCCAGGGCTGCGGAGCTGTTCAGCGACTATCAGAAACAACTGGATCAACAAAAGAATTGGGTGACCAACGCGCAGGCCACGCAAAAAGCACCGGGAGTGCTGTTGTTGCTGGGGCATGCCGGTGGCAAACCGCTGATCGCGGGTAAAGACACGGCGGCTGACTGGATGCTGCAGCAGGCCGGCGGCCATAACCTGGCGACCCACAGTGGTTACAAACCGTTTTCCGTGGAGTCGCTGGCGGGGCTCAACCCGGACGTGCTGGTGTTCGCCGACCGTGCCTTGACGGGTGACGCAGCCCGCGCGGCGCTGTTCAAGGAGAACCCGATCCTGGCTTCGACGCCGGCAGCCAGGAACGGGCGCGTCTATGAACTGGACCCGACGCTGCTGGTGGGTGGGCTTGGGCCGCGCTTGCCGCAAAGCCTGGTGAAACTCTCCGCCGGATTTTATCCATCCCAGGCTAAAACTGCCCAATGACCACTCTGGTTAAACCGCGAACCTTGTTTATTGGCTTGAGCCTGCTGTGTGTGCTTGCGATCTGGCTGTCATTGGCCTTGGGGCCGGTCAGCTTGCCGTTGATCGACACCTTGCGAGCAGCGTTGCGTTTACTGGGTGTGCCTATCGAGGCGCAGGGCCTGGAGCAGGCGGAGTTGATCCTCGGGCAGATTCGCTTGCCGCGTACGTTATTGGGCCTGGCCGTCGGCGGGGTCCTGGCGCTTTCGGGCGTTGCGATGCAGGGGTTGTTTCGTAACCCCTTGGCCGACCCCGGCTTGGTCGGGGTGTCCAGCGGCGCGGCGCTGGGCGCAGCGATTGCGATTGTCGGTGGTTCTTTTTTGGGTGGCGTGCCGGACGCGCTTGGGCCGTATCTGCTATCGCTATGTGCCTTTCTCGGTGGTTTGGGGGTGACAGCGCTGGTCTATCGGCTGGGGCGGCGCAATGGCCAAACCAATGTCGCGACCATGTTGCTGGCGGGCATCGCCCTGACGGCCCTCGCCAGTTCGGCAGTGGGGCTGTTTACCTACCTGGCGGATGACGCCACCTTGCGCACCTTGACGTTCTGGAACCTGGGCAGTCTGAACGGCGCCAGTTATTCGCGACTGTGGCCGCTGTTGCTGGTGAGCGCCGGCGTAGCCCTATGGTTGCCGCGCCGGGCCAAGGCGCTGAATGCATTGTTGCTGGGTGAGTCGGAAGCCAGCCACTTGGGGATTGATGTTGAAGGCCTCAAGCGTGAATTGGTGTTCTGCACCGCGCTTGGCGTGGGTGCCGCAGTGGCGGCCGCGGGCATGATCGGTTTTGTTGGGCTGGTGGTGCCGCATCTGGTGCGCCTGCTGGCGGGGCCGGATCACCGGGTATTGCTGCCGGCCTCGGTGCTGGCGGGGGCGAGTTTGCTGCTGTTCGCCGACCTGGTGGCTCGCCTGGCCTTGGCCCCGGCTGAATTGCCGATTGGTATTGTTACTGCGTTTATCGGTGCGCCGTTTTTCCTCTACCTGTTGTTGCGAGGGCGTGCCTGATGCTACGAGTAGAAGACCTGCTGATCCGCCGTGGGCGTAAAACCGTATTGGCGGATGTCACCCTGGAGCTGCTACCGGGTGAGGTGCTCGGTGTGCTGGGCCCCAACGGCGCTGGTAAAAGTACCTTGCTTGGTGCGTTATGCGGCGAGCTTCACGCGGACCAGGGGCGCGTATGGCTGGACCAGCGCGAGCTGAAAGACTGGGCCGGCGCCCAGCGTGCCCAGCGCCTGGCGGTACTGCCGCAGGCCTCGACCCTGGACTTTGCCTTTCGTGTCGAAGAAGTGGTTGGCATGGGGCGCTTGCCCCATCAAACCGGTCGGGTGCGTGACGATGAAATTATCAGCGCGGCCTTGCAGGCCGCCGACGTCGGACACTTGAGCGGTCGCAGCTACCTGGCGTTGTCGGGCGGCGAAAGGCAGCGTGTGCACCTGGCGCGGGTGCTGGCGCAGCTGTGGCCGGGTGAGGCGGGGCAGACCTTGCTGCTGGATGAGCCAACATCGATGCTTGACCCGCTGCACCAGCACACCACCTTGCAAGCGATTCGCACCTTTGCCGACCGTGGTGCGGCCGTGTTGGTGATTCTTCACGACCTGAACCTGGCGGCGCGCTACTGTGATCGCATCCTGCTGCTCGAAGGTGGGCGGCCCCATGCCTTGGATACGCCTGGGCAGGTCTTGCGGCCTGAACCGCTCAAGGCGGTATTCGGGCTGGATGTGCTGGTACAGCCGCACCCCGAGCGTGGGCATCCATTGATCATTGCACGCTGAAGCACTGCCTTTTCGGGCCGCTTTCTGCAGGCAAAAAAAGACCCGGCAAGAGCCGGGTCAAATAACCGTGATTAGCCTGATGAGGAGATAATCTGAGAGTCCGAACCAATGGTCTTCCAGTTATCGGCTGATCTCGCGACCAGTTGTGATAATCATAACGATTCTCATTTGAGAGTCAACATTTGTTTTGCGACTTCTTCGGATTTCCTCAAATATTGGGTTGCAGCCCCAGCAAACGTTGGTGCAAGTTGCCGACTCAATTCTTCTGGCGAGCCGAAAGAGCGTCCAGCTGACGGTTTAAAGCTTCCTTGCGTTCAACAGGAATGTCATTCCAGTGCACATCCATCAGTGCGCCTTCAATGGCGTACAACAACACTTTGGATGCCCTGAAGCCACGGGTACGTACGGCGCGATAAGCGTCGACTGCCCCCAGGCGGCGCAGGTCGGACGCGCTGTGGATGCCCACCGCATGCAGCCATTGCGCCGACGTCTTGCCAAGGTTTTTCAGGTGTTGCAGCTCATCATTCATCAAGCCTCCTTGCGACGGCCGAATGGTTCGGTGGGTATCGTGACCAGGCAAGCCTGAAAGGAGTGTAGCGCTCAGTAGGAAAAGCGTAGTTCTTTGGTCGGCAACGACCTAAAAGCATCTAAGGCAGGCGGGATTTTGATGTGGGAAAGGGGCGAGGCGCCCCGGTACGCTTGCGCACAGCCGGGTGCCGATACCGCTGTTTATCGAGTGCGATAGCGCAAGCGCGTGCCGAAATTGACGGACATCAGGATCTCGTCGGCGCTCAATTCAGGCGGGAAGTAAGTGCCGGAGATTTGCGCATGTGCCAGGCTCGCGCCTTCCAGTGGGCACCCACGCAAATCCAGGCCACGCAAGTCCGCGGAGCGGAAGTAAGCATCGGTGAAATCCACCCCTTGCGCGTTCAGTTCGCGCAGGTCCAGGCCGCGAAAGTCGCCGCCGCGCATATCGATGGCCCCATCTTGCGGGCGCTCCTGGTTGAAGCCACGGATGTCATCTTTATGCAAAAGCGCGTAGAGCGGGGTATCAAGTAGCTTTGGCTGGCTCACAATGGCGACTCCCGTGTTGGAATTATGACGCCATTATAGTGCCACTGTTGCCGGGTCGTGAGCCCTGGAAGGCTACACGACCAAGAAATATTTCTTACAGGCCCGGCAGGCGTTGGCGAATATGGGCCACTAATGCATCCAGAGTCCCGCTTTCATTGGTCTCTACGCGTTTGCTGAGCAGCAACTCTTCGGCACTGAGCGGATCACGGGTGGCCTGTTGCTCTTCGATGATCGTCAGGGTGGCGTCGGATGGATCGTTCTTGTCTGCCTGGCGCTGTGCCAGCCAAGCGGCGATCACGGGCTGTGGCGCATTGCAGTCGAGGATCAGGAACGGCGCACCGGTAGCCTCGGCAATTTTGGCCGCTGCATCGCGTTGCTCGCGCTTGAGGAAGGTCGCATCCAGTACTACCGGGAAACCGGCCCGCAGCACGGTGTCGGCGATTTCGTTCAGGCGCGCGTAGGTCGCAGCGCTGGCGTTTGAGGCGTAGATTCCGGCCTGGGGTGTGTTCTCGACCTTCTGCTCGCCAAACAGCCGCTTGCGTTCCACATCTGAACGCAGGCGAATTGCACCCAGTGCTTCTACCAGGCGCATGGACACATGGCTTTTGCCAACGGCCGATACGCCATGCGTGATGGCCAGGAAGCGCGATGGGATGGTGCTGTAGCTTTCTGCCAGGTTGGCGTAGTTGCGGTATTGGCGCAGCGTGGTCGCGCGCTGCACGGCGTCCGCCTCGGAAGGCATGCTGAACAGTGCGACCTTGGCGCGTACCAGGGCACGGTAGGCTTTGTAGAAGTTCAGCACCTCCAGGCCTTGGTAGTCGCCGGTCAGCTCCAGGTACTGGCTGATGAAGCGCCGCGCCAGGCTCTTGAGGCCACGGTCTTCCAGGTCCATCGCCAGGAAGCCGGTGTCGGCATACACATCGGTGAAGCGGAACGGCTCGTTGAACTCGATGCAGTCGAAAATCACTACGTGGCCATCAATCATCGTGGCGTTGCCCAGGTGGATATCACCGTGGCATTCACGGGTGAAGCCATTGAGCTTGCGCTGTTCGAACAAAGGCTTGAGGCGCTCGAAGCTGCTTTCGGCCCAGGCCTGCAAGGCATCCAGTTGCACCAGGTCGGCCTTGTCACTGAGGAACGGGCGGATCTGCTCGAAGTTCTGCAGCACCGGCGCCATGACGTCGTGCGGCGTGCCGGCGGAGTGGGCTGCCGGGACTTTCGGGGCGTTCAGATGGAAGTGCGCGATTTGCCTGGCCATTTCGTCGATGTGCGCGCTGGTCAGTTCGCCGTTGGCTTGCAAGGTGCTGAGTAGTTGGCTTTGCGGGAACTGACGCATTTTGAGCACGTAGTCGACCACGGGACCGTCACCGCCCAATTGCGGTGATTCGGCGCTACCGGTGATTGGCAACACTTCAAGATACAAATCATCGGTCAGTCGCTGGTTGAGGCGCAGCTCTTCATTGCAGAAGTGACCGCGGGCTTGCAGGTTGGTGAAGTCGAGAAAACCGAAATTCACCGGTTTCTTCATCTTATAGGCGAATTCACCCGTGAGCAGGACCCAGGAAATATGGGTTTCGATGACTTGGAATTGACCTACCGGATGAGGAAACAGGGCCGGGTTTTGCAGGGCAGTAATCAGGGACTGGCTCACGGGCGATCCTTCAGAGTCTGGGAAAATTCATGGCGGGCATTATGGCTGCTACAGACGGTCGTGCAAACCGCTGTCCGGCTCATGTTGGTCATCAATAAAGTGCGTATAATCCGCCGCCATGACTCGTACCCGATCTCCCCGTTCCCGTAAAAAACCTCTTTCCCGCGGCCTGCGCCCCTGGCTGGGCTGGGCGCTTAAGCTCAGCCTGGTGGGGCTTGTAGTGATCGCCGGCTTCGCGGTTTACCTTGATGCCGTGGTCCAGGAGAAGTTCTCCGGCAAGCGCTGGACCATTCCGGCCAAGGTCTACGCACGCCCGCTGGAACTGTTCACCGGCCAGAAGTTGAGCAAGGATGACTTCCTCACCGAGCTCGACGCCCTGGGCTATCGCCGCGAAGCCGTAAGCAATGGCCCCGGCGCCGCAGCCGTCAGCGGCAACACCGTGGACTTGAACACTCGCGGCTTCCAGTTCTATGAGGGGCTGGAAAAACCCCAGCCGGTGCGCGTGCGCTTCTCTGGCGACTATGTGGCTGAACTGTCCTCGCTCAACGGCTCGAAATTGCCGGTGGTGCGCCTGGAACCCTTAATGATCGGTGGGATTTATCCTAAAAACCTGGAAGACCGCATCCTGATCAAGCTTGATCAGGTGCCGCCTTACCTGTTGGATACCCTGATTGCAGTGGAAGACCGGGACTTCTACAGTCACTGGGGCGTATCGCCCAAGTCCATCGCCCGTGCTGTTTGGGTCAATACCTCCGGCGGCAAGATGACTCAGGGCGGCAGTACGCTGACGCAACAATTGGTCAAGAACTTCTACCTGACCAACGAGCGCAGCCTGACCCGCAAGCTGACCGAAGCCATGATGGCGATGCTGCTGGAGCTGCATTACAGCAAGCAGGAAATTCTTGAGGCATACCTCAATGAGGTGTTTGTCGGCCAGGACGGTCAGCGTGCGGTGCACGGGTTCGGTCTGGCCAGCCAGTTTTTCTTTGGCCAGCCGCTGTCCGAGCTAAAGCTGCATCAGGTGGCGTTGCTGGTGGGCATGGTCAAGGGGCCGTCCTACTACAACCCGCGTCGCAACCCGGAGCGCGCGCTGGAACGCCGTAATCTGGTGCTTGATGTACTTGAGCAGCAAGGCGTCGCCACGCCTGAACAAGTCGCTGCCGCGAAGAAAATGCCACTGGGTGTGACCACTCGCGGCAAGCTTGCCGACAGTTCATTCCCGGGCTTTATCGACCTGGTCAAACGCCAGTTGCGTGAAGACTACCGCGACGAAGACTTGACCGAAGAGGGCTTGCGCATCTTCACCAGTTTCGACCCGATCCTGCAGATGAAAGCCGAAGCCTCGGTCAACGACACCTTCAAGCGCCTGGCGGGCCGTAAAGGCTCCGACGAGGTTGAGGCCGCGATGGTGGTGACCAATCCGGAGACCGGTGAAGTTCAGGCCATGATCGGCAGTCGCCAGGCCAGCTTTGCCGGCTTCAACCGGGCGCTCGACGCAGTGCGGCCAATTGGTTCGCTGGTCAAGCCGGCGGTGTACCTGACCGCGCTGGAAAAACCGAGCAAGTACACCCTGACCAGTTGGCTGTCCGATGACCCGTTGTCGGTCAAAGGTGCCGATGGCCAGATGTGGACGCCGCATAACTTTGATCGTCGCTCCCACGGTACGATTTTCCTGTATCAGGGCTTGGCGCATTCCTACAACATCTCGACTTCTCGCCTCGGCCTTGAGCTGGGCGTGCCGAATGTGCTCAAGACGCTCGCCCGGTTGGGCATCACGCGTGAGTTCCCGGCATTCCCATCGATGCTGTTGGGCGCGGGTGCGATGAGCCCGATGGAAGTGGCAACCATGTACCAGACTCTGGCCAACGGTGGTTTCAATACGCCGATGCGCGGGATTCGCAGCGTGTTGACGGCCGAAGGCGAACCGCTCAAGCGTTATCCGTTCCAGATTCAGCAGCGCTTCGACCCGGCCTCGATCTACCTGATCCAGAACGCCATGCAGCGCGTGATGCGTGAAGGTACCGGGCGCTCGGCCTATAACGTGCTGCCTGCCAACCTCACGTTGGCCGGCAAGAGCGGTACCAGTAACGATTCGCGGGACAGCTGGTTCGCCGGTTTCAGTCAGGATTTGCTGGCGGTGGTTTGGCTGGGGCGTGATGACAACGGCAAGACACCCTTCACCGGTGCCACTGGCGCGTTGCAGGTATGGACCAGTTTCATGAAGAAGGCCGATCCACTGCCGCTGAACATGCCGCAGCCAGACAATATCGTCCAGGCCTGGATCGATCCGCATACAGGGCAAGGTTCCGATGCCAACTGTCCGGGCGCCGTGCAGATGCCGTATATTCGCGGCAGCGAACCGCCACCCGGCGCAGCGTGCGGTGCCAGTGCACCCGCGAGTGCTGAATCGGTGATGGATTGGGTCAAGGGCTGGATGCATTAAGCAAAGAGGGTTTCACGTGAACAAGTTGTTGATTCCAGCTATTACAGTTTTGGCATTACTCGGTGGTTGCGCCAGTGTGGAGCGGGGTTCTATCCCGGTGGTGGATTCCAGTACCACGGTGTCGAACAACGACCGGATTTCGGCCAATGGCGGCTTCCGTCAAACCGTCACTAACCGCCCGGCTCAGGCAAAGGCGCAAGCCGTGCCTCAGGATTCCGGTGTGGTGGTAATGATCCCGGGCGGTGGCGCAACTACCTCGGCACCGATCAGCACCCAGCCGTGGACGCCAGGCCCGAGCACCTCGGGCCCGATCGACTCTACGCCGGTTCAACAGGCGCCGATCAGCCAAGGCACCTACAACATGCCGTCGACGCCGAGCGGGATTCCGTCCGCCAGCAACGCCGGTGGCTTGTCAGCAGATGAACAGCTGGATGGTCCGGTATTGGCCTTGCTGACTACTGCTCAACAGCAGCAGTCGGGTGGCGACTTGAACGGCGCATCGTCGAGCCTTGAGCGCGCCCAGCGTGTGGCGCCGCGGGAGCCGCAAGTGCTTTACCGTCTGGCGCAGGTCCGCATGGCCCAGGGCGATGCCCCGCAAGCAGAGCAGTTTGCCCGCCGTGGCCTGACCCTGGCCAATGGTCGCCCGGATCTGCAGGCCAGCCTGTGGAGCCTGATTGGCGATGCCCGTGAGAAGCAGGGCGATGCTTCCGGTGCTGCCCAGGCTCGGCAGAAAGCCAAGGTAAGCCTCTGATGGATGCACGCTTTCCGGCGATCGCCGAACAGTTATTGTTGATCGAGCGTGAGCTGCGCATGCAGGGCTGGTGGGACGACGTGTCCCCCGGCGCCGAGGCCTTGAGCAGCGTCGAACCCTTTTCTGTCGACACCCTGGACTTTCACCAGTGGCTGCAATGGATTTTCCTGACACGGATGAAGCAAATCCTTGAGCAGGACCTGCCGTTACCCAATGCGTCAGGGATTTTGGAGATGGCCGAGATGGTTTACGCCGATCGGCCGCTTGAAAGCCAAGGCCTGCGGGCTGCGCTGAAAAAGTTCGATCAACTGATCGTCGACGCTCGTTAATTGCCTGGCTGCCGGTTTTTCCGGCAGTCTTGCGCATATTTCTACCGCTTTGCGCCATTCAGGCGAGTTTTATCCCTCCTCAAGCCCCTTTCTTCTACGTTCTCATGCGCTTAGTTGGAAAAAAGCGCAATTATTGCTTGACTTGGAGGGGCTGAAACAGAAGAATCCAAAGTCCGCTGTAGAGGGACTGCCAGAAGCAGACCCACTCAGCAGATCATGAGGCGCACACCCGCGCCGACCTGTTACACCCGCAACGCGTTACCTCGCGCTGGGTGGGAAAATCCCGCAACACTTGGGACGCTCCCAATACTTGCTCAGTCAGTGCTGACGTAGTCGGCGACCACCGTCGCTCATGCTCTGCTGAGAAGTAAACCTATTAAGACCCGTCGGTTTTTAACGGACGGTATTCTGGCGTTTTAGAGGTGAACAACGTGGAGCTTTTATCTGGCGGTGAGATGCTCGTCCGCTTTTTGCGTGACGAAGGCGTCGACTATATCTACGGGTACCCAGGCGGTGCTCTGCTGCATGTCTACGACGCACTGTTCAAGGAACCGGCTGTTACCCACATCCTGGTTCGCCATGAACAAGCTGCTACCCATATGGCTGACGGTTATGCCCGTGCCACCGGTAAAGCCGGTGTGGTACTGGTAACTTCCGGCCCTGGCGCGACCAATGCCATCACCGGCATCGCGACGGCTTATATGGACTCCATTCCGATGGTGATCATTTCCGGCCAGGTGGCGAGCACCATGGTGGGGACCGATGCATTCCAGGAAACCGACATGATCGGTATTTCCCGGCCGATCGTGAAACACAGCTTCATGATCAAGCATGCCTCGGAAATCCCGGAAGTCATGAAGAAGGCGTTCTACCTCGCACAGTCCGGTCGCCCGGGTCCTGTGGTGGTCGATATTCCGAAAGACATGACCAACCCGGCTGAAAAATTCGAATACATCTTCCCCAAGAAAGCCAAGCTGCGTTCCTACAGCCCGGCCGTTCGTGGGCACTCGGGGCAAATTCGCAAGGCTGCAGAAATGCTCTTGGCGGCCAAGCGTCCAGTGCTTTACTCGGGTGGCGGGGTGATTCTGGGCGGCGGTTCCGCACCGCTGACCGAACTGGCCAAGATGCTCAACCTGCCGGTAACCAATACCTTGATGGGCCTCGGTGCGTTCCCGGGTTCGGATCGTCAGTTCGTCGGCATGCTCGGTATGCACGGCAGCTACACCGCCAACCTGGCCATGCACCATGCTGACGTGATTCTCGCCGTCGGTGCGCGGTTCGATGACCGGGTGATCAACGGCGCGAGCAAATTCTGCCCGAATGCCAAGATCATCCACATCGACATCGACCCGGCATCCATCTCCAAGACCATCAAGGCCGACGTGCCTATCGTAGGTCCTGTGGAAAGCGTGCTGACCGAAATGGTTGCTGCGTTGAAGGAAATCGGCGAAGCCCCGAACAAGGATTCCGTTGCCAGCTGGTGGAAGCAGATCGATGAGTGGCGCGGTGACCGCGGCCTGTTCCCTTACGACAAGGGCGACGGCAGCATCATCAAGCCGCAAACCGTGATCGAAACCCTGTGCGAAGTGACCAAGGGCGATGCCTTTGTGACCTCCGACGTGGGTCAGCACCAGATGTTCGCGGCGCAGTACTACAAGTTCGACAAGCCTAACCGCTGGATCAACTCCGGTGGCCTGGGCACGATGGGCTTTGGTTTTCCTGCGGCCATGGGTGTGAAGCTGAACTTCCCGGACACCGACGTTGCGTGCGTCACCGGCGAAGGCAGTATCCAGATGAACATCCAGGAACTGTCGACCTGCTTGCAATATGGTCTGCCGGTGAAGATCGTCTGCCTGAACAATGGTGTACTGGGCATGGTTCGCCAGTGGCAGGACATGAGCTACGGCAGCCGTCACTCGCACTCCTACATGGAATCGCTGCCAGATTTCGTCAAGTTGGTTGAAGCCTATGGCCATGTCGGCATGCGTATCACCGATTTGAAGGATTTGAAGCCGATGATGGAAGAGGCGTTCGCCATGAAGGACCGCCTGGTGTTCCTTGATATTCAGGTCGACACCAGCGAGCACGTCTACCCGATGCAGATCAAAGACGGCTCCATGCGCGATATGTGGCTGAACAAGACGGAGCGGACCTAATCATGCGGCACATTATCTCCCTGCTTCTGGAGAACGAACCGGGCGCCCTGTCACGTGTGGTCGGTCTGTTTTCGCAACGCAACTACAACATCGAAAGCCTGACCGTGGCGCCGACCGAAGACCCGACCCTGTCGCGCCTGACGTTGACCACCGTGGGCCATGATGAGGTGATCGAGCAGATCACCAAGAACCTCAACAAGCTGATCGAAGTGGTCAAGCTGGTCGACTTGTCGGAAAGTGCCCACATCGAGCGCGAGCTGATGCTGGTCAAGGTCAAGGCCACCGGCGCCCAGCGTGCCGAGATCAAGCGCACTACCGATATTTATCGCGGGCAGATCGTCGATGTGAGCGCCAGCGTTTATACCGTTCAGTTGACCGGCACAAGCGACAAGCTGGACAGCTTCATCCAGTCGATCGGGACGGCCTCGATTCTGGAAACTGTACGCAGTGGCGTCACCGGGATTGCTCGTGGCGACAAAGTACTCAGCATCTAACCCAATTAGTGAATGGCCTAACGGCCTGGATATATAGAGGAACCTCATGAAAGTTTATTACGAAAAAGATTGTGACCTGTCGATCATCCAGGGCAAAAAAGTCGCCATCATCGGCTACGGTTCCCAAGGCCACGCTCAAGCGTGCAACCTGAAAGACTCCGGCGTTGACGTGACTGTTGGCCTGCGCAAAGGCTCGGCCACTGTTGCCAAGGCTGAAGCTCACGGCCTGAAAGTAACTGACGTTGCTTCTGCTGTTGCTGCTGCCGACCTGGTCATGATCCTGACCCCGGACGAGTTCCAGTCCGCGCTGTACAAGAACGAAATCGAGCCGAACATCAAGAAAGGCGCCACCCTGGCCTTCTCCCACGGCTTCGCGATTCACTACAACCAGGTTGTGCCGCGCGCTGACCTCGACGTGATCATGATCGCGCCGAAAGCACCGGGCCACACCGTGCGTTCCGAGTTCGTCAAAGGCGGCGGTATCCCTGACCTGATCGCGATCTACCAGGACGCCTCGGGCAACGCCAAGAACGTTGCACTGTCCTACGCTGCTGGCGTGGGTGGCGGTCGTACCGGCATCATCGAAACCACCTTCAAGGACGAGACTGAAACCGACCTGTTCGGCGAACAAGCCGTTCTGTGCGGCGGTACCGTTGAGCTGGTCAAAGCCGGTTTCGAAACCCTGGTTGAAGCAGGCTACGCGCCAGAAATGGCCTACTTCGAATGCCTGCACGAGCTGAAGCTGATCGTTGACCTCATGTACGAAGGCGGTATCGCCAACATGAACTACTCGATCTCCAACAACGCCGAATACGGCGAGTACGTGACGGGCCCGGAAGTGATCAACGCCGAGTCCCGTCAGGCTATGCGCAACGCCCTGAAACGTATTCAGGACGGCGAATACGCCAAAATGTTCATCACCGAAGGCGCAACCGGCTACCCTTCGATGACCGCCAAGCGTCGTAACAACGCCGCTCACGGTATCGAAATCATCGGCGAGCAACTGCGCTCCATGATGCCGTGGATCGGTGCCAACAAGATCGTCGACAAAGCCAAAAACTAAGTCGTACGTACCAAGGGAAAACGCGGCTTAGGCCGCGTTTTTTCGTTTGCGGGGCAGGTTCTGGTATAAAGCTGCATCGTTTGCGGGCGAACACTCGCCGCAAGTTTCTGTCGAAATTTTTCACACCGTTGCAAGGTAAAGTCCATGAGCGAACGTCCCGAAGAGCCAAACCAGGCTTCTGACGCCGAAAGCCTGCTACCGATCGATGAACACATCGAAGAAGGGCACGATGCTGAAGGCCGTAAGGTCCGGCATCGTGGCATCTATCTTCTGCCCAATCTGTTCACCACGGCGAACCTGTTTGCAGGGTTCTATTCCATCATCAACTCCATGAGTGCCCAAAGTGCCCTGGCGGCCGGCGATGCCGTCGGAGCGAGCAAGTACTTTGGGTTTGCCGCGATTGCGATCTTCGTCGCCATGGTCCTCGATGGCCTGGATGGGCGTGTGGCGCGCATGACCAATACCCAGAGTGCCTTCGGCGCCGAGTACGACTCGCTGTCGGACATGGTTGCCTTTGGGGTGGCGCCGGCATTGCTGGCATTCGCCTGGGCGCTGGGTGACATGGGCAAGGTCGGCTGGATGGTTGCCTTCATCTATGTGGCTGGCGCGGCATTGCGCCTGGCACGCTTCAATACCCAGGTGGGGACTGCCGACAAGCGCTACTTCATTGGCTTGGCCAGCCCGGCAGCCGCAGGTGTGGTGGCGGGTATTGTCTGGGCATTCAGCGATTACGGCATCCAGGGTTCCAAGATGTCGTTCCTGGTGGCCTTGATGGTCGCCGCGGCGGGCATGCTGATGGTCAGCAACATCAAGTACAACAGCTTCAAGGAGCTGGACCTCAAGGGGCGTGTGCCATTTGTGGCGATTTTGGCAGTGGTGCTGGTGTTCGCTGTGGTCTTCAGTGACCCGCCGCGAATCTTGCTGTTGGCATTCCTTGTCTATGCGGCGTCCGGGCCGGTGCAGTACTTGCTGCATCTTCGTCAACGCAAAACGTTGCCTTAATGTAATTTCCCCCATACTCCGCAGTCTATTGGTGCATCTGTCCTCCAAAGCTGCGGAGTTGCCATGTTAATCAAGTTTCCCAAAGCGTCTGATTGCCAAGAATCGGACGTCACGCCTGAATCCCTCTATTTCTCTCGCCGCAGCTTGCTCGGTGGTGCGCTTGCCGGCATGGCTGCCAGCAGCCTGCCGCGTTGGGCCAGTGCGGATGATGCTGCGCGTTATGCGGATGTCGAGCCGGGCAAGGCGCCCGGCTGGTTTGCCGAAAAGCTGCCGAGTACGAAGTGGCAGGCGGTTACTGTCAAGGATGAGGCGATCACGCCGTTCAAGGACGCGACCCACTACAACAACTTCTATGAGTTTGGTACGGACAAGGGCGACCCTGCAGCCAATGCCGGTTCCCTCAAGACCGAGCCTTGGAGTGTGGTGATCGACGGAGAGGTCGCCAAGCCTGGGCGCTATGCGCTTGAAGACTTCATGAAACCGTATCAGTTGGAAGAGCGAATCTACCGTCTGCGCTGTGTAGAGGCATGGTCGATGGTCATTCCGTGGATGGGTTTCCCTATTTCGGAACTGCTCAAGCACGTCGAGCCGACTTCCAATGCCAAGTACATCCGTTTTGAAACCCTGCAAGACCCTAAGAGCATGCCGGGGCAGCGCTCCAACTTCGCCTTGATCGACTGGCCTTATGTAGAAGGGCTGCGGCTGGATGAGGCGATGAATCCTTTGGCGATCCTGGCGGTAGGCATGTATGGGCGGGAGCTGCCTAATCAGAACGGTGCGCCGTTGCGGTTAGTGGTGCCGTGGAAGTACGGGTTCAAGAGCGTTAAGTCGATCGTGCGCATCAGCCTGGTCAGCGAGCAGCCGAAAACTACCTGGCAAAGCATTGCCGCGAGTGAATATGGGTTCTATGCAAACGTGAACCCGACCGTCGACCATCCGCGCTGGACCCAGGCGCGGGAGCGGCGGTTGCCCAGTGGGCTGTTCAGTCCCAATGTGCGCGAGACACAAATGTTTAACGGCTACTCCGATGAAGTCGCCTCTCTTTATACGGGCCTTGATCTGCGGAAGAACTATTGATGCGCTACCCGATCTGGCGGTTCGGCGTCTTTATAGCCGCAGCGATATGGCCGTTGTATTGGCTGTATGAGGCGTGGAGCCTGGCGCTGGGGCCGGATCCCGGCAAAGTGCTGGTGGATCGGCTGGGGTTGGGGACCTTGATTTTGCTGTTGATTACCCTGGGCATGACGCCATTGCAGAAACTCAGCGGGTGGGCGGGGTGGATTGCAGTGCGGCGGCAGTTGGGGTTGTGGTGCTTCGCGTATGTCGTTTTGCACCTGGCCGGCTATTGCGTATTTATCCTGGGATTGGATTGGTCGCAGCTGGGTGTCGAACTGCGTAAGCGGCCCTACATTATTGTCGGTACGTTGGGCTTTCTTTCCTTATTGGTATTGGCGGTGACGTCCAATCGCTATAGCCAGCGTCGCCTTGGCGCGCGATGGAAGAAGTTGCACCGGCTGGTTTATGTGATTCTCGGGCTGGGTCTGCTGCACATGTTGTGGATCGTGCGGGCAGATCTGAAAGAGTGGGCTGTCTATGCATCTATAGGGGCTCTGCTCCTGGTCCTGCGCATACCACCTGTAATGCGCCGAATTCCGCGCCTTATTGCTAAAAAATCACCTTCTGCAACAAAAGCGTAATTAACCCTTGACGGCAGATTCTGAAAGCCTATAATTCGCCCCACTTCCGGCGCAGTCGAAACGGAAAACTCCTTGGTAAACAAAGAGTTATGTAGGTTTCGACAGC